>JAJZIP010000101.1 GCA_021810525.1 Actinomycetes bacterium | reverse complement strand
GATGCCACCGCCGGATCGTCTGTAGAAGATGGCGTCCTTTTTTACTTCATCAAACACCTCTCCGGCGGTCATTTTGCGACCCATCACCCGTACCGTTCCGTCAGAATCAAGGATTTCTTCAGGATGTGCTGACTGCGACTCAGGATTCTGGCACCAGACGCAGTGCAAAGGGCAGCCTTTCATGAAAACCGTGGTGCGTATGCCGGGTCCGTCATGAATCGAGTACGGCTGAATGTCAAAGACATTTCCTGATATTTCAGACCGTGAGTAGGACATAGTTCAGCCTCAGCCCACCCCAGCGTACTCGGTGCGTGCGATTATGTCGTTTTGGACCGTTCTGCTCAGGGTCACGAAATAGGCGCTGTATCCGGCGATTCGTACGACGAGATCATTGTGCTCATTCGGATGGATCTGGGCGTCGAGTAACGTTTCCCGGTCGACGACATTGAACTGTACATGTTTGCCGCCAAATTCCAGGTAGGTCCTTATCAGGGATGCCAACTTGTGCAGATCCCCGGATGTCGCGAGTGCAGATTGGTGGAACTTCATGTTTAGTAGTGTGGCCTGGTAGGCATCCTGATCAATTTTGAGGGCACTGCGGATCACCGCAGTTGGGCCTCGATGATCGCGCCCCTGCATCGGCGACATGCTGCCATCGGCTAGACACTGTCCTGCCCGTCGGCCGTCGGGTGTGGCTCCGGTGAGCTCCCCTCCGGCCCAATGCGAGGTAATTGAGATAGCCGTGGGCACATGAGGGGATCCAAAAGGCGACTGGAAACTGCTTACGGTTTCCGCCCAGAACCGATAGAGGTCAGCCGCGATGCTGTCCACATAGTCATCGTCATTTCCAAATTTGGGTGCTGCGATGAACTCCTGGTGCAATTCGGGATAGCCGTTCCAGTCGGCATCCAACACCGTTTTCAATTCGCGAAGCGACAAACGGCGCTGGTCATACACGATTTTGCGGATGGCGGCCAGTGAGTCGGCAAGATTGATCATGCCGATCGGACACATGACCGATCCATTTTCGAAAGCCATTTTGCGGTCGAGGTAGTCGCGCCCGCTGGTGACACCACCTTCCATAAGCGACGATAGCACCGGGTCAGAGTAAGCACCCCGCTGTACGGCCACTTCGGCATGATTGCGTTCTGCGGTGAGTGCCAAAAAGTGCCGGAGCTGTGCTTTCACCGCGGACATGAGTGAATCGAAGTCATGAAAGTCCTCCAGGTCTCCGGTTCTAAGCCCAAGAGGGGCATTTGTCCGCGGGTGGCGGCCATTGTTGAGCACCACTTCGAAGATGAATGGCACCACGACAAACGGAAATGATACGACGCGCGAGCGCCCAGGTACCGCAGCATCGAGACAGCCTGCCAGCAGATATTCACGGGCTTGTTCAGCTGGCAAGCCCGACCGGGTCAAGAACTCGATGTAGGATCGATCGCTGACGAATGCTGGCAGCCCCAGGCCAGTGCGAACGACTTCAAGCCCCTTTTCTATCAGTTTTTCTGGCGTGCTTTCGTTCACGCGGATGGTAATGGTGTGGTGTGGTGTCGGGCATACCCGTGCAGCCTCCAGGATCAGATAGGAAAGCGCATTGGTAGCGTCGGTCCCGTCGGATTTGACTCCACCAATTGTGCAGTTGTGCCACTTCGCCTGGCCGGAGTGCTTTTTCCGGTTGGTTTTACCAGCCACGCGGTCAATCGCCATGTCATGAAGACGGAGACACGCGAAGAGTTCCACGACGCCATCGTCGTTGATGACGCCATTGTCGATATCACTCTGGTAAAAAGGAAAGAGCAACTGGTCAAGACGGCCCATCGGCGCGACAGATGAGGGGGTGATGACCAAATAAGTAAACCAGAACGACTGAAGTGCTTCCCGGAAACTGCTTGCCGGCTCGGCTGGCACCCTGCTGCAGATATCTGCGATCGTCTCAAGTTCCGCCCGCCTAGAGGGATCTGAGGCAGTTGCCGCATTTGAGCGGGCAAGGTCGGCATAACGATGCGTGAAACGAATGACTGCATTCAAACTGATGACGATGGCCCGCAGGTACACCGATCTTTCGACAGTATCTGGAGAGTCGAACCTGATTTCAGAGAGTTCGTGCTCAGCTTCCGCGATCACCGAAGCCAGCCCGCGGTCGAGCACCAGTGAGTAGTCGATGGCTCCAAGGAGCAGCCCAGGGCCAAGGCCCATGCCGCCCTGTGCATATCCTCCGCCACTGCCGTGTTCGCGGCTCTTCCAAGGCGGTAGCACTACACCGGACTGCATGAAGGGCCAAAGTCGCGGGTTGTCGAAGAGGATATCGCCCATTCGGTTGACGAAGGTTTTTCCTTCGTGGTATCGGTTGAGTTCAACCAGCCGGACTTCATCTTCAGGGGAGATCGAGTACCCGTCTTCTTTCAGAGATTCGATCTCATCCGGAGTGAAAAGGCCATAGTCACACGCGAGTTCGAACCCTCCGGGCCGGCTGGCCGCATGGCCCACCAGCAACTCGTCGTCGTCGATCCAGATAGTGATCGCGTTAAGTGCAGCAGCAAGAGCGAGGGCCCGGCGTATCGGTTGAGGCTGTCCCTCCGTGGAACGCAGCGAGTCGGTCATAAGCTGTAGCTTCTCAGTGCAGAGCGGACGTGCCGAGAGTCGAAGGTTGGACTTTATCCGTTCAATTCGCTTAGTTGCCACGGCATTCATAGCTAGCCCCTCTCGCTTTGCCGTGCCCGCCATTAGCCGGGAGGCTGAAAAGCTTGCATCGTGCAATTAGAAAGGTTAGGCATAATTGTAACGCTTGTCAAGATTGTGGCCAACAATGAAATGTCGGATCAGAAACCCACTGAAAGTCCATGTGAAATGGCGCTAGCCGTCGGAATTACTTGGTTTGACTCAGACTTCAATCATGTCAAATAGTGATGCCGCAATGGTTTCTGCCTCTGGTTCGAACTTCTGAGCCAAAGATTGAAAGATATACTCCGCCCGAAAAGCCGGCCAGTTTGTCGGAAGATAGTCGGCTGGGAGCCGTGGGTTCTGACGTACCAACTGAAGCCAATCTGTATGCAGGATGAGCTGCCTCGCCAGATCGTCGGGCCATTCGAGCCAGGGGTTAGATGAGTCCCATCCTTCGAGGAATCTGTCGTAGCTGTTTGCGATGGAGGACAGATCAAAGGCACGGACTACTAGTTCCGAAGACTCAGTTGGTGTGGCCGGCCTGGCCGTCATTACGCTCATGTACTCTGCTAAACCAACTTCGTCGATCATGTCCGAGACCTCGACCTGCCCGGGGGCGACCCAGAGACCAGGCTGAAGAAGACCGAACCCTCTCCATATGAGTCGCGAACGAAGGTCATGCCGCTCCTGGCGGCAATCGTTGGGAAGCGAGAAAGCTACTACGGTCCACTGCCCATCCCAGTTACGGTTCACCGCTCCTGATTCCCAGACGCGCGCATACCCGTCGTTGAGTATCTTCTCGCCGCGGTCGGTTACGGAAAAGTACATCTTGCGCCCGTGCCGATGACGGTTGAGCAGGTCGCGCTTGACCATTCTCGTAAGAGTGCTCCTGACGGCATCTACAGAAATGTTCATCCGCGCGAAGACATCGATCACGCTTCCGGAGTAGATCGCAGACGACTGTCCGCGGAGGTAAATTCCCAGAAAACTGAACATGACAGACTGGGGTCTTCGAAGCGCAATGGATTCAGGGTTCGAGCCCGCTGAAGTCAATTCGACGTTTTCCATGACATTAATTTACATTTGAATGCTTCTTTCCCTGCAACTATGCCAATGAAGCCGAATGAAATCTGCGAATGAATGTCGGCTGATTAGCACGTGTCGAGATGAGTGCGCCAAATAACTTCGGCAGTATATTGACGTGAGTACAATTAGCGCCTAATGTTTTTAGCATTCTATTTTCTAAGGGGAGCGAAATGGATTTAACCGGCAAGGTGGCCGTGGTGACCGGAAGTGGTCGTGGGCTGGGTCGTGCTTATGTCAGGGCCCTAGCCCGGGCGGGGGCGGCTGTTGTCGTAAACGATGTCGATTCAGCTGCAGCTGAAGAGGCGGTGAAGGAGATAATTTCAAGCGGAGGATCAGCTAGTTCAGTGGTGTCGGCGGTGGGGGATACAGAGACTGCCCAGGCTCTGGTGGCAGAAGCAGTCGAGGCGTTCGGACGGCTCGACGTCATGATAACTAATGCAGGAATTATCAGGGACAAAGTCCTTTGGAAGATGTCGGACGAAGATTTCGACGACGTGATCAGAGTCCACCTTCGTGGAACATTCACTTGCGCCCGTGCCGCAGCAATCCAGATGCGCGAACAGGGAACCGGTGGCAGTCTTATTCTGATCTCTTCTCCGGCCGGTCAGAGAGGTAATTTCGGCCAAACCAACTATGCGGCCGCCAAAGCGGGAATAGTCGCGTTCGCTCGGACCTGGGCTCTGGAGCTGGGAAAGTCGAATATCATGGTCAACGCTGTGGTGCCAGTCGCCGCTACCGAGATGACTAAGACCATCCCGGCGTTTGCTCCTCTGATCGAGGAGTCAGAGCGAAATGGAACTCCTCTACCTGAATGGGTGCGCAAAGGAGAAGGCATGGGAAGCGTGGAGGACGTGACCGGTTTGATTGTCTTTCTGGCCTCAGATACATCCGCAGGTATTACCGGACAGGCGATTGGCATAGGCGGAGACAAGCTGTCCCTCTGGTCGCACCCTAGTGAAGTTGCTTTGGAATACTCCAATGGAGGCTGGAGCGCCGACAGTATTGCCGCGGCATGGGGCGGAGGCGTAGGAAAGGCAACGCAGACCTACGGCATTCCGATGCCAGCTAGCCCAGGAAACTGAGCACCGATGGCCCTGAATACGGGAAGCGTCGGTTCAATAGACTTTCATACCCATGTGCAGATCTCAGACTCCGGGCACACCTCACTTGATGGAGCACCGATGGAAGCATCCTCCAAGAATTTCAGAGCTAGGGAAAGCCGCCAGCCTGTCACCGAGACCGCAGATCACAATCGCTTTCTCAACGCTTTCACGGGTCCCGTCCACTGGATAGAGGCCTTTGATCGGCTGGAGATCAAGCCCGGAGCTCGAAACAAGATTTCGACCGGTAATGCAGCAAGACTTCTTGGATTGACTCAACCGTAATTGTGCTCTACTCATAAGAAAGGATTCACCGACATGACCACCTCGGTTGTAGGACTTGAGGGATTGCGCGCTCTAGCTGGGCGTGACTTGGGACCAAGCGAATGGTTGGAGATGACGCAGGAGCGCGTCAACACCTTTGCCGACGCCACCGGTGATCGCCAATGGATCCACGTAGATCCCGAGCGGGCCAAGCAGGGCCCATTTGGTGGCCCCATCGCGCATGGCTACCTAACTCTTTCACTCGTCATTCCGATGTTCGTCGAACTTCTTGACATCCAGGGAGTGAAGATGAGCGTCAACTACGGAATGGAGAAAGTACGCTTTCCAAGCCCTGTTCCAGTTGGCTCCAAGATAAGGCTGAAGGTGGGAGTCGACTTGGTCGAGGACGTACCCGGAAACGGAGTGCAAATGACCATGGACTTTACTGTGGAAATCGAAGGCTCCACTAAGCCTGCCTGCGCAGCCCAGGTTTTGTATCGCCATTACGCCTAAGTCCATGAAACGCTACCTGGTTGATCCAGACCAGAGGTATTCTTTCGTCTCCGGAGGGATCCGGTGATGATGAGGTGTCATTGGGTTTCTGTAGGGTCTGAGGAGTTGCTTCGGCACTGCGATGTCAAGACACTTGTTGGCACAGGTTTTGAGGATTAAATGGTGACGAAAAAGGTTTGTCGGGCAGCAATTGTGCTGAGGAGGACGCGAGAAGGGGGTTGTCTCCAATGTTGAACCAGGGGGTGGGATCTTGGCCGGCCCGCAGATTGCGTAGATCACCGGAGGTCGTGGCGGTCGTATATGAAGGCAGGAGCTGGACTTATAGCGAGATTTATGATCGCGTAACTAGGCTTGCGAATGCAATGGCCGCAGCTGGCGTAGCTCGTTATGACCGGGTAGCGTATCTGGGTCCAAATCACCCTGCTTTCCTCGAAACGCTGTTCGCAACCCATCTTCTCGGGGCCATCTTCGTCCCGTTGAATTTTCGCCTAACCGCGCCGGAGATTGAATTTATGCTCGCTGATTCAGGCGCCAGACTCCTGATATATGGTCCGGAGTGCGAAAAGGTGGTGGCAGGGCTCCAGAGTTATACCGGAATATCGGTCAGCGTTGCCGGGACAGATTCCGACGCTCCGCAGTACGAGGATTTTCTCGTTTCGGGGACTCTCGAGAGGATCGACACGAAGGTCCTACTTGATGACTCGGCTTTGATTATGTATACGTCCGGTACCACCGGTCGCCCCAAAGGAGCCATTCTTAGTCATGGCAACCTTCATTGGAACTGTTTCAATGTAGTTATCGACCTCCCCTTGGGAAATGACGAAGTCACGTTGATCGGTTCGCCGCTATTCCATGTTGCCGCACTTAATCAGATGTTTCTAACCACTTTCATGCGTGGAGGAACGACGGTAATCATGCCGACTTGGAACGCGGATGAATGTTTTGACCTCATCGAAAAATACAAAGTGACCTGGATGTTCGGCGTGACACGAATGTATGCTGATTTGGCACAGTCCCCGCGCTGGGTGACTGCGAATCTCTCCTTTTTGCGCTCGCTGATGTCGGGAGGGGCGCCCATTCCCGAGTCTTTGATTGTCGAGTATCAGAATCGCGGGTTGGTCTTTGTCCAGGGTTACGGAATGACCGAGACTTCGCCTGGTGTAACCATGCTTGTACCCGAGATGAGCACCGTGAAGGTTGGTTCCGCGGGAACACCGTGTTTTTTTGTCGATCTGCGAATCGTCCGCCCCGACCTTTCGGACGTTGACATAGATGAACCAGGCGAGGTGATCGTTGACGGGCCGAACGTTACTAGTGGATATTGGAACAATCAGGTAGCGACCAACGCAGCGTTTAGCAACGGCACATGGTTGCACACCGGCGATGTTGCACAGCGGGACGCTGACGGCTATGTCTACATCATCGACCGTGTGAAGGATATGTATATTTCCGGCGGGGAGAACGTCTATCCCGCGGAGGTGGAGGCGGTGATGTTCTCTCACCCGGCCGTAGCAGATTGTGCGGTGATTGGAGTTCCTGATCAAAGATGGGGAGAGGTTGGTGCCGCATTCGTTACCCTCAAGGAGCCGGGTAAGGTCGACGAGGTCCAGATGAGGGCTTTTCTTGCAACGCAAATGGCCAAATATAAGATACCGGCGTCATACCACTTCGTTGATTCACTACCTCGTACGGGTTCTGGCAAGGTGCAAAAGGCTGAGTTGCGCCGGTTATTGGCTGCAAGAGCGGCAGAGTAATGGCCGGTTCAAAAAAACGATTTGGGGGTTGGTTGGGTGAAGAGGTTATCTGGGAGGAGAGTCGATTGGCGCAGTGTAGTTCAGGGCATGCGTGTTTATCCGGAGCGCAGACTGACAGTGCCGGTCTTGGGTCGGCGGAGGACAGAATCGTAGAAGTTGCCTGTGGGGCTAGGCGGGGGTCTGCTGGACACGCCCGAATGACTCTTGAGTACGAAGCAGTGGTGTGCCGAAGAAGCTTGAAGGTGCAAAACAGCTACCCAGATCAGCAACAAGAGTCTTTACTTCTTTTGTACTGAAAGGAACATGTTAATGAGGTATTCCAACGTTGCAATTCCCCTTGGCTGTGTATGGTCGTCGCCGTTTGCGAGATGGCAGGGGTCGCTAGCCGAGGTGTCGAGCATCGATCTTGCTGTAACCGTCACTGCCCGGGCATTGGTTGACAGGCGGGTCGACCCGGTTGAGATAAACGGGCTTGTTCTTGGGTGGACCGTGCCTCAGCCAGAGATTTTTTATGGCGCGCCGACAGTCGCTGCCCGATTGGGTGCCGCTGGTGTAAGTGGCCCCATGGTGAGTCAGGCCTGTGCGACAAGCGTCGCGTCGCTCAATGTGGCTGCGGGGACCGTCATGTCGGGCGGAGGTGCACAGCTTGTTGTTGCGACTGATCGCACATCCAACGGACCCACTCTGTCCTATCCAGCTCCCTCGCGCCAGGGTGGGGCGCCGGAAATCGAGAACTGGGTGTTGGACAATTTTGATCTGGATCCATGGGCAGGAAATTCGATGATCTTCGCAGGTGAAGCGGTGGCCAAAGAGGCGGGTATTTCGCGAAGCGAGCTGGATGAGCTGACAGCTTTGAGATGGGAACAGTACAGTGATGCACTTGCTGGTGATCGTGCTTTTCAGCGGCGCTACATGGTTCCCATTGAGATCTCTAAAAAGAAGGGTGAGACTCTGATATTGGAGGCCGACGAAGGGGTCCGGCCCAAAGAGAGGGAGTCAATTGCTGCTCTTCGCCCTGTACTTGCGGAGGGTCTTCATACATATGCGGCGCAGACACATCCTGCAGACGGTTGTGCGGGCGCTGTAGTGACAACGCTTGACCATGCTCGCGAATTGTCCGGCGGGGAAGGTGTGGTGCGTCTTCTCGGTGCAGGTTTTGCTCGGGTTGCGAAGAGCAGGATGCCAATGGCCCCGGTTCCAGCAGCACTTTCAGCGCTTAAATCGGCTGACAAAGTGATCGGAGACCTTGCGGCTGTCACCACCCACAATCCGTTCGCAGTCAATGACCTGTATTTCTCGGCTCAGACAGGCATCACGGTTGATTCTATGAACGTCTATGGATGTAGTCTTATTTTTGGGCATCCACAGGGACCAACTGGACTGAGATCGATCGCTGAACTGGTCGAGACGCTGCGGGAACGTGGGGGTGGAATCGGACTTTTCACAGGCTGCGCGGCCGGTGACACAGGTGCTGCACTGGTGCTCGAGGTCACCGATTGACTCTGGAACTGTCAGCAAGGTGGAAGATTTTTACCCGATGATGTCGGAGGTTGTAACGTGTCAGAGAAGCCGCTATTTGGGGTACCGCGGGTTAGGCGAATTGACCGCCAGGATGGCTCAGTTCTGCTCGAGTCCGAGGAACTGCTGAACGCATATCCGAAGAGTCTTGTTGAGATGTTGCGGACCTGGGCTGATGTCGATTCAGAGTCCACGCTGGTAGCGGAGCGTGCCTTGGATGGCACTTGGACCCATTGCAGCTATGGCCAGGCGCTCAGTTCCGCGAATGCAATTGGACAGGCGCTCCTTGAACGAGGAGTGTCAGCTAGAAATCCCCTGATGATTCTGTCGGACAATTCGATTGGAAATCTCCTCATGACGCTTGGCGCGCTGACCGTCGGCATTCCGGTGGTTCCGATAAGCGTCGCCTATTCTCTTCGAAGCCACGATCATGCAAGAATCAGGGCAATCCACGAGCTTGTTCGACCGGGAGCCGTCTATGTCGAGGACGTCGAGATTTACAACAATGCACTGTCGGCCCTGGGAGACGGAATTACCGTAATCGCCAAACGTCACGTTCAAGACCGCGATTCTTTGGCAGCGCTAATCGAGACCAAGGCAGGCGCAGATGTCGAGAATGCGTACGCGTCAGTAACCGGGGAAACGGTCGCAAAGATCCTTTTCACATCGGGATCCACGGGAGCCCCCAAGGGCGTGGTGAATACACAAGAGATGCTTTGCGCTAATCAGCAGATGATCCTTCAGGTATGGCCATTCCTCGCCGAGGAAAGGCCGGTGCTGGTCGACTGGCTTCCATGGAGCCATACCTTCGGTGGAAATCACAATGTTGATATGGTTCTGAATAACGGAGGCACCCTCTACATAGATGATGGTAGGCCCACCCCCGAATTGTTTGCAAAGAGCGTTGCCAACTACCGTGATATCTCGCCAACGCTCTCGTTCAATGTTCCGGCAGGTTACGCGCTGTTGGTGCCGATTCTGGAACAAGATGCCGATACCTCGGAGCGTTTTTTCCGGAATATCCGCCTGGTTTTCAATGCGGCAGCAGCTTTGCCGGATGGGCTTCGTAACCGGTTGGAGACTCTCGCAAGCAAGGTGACTAGCAGGCACATTCCAATTACGGGATCGTGGGGAACTACAGAGACTTCACCAGCGGCGACATCGGCGCACTTTTCCTTCGCCGATGCTAGGTGCATCGGGGTGCCTTTGCCTGGAGTGACTCTCAAACTGGTGCCAGCTGGTGTGGGTGACGATACTTATGAACTTCGGTTACGAGGTCGATCTGTCACGCCGGGATATTTTCGTCGCCCAGATTTGACTGACGCCGCGTTTGACGAAGAGGGTTTCTACCGGCCGGGCGACGCGGTGGGCTTTGCCAATGCAAATGATCCCAACGCGGGCCTTGTATTTCGCGGCCGATTGGTGGAGGATTTCAAGCTGTCGAGTGGAACCTTTGTCCATGTCGGTGCTTTGCGCACCGCGCTCCTTTCAGCGGCTCCAGTTCTGGCGGACGTGGTGATCACTGGTGAAGGACTCGACCACGTGGGTGCGCTGGCTTGGCTTAATGAGGCCGAGTTCCGCCATTTGTTCAACTGGTTTCCTGAGGCTGACCAAGAGATTATCCAGCACGAAGGCTTAGCAAGTCACCTAGCTGAAGTGCTTTCGGAATTTAACCGAGGAAATGGGTCTTCTGCGCGGGTGGAACGTTTGCTCGTAATGGGACGTCCTCCAAGTCTTGACTTAGGGGAGATTACCGACAAGGGCTCACTCAATCAGCGACAGGTTCTCATCAACCGTGCCGATTTCGTTGAGCTGTTATATTCCGAACCGCCCAGTTCCCAGGTCATTCTGGGCTGGACTTGAACGGCTGCACATAGTAGTTCATTAGTCCGCTTTCAGTCCCCGGCCCCTTGCCACCTGGGTCGGAAAGAGCTAGGTGCCCCATACGAAAGCGTCATGGTGCGTGTGCACATATATGCAGTGGAGGGATTTTCGGTTTGGGGTGTGGCAGTTGGGGTGGATTGAAGGGCAATGGCTTCGAGTAGAACCCGACTTTCAATAGCGTGACCACCTGG
>JAJZIP010000100.1 GCA_021810525.1 Actinomycetes bacterium | reverse complement strand
GACCGCCGCCGCAACTACAACTACAACTACGACTGCGGCGCTGCCCACTGTAACTATTGCCAAGCCAATCAATGTCGAAGAGACCGTGCTTGGCGATGTTACGAACAATCTTGGATACTTCAAGCAGGCAGGGGTCAACGTGAAGTCGGTACTGCTTGGCGGAAGTTCCGTTACCAACGCTGCTCTGCAAAATGGGAGCGTCCAGTTCGCAATCGTCAGCGCATCTTCCGTCCTGCTGGCGGCTGCACATGGAGTGCCCCTTCTCGTGGTTGGCGGCATCAACGTCGGCGATACTGTCCAGCTGGTGGTATCCAACTCTTGGATCAAGTCTCATGGGCTGTCGCCGAGTCAGCCTCTGGCGACGCGTATCAAGGGGCTCGAAGGCTCGATTGACGGAACCATCAGTGCGACCGACAAGTCGGCGATGACGGACTTCGAGTCACAGGCCGGCGTGTCTCCGTCATCGATCAGTGAGGAGTCGATTACCAGCGTAAGTGCGCTGCTCTCAGCGCTTCAGCACGGCCAGATCCAGGAGTTCATTGCCAGCCCGCCAAACAGCAGTGTTGCTGTGGCAGGTGGCTTTGGCAGCGTTCTCGCTAGCGCATCAGAACTGCCCTACGCCGGCGGTGAGATCTTTGATCTCGTTGTCACTACCAAGACCTATGCACAGGCGCACCCGAAGATAGTGACAGCGGTGACTAGTGCCATATCGAAGGCTCTCGGGCAGTTGAACAGCGGGACCTCTGCGGGTGTGGCTGCAATGAATGCGAGCTTTCCGAAGCTTTCTGCCGCGGTGATAAAGGATTCGCTTGGCGGAATCAAATGGACGCCGGGGATGAAGATGACCCAGCAGGAGTGGTCCGACGCGCTGACTCTGGCGCAGAAGTCTGGCCTTATCAAGCCAGGTCAAAATGTCAATTTGCAAGAAGGCGGGATTTGGACCAACCAGTACCTGGCCGGCTAGCTCTCGGATTCGATCGAGCCGAATGGTTTGACTGGAGTGTGCCAAATCTCAATGAGACTCGCTGGTCAGCGCTTGCCAGCTCCGGTCGGCGAGACCAAAGTCTTGTCAGGCACGTCATGAGAAAGTAACCTTTTGGCGTGTCATAGTTGTGAGCTGTAGATTTGTGCCGCCGTAGTGTGCTGAACTTGAAGTCGCATGCCAGATTGGTTGAGGGCCTCCTTCGCCGATTGCCTCTGGATGAAATGGGTGCAGCTGAAGGAGGGCCTTGCGAGTCAGCTGCATTACGAGCAGCTTGCACGGGGCACTGGAAGAGGGGGTTTGTCGAGCAGACAGCGCTATAGCTACGAAGGTGACAATCTGAGGCAGGACGCAGCGAGATTGAGACAGGCGATGCAGCGCTGTGGCACGGGATCGAGTCATCTCAGAGCGCACGGCTGCGGCATATGAGTTCGCCGGAGCGTATGGATCCGGTTTTTGACCGCGAGATGGAAATGAAATAAAGGGGGATCATGTCATGGCATGGCGAAGTCTTTCAGCGGACGTGGTGGTCAGATGATGTCGCCGCTATTATCACTCTTTGGAACATCGGCAATTGTGACTGGTGCTGGCAGCGGGCTGGGCCAAGTCATGGCTACTGCGCTGGCGGAGGCGGGAGCTTCAGTTTTGCTAGTCGATCAGAACAAGGCTGCCCTCGATGCCGTGGCGTCTGCACTTGGTGAGAACGTTGCAGCTGCTCAAGCCGATGTCACTCTCACCGCGGATATGGATGGCGTAGTAGACCTCTGTCGCGATAGATTTGGCCACGTCGATGTTGTAGTCTGTAACGCGGGAATTGGAATGTCCTCGATACGGAGCGATTACCACACCAATCCAATCAATTTTTGGGAACTTGATCCTGAGGTGGTCAGGCGTTTTCTGGATGTGAACACCCTCGGTGCTTTTCGTCTGGCCCGCGCCGCGGTGCCTCGCATGCAGGAACAGGGGTGGGGGAGGATTGTGAGCGTGACTACCAGCCTCTCTACGATGATTCGCAAGGGTAACTGTCCTTACGGTCCTTCGAAGGCGGCGCATGAAGCGCTCGCTGCGATCATGGCGGAAGATCTCCAAGGCAGCGGGGTAGCAGTTAACGTCCTGGTTCCTGGTGGAGCGGCGGACACGCCCCTTGTACCGGGACCAGCTAGATCGGCATTGATCAATCCCAGCGTCATGGGCCCTCCGGTTGTCTGGCTGGCCTCAAGAGAGTCAGACGGGATCAGCGGCCGCCGGTTTACGGCGAACAAGTGGGACAGCTCTCTGCCGACTGGAGAGGCAGCACGACTTTGCAGTGCCCCTATTGCCTGGAGCACAGAGCATCAGCAGTAGCTTGTCAAGGTATTCAAGGTAGTTAAAAGGAGTAGAAGCTAATGGAACTGAAGGATTACCTTCGAGATGAGATTTTAGAGGAAGCCGATTTGGGCTACATCTCGTCGGAGGAGAGGGACCGCAGGCTTGCCGTATTTGACAATGCGCTAAACGGCTCCATGATGGCTGTACCGAGCGCCGAGACTGCAGGCAATGCCGCGCAGGCTGAAGCGGCAGATTCCGACGTCTTGACCTCGAGGCCCGTAGCACAGGGCAAAGAGTCTGAGGTCATGACCTATATGGCCAAGCCCAAGAGCGGTGCCGGTCTACCTGGAGTAGTCGTCATTCACGAAAACAAGGGCCTGGTCCAATACGTGGAGGATGTCGTGAGGCGCTTGGCTAGGGAGGGATTTGTGGCAGTTGCCCCCGATCTTCTTTCCCGTCGAGGTGGAACTGGATCCTTTTCTGAGCCTGCTGAGGCCACATCGGCCCTGGCCACCATAGGCCGCGAAGAACTGGTCGACGATCTTATTGCAACCGTATCGCTTCTGGCCGCTGACGATTCGGTTCAGCCCGAGAGGATCGGCGTGATTGGCTTTTGTTTCGGGGGCGGCATGGCATGGCGCCTCATAACTAAGGACTCCAGGATCAAAGCTGCCGTTCCCTTTTACGGCCCGAACCCGCCGCTTGAGGACGTTCCCGATATCAAGGCCAGTGTGCTTGCAATATACGGAGGACTTGACGACAGGATCAATGCGGGCATCGATGAGATCGTTGCGGCCATGGAGCAAAACAACAAGGTGTTCGAGAAGATCATCTATCCCGGAGCTGAGCACGCTTTTCACAATGACACCAATCCTGACAGGTATCACCCCGAAGCCGCTGCACAGGCCTGGCAGCGGGCCTTGGCGTGGCTGCGTCGCTGGCTGGCCTAGGTCTCTTGGTTATTCGGTGCGCCTGGCAACTGCCAGGCGCACCGGGTGAGTGATTTTCGCCGGGTTGGCTGTTGGATCAATGCGGGCGGTGACATTGCGCGAGCGCTATTCCGCTGCCACACGGACACATAATCGTGGGATCCATTTTGGAAAGCAGGGTGTAAAGCTCGTCGGCAACCCTTCCCGCTCTTATGAGCTGTGCCAGCATTCGCATCGGGCCATCTGCTGCTAGGAAGAAGCTCTTGTATCCGGCGCAGAGGTAGCTGATGCGCTCCCCCGTTGCGGTGAGTGTGAGCCGATTTCTTGGACACTCACCTTGACAGGCGAACAGCATGGGGCAGTATCGGCATTCTGTGGCGAGCAAAGTCCGCTTGGATTCTCCGAATTCGAGCTGTCGAGGCGTTTCGACCATAGATGCCATGGTCTCTGACAGGATATTTCCGAGCCTGTGCTCTTGGTCGACAAAGTGGTCGCAGCTATAGAGATCGCCGGTGTGTTCAAGTGCAAGGTTTCTGCCGCATGTCTCCGCGAATATGCACATCGGATTCGCCAGCCCCAGCCAGGCTGCAAGGGCGGATTCAAAGATCTGGACGAAGATGTTTCCGACATCGTGGCGGAACCAGATGTCGAAGATTTCGCTTAGGAACGACCCCCACGATTCCGCGGTGACAGAGACGTGCGAGATTGTGCGACCGGGCCCAGTAACTACTATGGGAACGAACTGGAGGTAACGCGCTTCGCATTCGTCCCGCAGAAAGCGGTAGACCTCGGTCGGATAGTCGACGTTCGTTGA
The DNA here is from genome assembly GCA_021810525.1 of Actinomycetes bacterium. Taxonomy (GTDB): domain Bacteria; phylum Actinomycetota; class Acidimicrobiia; order Acidimicrobiales; family Acidimicrobiaceae; genus SCQM01. The sequence continues at coordinate 7,145 of JAJZIP010000100.1, read as the reverse complement.
ACTGACCGCGCACAAGACGTTGTACCTGACATCGTGCTTTCTGAGAATCTCAAGTCCCCTCATTGTCTTGGAGAAACTAGGTCCACCTCTTTTGTCTTTGCGATGCGAGTTGTGGATGAATTCGGGACCGTCGATACTTATGCCAACAAGAAAGTCATGCTGTTTCAAAAAAGCTCCCCAGCGCTCATCAAGGAGGGTTCCATTGGTCTGGAGCAGGTGTTCAATCCGTTGTCCTGGACGGGCAAGCTTTTCAGCTCTAGCGACGGCGTGGGCGAAGAAACTCAACCCCATCAAGGTTGGTTCTCCGCCTTGCCAGGCTATCGAAACATCTCCGTCGGAATGCGACTCTATGATTTCGGTCAAAAAGCTTTCGAGCACCGTTTCCGACATGCGGAAGTCAGATCCTGGGTAGATGGTTCGTTTCTCCAGGTAGAAGCAATAATCGCAATCGAGATTGCAGAGAGCGCCAGTCGGCTTTGCAAGCACTTGGAACGAGCGGTTCCCAACAAGCCCATGAGTTTCTGTGACCGGGCTGTAAGTCATGCCCGGGGTTCTGGCGCTGTTGGATAGCCCTCTTTATGACGAGACATCGAAGTGGCCTCCTTCATTTCAAACGGGGCAGGAATTCTGTCAGGATGCTTTTTGGAGCGGCGCCAAACGTAGGCGGTCGTCGCGAATGCGAACCAGCCCAGAGGGATCACAAGCCAAAAGCCGATGATTCGAAAGGCCAGCACAGCTGCAAGCGTCGGCACGCGAGGGCTGCCGTAGACGACAAGAACCGCCGTGATGCTTCCTTCGACAAGTCCAAGTCCGCCCGGCAAAAGTGGCAGGACTGCAGCAATCTGGGAAACGCCGTACGCCAGTGGGAGCGCGGCCCAGGATATCCCGGCATGGACGATGCGAAAGGACGAAACCAAACAGAGAGCATCGAAGATCCAGGTAAGAAGTGCCAAAGCAACCGTCACACCCATCTCCTGCCAGCTGATGCGTATCGATCTGAGTTCTTCGATCGAAGCATTGAGCCGTTGAAGGCGGCGGTCGCTTGGATGACCGGAGACTCTTTTCAGCGTGCGAAGTGCCGCAGTCGCCAAAGCTGCGAGAAGGTCGCGTCGGATCAGGACAGCTCCAGCCGCCAGGATCACAGCCATCGAGAGAATGAGAGCGCCTCTAAGTTCATATCCTGAACTGCTGGTTGCAGCTACAGCGACTCCTATGAGAAGAAGGAAAGATAGACCTATTGCAGAGACTACTAAAAGTGCCACTACTACCCAGCTGGCACCGGCTGTGTCTGCCCCGCGCCGGCGATACTGTTGAAAGCGGTACGCGCTTGAGAAGGCCGGCTCTCCCGGCAGCGAACTTGCGATGGCTGTCGTCGCCAAGGTGAGGGCCAAAAGGGGGCTGATCCGCACTAGTGTTCCGACGCTCTGCAACAGAGTTTTCTGCAGGGCTGCATAGCTCACAAAGGAAAAGGCTTCGCAGATGACGGCTATCGCGACCCACCGCCAGTTGCTGTGCGCTAGTTTTATCGAAGCTCCGGAAAGCTCACTCGAGCGCCCTGCAAGGAGAAAGAACGCCGATGCCGCAAGCGCAAGGCCTACAGCCATTCGGATGATCTGCCGAAACCTGAGTTGGTGTCGGAGCGTGCCTGCGAGAGCTGCCATATTCATCAGTATAGGGAAATGGGGTCTCTTGCTTGGGATCTTCGGGCTCAGCGCTACCGAGGTCGCTGTGGAGCGGGCTGGCCGAGGTGGGTCCATGTTTCTAGACATGTTCAAACGGCCGTCCTAGACTTGTTCAAGGGCATTGGTCCACGGCGCGGTTCTTCGGGGAGATTCATTGCTCAAATGTCGAGAGGTTGACAAGTTGTCGATATGTGAGAGCTGCGTTCAGCAACCCATCGCTTAACTAAGGGGACTTGATGGCGTTCAACGAATTCAAGGGCAGGATCGGGAGGGACTGGAGGGATTCGGAGCCGTGGTGGCCGCCAGAGCCCATGCCAGCGAAGGGGACTCCGAATGTGCTGCTTGTCGTCTTGGATGATGTCGGCTATGCACAGCTGGGATGCTATGGCTCTGACATAGAGACTCCCTATATCGACAGCCTTGCTCAAAGCGGTGTCAGGTTTGCAAATTTTCATACGACCGCCCTATGCTCTCCGACGCGCGCCTGCATTCTCACCGGCCGTAATCATCATCGAAGCGGGATGGGGCGTGTTTCCGACCTTGCGGTCGCTTTTCCGGGGTATTGGGGAAAGCCCCCAAAGGAGAACGGGTATCTCTCGGAGGTGCTAAGGGCCGATGGTTATGCTACGTACGCAGTCGGCAAGTGGCACCTGACTCCGGATGACGAGGTTCACATGGCTGCGCCCCGAGCCACTTGGCCGCTTTCGCGGGGGTTCGACAGGTGGTACGGCTTCCACGGGGGTGAGACGAATCAGTTTGCGCCTGCTCTCTATCACGACAATCATTCCGTCAGGCCGCCTCGCTCGTTCGAGAGCGGGTATCACCTGACCGAAGATCTCGTCGACAATGCGATCACCTTTCTAGGGGATCTGCGGAGTGTAGACGTGGACAGGCCGTTCTTTCTATATTTTGCGACCGGCGCTTGCCATTCACCGCATCAGCCTCCCCGGCACTGGCTGGAGCGGTACAGGGGCCACTTTGACAAGGGCTGGGACCGCTGGAGAGAGGAAGCATTCCAACGCCAGATCAAGCTCGGCCTGTTTCCGTCATCCACCGAGCTTTCTCCAAGACCTCCATGGGTGCGGCCTTGGGATGGTCTCAGCCAGACGGAACAGCAGGTTGCTGCCAGGTTCATGGAGTCGTTTGCGGGTTTTCTGTCTCACACCGACGAACAGATCGGCCGATTGCTTGAGTTCATAGCAGATCTTGGGGAACTGGATAACACCATTGTGGTCGTTGTCTCGGACAACGGAGCAAGTGCTGAGGGCGGCCCGGATGGATCTATAAACGATGTGAGAATGACAAATCTGGACCCCGCCGACACAGCCGAGATGCATCAGCGCATAGAGCAGATTGGAGGTCCGCTGACCCATAACAACTATCCCTGGGGATGGACGATGGCGGGCAATGCGCCCTTTAGACGCTGGAAGCGCGAAGTCCACGAAGGTGGTGTAGCCGATCCTTGCATAGTCCGCTGGCCGCTTGGTGGTCTCGATGAGGGTGGGTTGCGTCACCAGTTCACTCACGCCACCGACATCATGCCGACAATTCTCTCTTTGGTGGGTGTGTCGCCGCCCGAGGTGATTGAATCTGTTGTGCAGTCGGAGCTAGATGGAATCAGCTTTTCGCCGTTGTTGTCCGAGTCCAACACGTCCGCGCCGGAGGTGCATGAAACGCAGTACTTCGAGATCTTCGGATCGAGGGGAATCTATCATCGCGGCTGGAAGGCTGTTACGTATCACCCCATTGCACCCCTTTACGACGACCAGAATCCAAACGCTTTGTTTGATGACGACAAATGGGAGCTTTACAACGTGAAGGCCGATCCCACCGAGGTGCACGATCTTGCCGAAGCCAATCCCGATCTTCTAAAGGAGCTGATTAGGCTTTGGTGGAGGGAAGCTGAACGCAATCAGGTCCTTCCCCTGGATAATCGGGTGCTTTGGGCACTCGTCCACCCAAAGCCCGCTTCGCGAACCCCGAGGGAGCACTATAGGTACTTCCCGAACGGTGCACAGGTGCCGGAACGAGTCGCGGTCAATGTCCGAAACCGCTCCCACTCGTTGAAGGTCGAGGTTACCATCCCCGAAGGGACCAGGGCTTCCGGCGTACTGCTGGCTCTAGGCTCCGCGCTGGGGGGATGGAGTCTTCATTTTCTCGATGGGAGGCCGCGCTACGTTCACAACCTTTACGGAAAGGAGCGAATGACGATCGAGTCTCCTCATGTAGTTTTTCACGGGCGCCATAGCGTCGAGTACTCCTTCGTGAAGGGAGATGGACTTTCAGGAACAGGTTCGCTCTTGGTGGATGGTCTTGAGGTGGCGCGCGGGCAGATTGCCCGGTTCACTCCGTCGGGCTTCAACGGTGTCGGGGTCGGGATCACCTGTGGCTACGAGTGGGGTCCGGCGGTAGGCGGCGGATATGAGGCGCCTTTCGAGTTCAACGGTTCGATTATAAGTGCATTTGTGGAGACAAAGGGAGAGGCTTCGAGGGATCCATTGGCGGAGATCGAGGCCTTGCTTTCAGAGCAGTAAGGGGCGCGAGGTTCATCCCAGAGGGAGTGGGTGTGGATGTTTTATTTCACAGTGTTCCCAAGGAATCTGATGGGGTAAAATCACAGTTGCATAGAGTGCTTTTGGGTGGAAGCTTGTTAATTGGTCTCTTGGGTCCAGTGGGTGGATGTGCTGGCGTAGAGCGGAGGAGTTCAGATGAGCGATCCAGCCATTCGCACGGAGGGTTTGTCCAAATTCTACGGTCCGGTTCATGCGCTCAGCGATCTTTCCTTTGAGATACCTTCCGGAGAGGTATTTGGATTTCTCGGTCCCAATGGCGCTGGAAAGACAACAACTATTCGGCTCTTGCTCGGCTTGATCCGGCCAACCGCGGGAAAGGCCGAGATCTTTGGTCTCGACTGCCATCGAAAAGTTGTGGAGATACACCAGCGGATCACCTATGTACCTGGTGAGGCAGGCCTTTGGCCGTCACTGACAGGGGAAGAGACCCTTCACTTGCTGGGACGAGTGCATGGGACGGTGGACGAATCTTTTCGTGATCAGTTGGTAAAGAGGCTGGACCTGGATGTTTCCAGGAAGATTCGGACATATTCAAGAGGAAATCGTCAGAAAGTCATCCTTATTGCCGCCTTGATGTCTCGACCGGATCTCATGATCTTCGATGAGCCGACGAGCGGGCTCGACCCGATCGTGGAGCACGAGTTTCGACACTTGGTCGACGAGGCGAGAGGACGTGGCCAGACCATATTCCTTTCATCCCACATCTTGAGCGAGGTTGAAGCGCTTTGCGACAGGGTAGGAATACTCAGGGAAGGTCGTCTGATCGAGATCGGTACTCTCGCCCAGATGCGCCACCTCTCCGCTATGACGATGGAGGTCAATTTCGTAGATGAGGTACCCGATCTGTCAAAGGTTCCCGGAGTAGCCGGGGTTCAGGTCGAGGGGAGCCGGGTGAACCTACAGCTCGTGGGCCCTGTCAAGCCTCTTCTCGAGGTGTTGGCCGCCTTCAATGTGAGCGAATTGATAAGCCGCGAGCCGTCCCTCGAGGAGCTCTTCCTTTCACTCTACGGAGAGGCTGACCTGCGGGAGAGAGTCGATGAGCGCGACCAGATCTGAGAGACTCGGGGGGCTTTCAACCGCCCGCGCTCCCCGCGATCTCGTCGTGGCTCGTCGGACGTTGCGCGGAATAGTTTCCAGTGGAGTCCTGTGGGGGATTGTGTTCGGTGGATTCGTCACCACCTCAGCCCTGTCCTACACGGACGTCTACAAGACGCAGGCCGATCGGGACGCCTTGGCGGCCGCGTTTGGAGCCAACGTATCGACGAGTGCGTTATTCGGTCCAGGTCCGAAGCTGAACACGGTAACTGGATATACGGCCTTTCATATTTGGCTGACCATTGCTCTGATAGGCAGTGTTTGGGCATTGATGGCAAGCACGAAATTGATGAGAGGTGAGGAGGATGCGGGAAGGTGGGAGCTGCTCTTGACCGGGCGGACCACACGCCGGCGCGCCACTACCCAGGCGGTTATGGGCCTTCTGAGTGGTGTGTTTGTTGCCTGGATCTTCACAGCAGCGATCACGGTTGCCACAGGTCAGCTGTCGGAGTTCAACGTTGCGGTCCAACCCGCGCTTTTCTTCTCTCTCTCGCTCGTCATGGCTCCGCTGATGTTTGTGAGTATCGGTGCCTTCACAAGCCAGATTGTTGCGACTCGCCGCCAGGCTGCGGCATATGGCGGCTGGGTCTTGGGCGCGAGTTACGCGCTTCGCATGATTGCCGACTCGGGCACCGGAGTCCACTGGCTCATCTGGCTGTCGCCTCTTGGCTGGATAGAGGAGCTGCGGCCGCTCACTGCATCGAATGCGGTACCTCTGATACCGATCTTTTTGTTCACGTTTGCAGTCGGAGCCGCAAGTGTCTCCTTGGCTGGGCGGCGCGACGTCGGAGCAGCAATTTTTCAAGATCGCACTCACGCGAAGTCTCACTTCGGCTTGCTTGACGGTCACCTGGGGTTGTCGATTCGCCTTGTGAGGCCAGTGTTGGTGAGCTGGGGAATTGCAGTGTTGGTGACCGGTTTCTTGCTGGGATACGTGGCATTTGCGGCTGGTGAGACGCTTTCAAAATCTTCGATGTACAACATCTACTCAAGGCTTGGTGCGTCCGGAACCGGCATAGAGGTGTTCCTTGGCATCTCGTTTCTTGTGCTGGCGGTAATGCTGACATTCGTGGCGATTGGGCAGATGACCGCCACACGCGCTGAGGAGGCGGACGGTAGGCTTGACCAGCTGCTTTCACGTCCGGTAACCAGGACTCGATGGCTTGTCAGCAGGATCGCGATAGCTGCAATCGTGCTTGTGCTATTTGGTCTTCTTTCCGGGATGGCTGCATGGTTCGGAGTTGCCACCGGGACCACGAAGGTCAGCATCATAAGTCTTCTTGGTGCGGGACTCAACATCGTCGCGCCTTCCTTTTTCGTGTTAGGAGTCACGGTTCTCGCGATGGGCGTATGGCCTAGGGCAACTTCGGCGGCGGGATATGGCATCCTCGCCTGGTCTTTACTCATAGAGTTCGTCGGTGGTATCGGTGCACTCAACCGGTGGTTGTTCGACACATCGCTTTTTCACCAGATGAGCGCTGCTCCCGCGGTCAGTCCAAATGTCACAAGCGATTCGATAATGATCTTGATAGGTGTTATCGCGGCTCTAGCAGGTTGCGCCGCATTTACACACCGAGATGTGCAGGGCAGGTGATCCTAACAGCACCGCTAAAGGAGTCTCTTGCTGCTCGAAGTTTTTCGCTTACCGAATCCAGGGATGAGCCAGGGAGTCGACTCTGACACTTGTTGCCAAAGGGCGATTAATTCTTGTAGAGGTCCTGGCAGGCCTATCTCACGAAGAGGCAGAGGGCACGGGAGGATCTTGGTCATGGGATGTCTCCCTTGCCTCGGCGCG
>JAJZIP010000099.1 GCA_021810525.1 Actinomycetes bacterium | reverse complement strand
TTTGCCCGAGCTGCCCGGTATCTTGCCGGGATTTGGCGAGATGCCTCGGAACTACTGGGGTCTCGGGTTGGAAATTCGGGGAGAGAAGTTTCCGCACTGGACTTCGAAGCTGAATTCCCCGTCTACCTTCGGTCATTTCGGTGCATCGGGGACGTTCCTTTGGATAGATCCAGAGCGCAACCTGGCAACCGGGGTGCTGACCGACCGCGACTTTGGCCTCTGGGCGCAAAAGGCCTGGCCAGAGTTCTCGACATCAATAATCAATGCTTACGGGTGATCCGACGGCTGGCGGGTCGTTCTCAATCGGCCAGAGACGCCGCTCTACAGAGGTAGTTCTTGAGATGAATAGCTGGGAGCCATCAGGTCGCGGATTATTTCCCCAACAGGTCTGAGGAGCGCTGGATGAAGATTGGTCGCCTCTCCCTTGAGGCATAGGGTGGTGGTTTGCGCCGACTGCGGCTCGACTCAGTGGCCTTCGGTCAACGGTTTCACGAAGCCCGGTATGGACATCACGTGTCGACGGAAGTTTGCTGGGTGGAGTGAGACACCCCAGACGGCTTCCTAGATCCTTCTGAGTTCTCTCATGGTGAAAGGCTCGTCGACTAAAACTATAGCGATAGGCGTGTACTCGAATCTTGCGCGAATCTGTTCGACCGCGTGTTTCAGGATCTCCCGACTCGCCACCGTCAGCTCGTCAAAAGAGACCGACGCCGTCGCAATGAATTTCGATCTACCGTAATTTCTCAGATATTGAGATGCATGCTGCGCAAGCGCCAGGTAGGCGACCCTTACGACCGTCCGGCTGCTCCTGTCCTCTGCGATCTGTTAAGTCTCGAGTTGCTCCACATGGTAGAACTGGTTGCCGTCAATGAAAATTGAGCTTAGTGTCTCTGCTCTCGCCTTCTTCAAGCACCTTCGATGGAAGCGACCAGCTGGACTCATCGGGCAATCGGAGGCCGGCACGCAAAAGCACTTTGAGGGAGTTTGTGTTGAGAGTGAAGATTGCCAGTTCAACCCGAACCTTCATTTATTACTCACCCTTGTTGACGCGCTGTGTTCTTTCAGCTCGTTGCTCTTACCAAGTTTCCTCTAGAATCCAAAAGGACCGCGTTCAAGGCGGGGTGTCCTGACACTATTTCCTTTGCGGAGTCGTCCAGCTCTCTCAAGGAATCCCTATGCAGTATGCGGATGTCGTCCAGCCTAGGGATGATCTGGGGCTCGCCATTTCGAATAATCTGTCTGTGCAACGGCCGGGGCTTCTCTGAGGAAGAGACCGGCAACTCGCCGAGCTTTTCAGGGGAGTCCAAGATCTCCAAGAATTCCATTACGGCCTTGTTGTCTTGGTTGAGCACCCGCCAAGGAAACTTTCTTCCGCCCAGAGTCGCCTTTGATTCCGATGCCTTGGCGACCGGCACCATCTCGCCGCTCTTGCCTCTGGCCATCGCTACCAGCTTGTATACGAAGTTGGCGGTGGGAGCGCCAGAGCCCGTTACCAATCTGGTTCCGACGCCGAAAGCGTCGATAGGCTCGCGCGAGAGTACGTCGATGCTGTATTCGTCAAGGTCTCCTGAGATTACAATCTGAGTCTCAAAGGCTCCAAGCGAATCGAGCAGGGCTCTAGCTCGACGAGACTCTTTAGCTGGATCTCCAGAGTCAATCCGGACAGCTCCAAGAGAGGTCCCAGCGACCGCGATCGCATCTCTGATTGCGTCCTCTATGTTATAGGTGTCAACTAGTACAGTTGTATGAGTTCCCTGCGCTCTAATCTGTGCAGCAAATGCACTCCTTTCGTCCTCGTGCGCCAGCATGAATGCATGGGCGACGGTCCCCGCGGTTGGAATCGAATAGAGCTGGCCGGCCTTTAGATTTGATGTCGCGGCAAAGCCGACGATATATGCTGCACGCGCCGCGCTGACTGCAGCACTTTCGTGGACCCGCCTAGAGCCCATCTCTACTAGACGGCGTCCTCCCGATGCAGAAACCATTCTCGCTCCCGCTGATGCCACTGCGGAGTCGAAGTTCAAGATGGAAAGGATCACCGTCTCGAGCAGTACTGCTTGCCCGAAAGGCGCTTCCACCCTCATAATGGGCGAAAAGGGGAAGTAGAGGTCTCCCTCCTCGTAGGACCATACATCTCCGGTGAAGTGGAACCCGGAAAGATACTCAATGGTCTCCTCATTGAGGTGGCGAGTGCTTCTGAGGTACTCAATGTCTTTGGAGTCGAACCTGAACTCGGAGATGGCGTCGAGTACTCGTCCTATACCTGCTACAACTCCGTAACGTCTGCCAACGGAAAGAGACCGTGTGAACACCTCGAAAGAACTCTGCTTTGATGCGATGCCGGACTGCAGACTGGCTTCCAGCATTGTCAGCTCGTAGAGGTCTGTCAGGAGTGAAGTTGTCATCTCGCCATTCAGGTTTTGGGAGGACGTCTCGCCCTAAATTTCAGATGGCTCAATCTGGGGCAGCTCAGCCCTCTCTCGTGCTGCATTCTTGAACAAAAATACAAGGTATATCGCAGAAATCACAATAACCACGATCGAGAACGCCTCAACCGCATCCCAGAGGCGGGGAACCGCGAGCCAGAAGTATTCGTCGCTAAAGCGTGGGATATCCCAGAGCAAGGCGGCGGCACCAATCAGAGCTCCGTTTGGCGCATTGTGCTCCCTGAAATACCTTTCCAGTCTGAGCAGAATCAGAAAGACGACGAAATCTTCCGCGGCCTGGAAGAGCGGAACAGGTATCCTATACCCGATTTGACCGGCATATTTCAGTCCGTACCATGCAGTAGTGGGCCTTCCGCCACCGTTTATCATAAGTTGCGGCCCTAGGAGCCTTCCCATTGCCCACGCCGACACGAGCACCGGTGCGAGCAGATCAAGAGCCTTGGCGTAAGAGATTTCAGGCGCATATCGATGCTTCAGGTATAGTCCAGTTGGGATTGCGCCTGCGAGACCGCCATACGATGAGAGACCGCCATGCCAGATCATTATGGTTTCGCCAGGATTATGTATGTAGTAGCTTATGTTCGCCACTATGTGTACTATTCTGGCGCCGACTATAGCTGCTCCGATTATCCAAAGAAATGATCTCTGGAGCCATTGGAAAGCGTATCCATTGTTGCGCAGACGGCGCTCGTAATATCGATAGGCGAAGTAGAAGGTTATTGCCAGGCCGATCCCATAAGTATGGATCAGGAGAGGTCCAATGTGAAAATCTACGGGAATAGGCCGCATACGATTCCTTATTAGCTATTTTGAGATACGCTTTGAGCTCAGCTAACATTCTATAGGCCTGGCCGGAGAATTTAGTATCGCTACGCATGCGGCTGAAATGCTGTGCTAAGCGTTTGTCGGGATTGCGCTGGGCCAAGCTGTTGGCTTGCGTTGAATATTCTGCAATCTATTGAGAAGGTTGGTCTATGGACTCGACGTCGATATTTCGCCTTGACGCTAAGGTGGCGATAGTCACCGGCGCCTCCTCGGGCATCGGAGCCCACCTTGCCGAGGTCTTGGCTGGTGCTGGGGCCCAAGTTGTGCTGGCTGCACGGCGGAAGGAGAAACTTGACTCCATCATCGAATCGATGGGTGCTTCTGCCAGCGGATTTCAGTGCGACGTCACCAAAGACTCGGATCTCCAAAACCTGGTCGAGTATACGATGAATAGATTCGGGAAGATCGATATCTGTGTGAACAACGCAGGAATTAGTGATCCAGCACCGGCGGAGAAGGAGTCCCCGCAAAGGTTCAGGGCGATCATGGCGGTCAACCTCGAGAGCGTCTTCGTGCTTTCTCAGCTTGTTGGCCGTGTCATGTTGGAGGCAGGAGAGGGATCTATTGTCAACGTCTCTTCGATCGCCGGCCTGCTTGCTTCCGGTCAGATTCCTCAGGCCTCCTATGCGGCATCGAAGGCGGCTGTCGTCAACCTGACGCGTGAGCTAGCAGCTCAATGGGCTCGACGAGGAGTCAGGGTGAACGCAATTGCACCAGGATGGTTTCCTTCCGAGATGACGCACGACATGTTTGACGATCCACGCGGGCAAGATTTCATCCGTAAGAGGTGTCCGATGGGACGGACTGGAGAGCTTTCTGAACTCGACGGTGCACTGTTGCTGTTAGCGTCCGGAGCGGGAAGCTATATAACGGGAGAGACCATAGTCATCGACGGCGGCTGGTCGATCATCTGAAAATAATCCGACAAATGCGGCTTAGATGGTCAAGATGATTTTCCCCAATTTTCCGGGCTCTGCGAAGGCATCATAGGCGTCCTTCACCTGTGTGAATTCGAAGGTTCCCGCTACGGTTACGGGAGCAAGCCCCTTGTCAATCAGAGGAACCACATGAGTTTTGATCTCCTCTGTAAGCCCGGCCTTTGCGGTCGTAGATCGGGCTCTTAGCGTTGAGCCGGATATGCGGCCTCTCTTTGCCATCAATATCCTCAGGTCGATCTCGCTCTTGGCTCCGGCCCCTACTCCGATCACCGAGATTCTCCCACCTGGGGCCAAGACGGAGAGATCGTCTTCGAGATTGGGCGCCCCAACAAGTTCCAAGATGGCGTCGTAAGGTCCGTTGGTGCCAACATCTGAGGGCAGGATCGGCTCGGCACCGAGCCGTCTTAAGGCGCTGTGATGTTCTAAGTGTCTTGCGGACGCGAACACCTGCGCGTTTAGGGCGCTTCCCAACGCAATTGCACTGAGTCCGACTCCGCCAGCAGCCCCGTTGATCAAGAGCCGGTCAGAAAGCTGCAGATCAAGCTGTTTGATGAGAGCATCGTACGCGGTGAAATAGGTTTCGCAAAAGCCGCCTGCGCTGGTCATATCCAGGGACGTGGGTACCCTGACCGCGTTCGTGTAATGGATCTTGCAGAGTTCAGCCTGAGCTGCCCCGCCGATAATACCCATTACGGCGTCGCCAGCCTTGAAGTCACTGGTCTGGCTTCCTGCTTCGATCACAACCCCTGAGAACTCCAGGCCCGGGATGTCCTGAGGAATGCCAGGTGGTGCGGGATAGAAGCCCCTCTTTTGTAGAACGTCCGCGGCGTTGAGACCCGCCGCCCTCACCTCAACGAGTAGCTCCTCAGAGCCACACGTTGGATCCGGGAGGTTGGCGATCGTCACCTCTTTGTCAACAATGACTACTGCCCGCACTGTCACCCTCCGTAAATTTGTCTGAGGGCCAGTCTAGCTATGGAAAGTGATTCGGGCGAGTCTACGCCCGTCCGGCGGCTACCGGTACTCCGGCCCAATAGATTCCCGAGGTCTCGACCGGAGCGGCCTCGTTGAGCGCTTGAATGACCATGCCACCACCGATGTAGATAGCTACATGGCTTATGGGCGAGTAGTAAAACACTAGGTCGCCTGGCTGAAGGGCGGAAAGCGAGACTCTAGAGGTGTCGCTGTACTGCGCGGCGGCAGAGTGGGGAAGACTGACTCCAGCCTTGGCGTAGACGAACGCGGTCAGTCCAGAGCAGTCAAATGCGTTTGGACCTGAGCCGCCAAAAACGTATGGCTTACCCAGCTCTTGGCGCGCCCATGAGATTGCGATGGATGCTTGCCCTCCCGAGACGGTCCGCCCCGAGCCGCTCCCGCTTGATGAAGGCGCACGGAACGCACTTGCAGTTGGTGGTGCATTGATGATCGTCTGACGGGCGCTTGCGGCCGCATCTTGGGCCGCTATTTGTGCCGCCTGTTGCGCGAGATAGGCCTGTTGCTGTGCAACGAGGGATGCAATGGTACCGTTGACGGAACTGAGCTGGGCTTTCTCCTGATTGACCGCCGCTTGTGCCGCATTCTTCGCAGCCGTCACCTGGTTGAAAGCTGAGACAGCCTGAGTCTGCAAGGTCTTCAACGACGCTTGCTGCTGTTGAAGGGATTGAGTGGCAGCCTGGTAGGAGGCGATCAGATCGGTCTGAGAGTTGGTTACGGTGTTCAAGAACTCTTGACGAACTGATGCTTCGGTCGGATTTTCGTTCAGCAGGGTAGACAGGTCAGACAGGCTCCCACCGGTTATGTAGGCGTTGATCGCCTCATTTGCCAGCTGAGCTCTTATGGAAGCTATGTTGGATTGCGTCTGAGCGATTCTTGACTGCTCGTTTTTGACCTGTTGGTTGACCTGTGATAGCGATAGCTGTGCCTGATCGTACTTTTCGGCCAACTGCGAAACCTGCGCCCCGAGATCGTTCAGCCGTGCCACAATTGCTGCCGCTTGCGCCTTGGCGCTGGCGATCGTCTCACCATTGGCTGTTCCGCCGCCGGGAAGAAGCTGAGCGAGCGTAGCCGTGCCCACCATCACGACGGCTAGAGTGGCCTTCTTTTTTAGTGAAGTCTTCTTTACTAGCTTCACCTTTGAGATGGTCCAAAATGGTTTCACGACGTTGAAGACTCTAGTCCTCTCCTACTATGCATGCCCGTCGTTTCTAAATATTTTGAGTATCCAAAATTAATATGCTGCTAGAGGCCACAAAATTTTGGAGGAAAGATCTGGCAAAGGAGTTCAAGAGGTCACGAAGAGTTGTATTGCTACCCGTTGTCGAAATCAATTAGCCAGTTCTTGCTATTTTTGACTAGTTTTGTCTTGTTGGCTTGCGGATTATTGAGAGGTGAGGTAACCGATGTCTCAAGAAACAGAATTTCGAATCGAGCATGACTCGATGGGTGAAGTCAGGGTTCCATTAAATGCCAAGTGGCAGGCTCAGACTCAACGAGCAGTTGAGAACTTTCCGATTTCAGGCCTACGAATCAGCCGTTCTCTGATTTGGGCACTCGCGACGATCAAGGGAGCCGCAGCTAGGCAGAATGCCAAGTTGGGGATCATAGATGCCCAAGTCGCGGAGGCGATTTATCAGGCTTCCATACGCGTGGCAAATGGAGATTACGACGATCATTTCCCAGTTGACGTTTATCAAACCGGCTCCGGAACATCCTCCAACATGAATATGAATGAGGTTCTCTCGACTCTTGCCACCGAAGCTATCGGGCATATCGTAAAGCCAAACGACGACACGAACGCTTCTCAGTCTTCAAATGACATCTTTCCGTCTGCAATCCATCTTGCTGCCACAAATCTTCTCAAAAACACGCTAACTCCGGCCCTTGCGGGCCTTTCGGAGGCTCTGGGGGCCAAGAGTTCGGAGTTCCAAGACGTTGTAAAGTCCGGGCGTACCCACCTCATGGACGCTACGCCGGTTACGCTGGGGCAGGAATTCTCAGGTTATGCGTCACAGGTAAGATACGGTATTGACCGTGTGAATTCGATTCTCGCCAGGGTGGGGGAACTTCCTATAGGTGGAACCGCGGTCGGAACGGGCATTAATGCGCCGGCTGATTTTGCTAGGGGAACCATTGAGATTCTTGTTTCGGAGACAGGTCTTCCCCTGTCTGAAGCCCGAGATCACTTTGAAGCCCAGAGCGCTAGGGACGCCTTGGTCGAGGCTTCAGGGGTCATGCGAACAATAGCGATCTCGTTCTATAAGATTGCGAATGACCTGCGGTGGATGTCTTCAGGGCCGCGTTGCGGACTTGCTGAGATCCATCTTCCGGATCTCCAGCCGGGCTCATCAATCATGCCTGGCAAGGTCAACCCTGTCGTTCCTGAGGCCGTCTGTCAGGTGGTTGCCCAGATCATTGGGAACGATGCAGCGGTCGCATTTGGAGGTTCAGCCGGAAACCTAGAGCTGAACGTTATGCTTCCAGTCATTGCGAGAAATCTCATCGAATCGATCTCGCTCTTGTCATCGGTTGCCAATGCACTTTCGGAAAAGTGTGTCGCGGGAATAGAGGCGGACAGGGAGAGATGCTTGAGCTACGCGCTTTCGAGCCCCTCTATCGGTACAGCCCTGAACCCTTACATCGGTTACGAGGCCGCAGCTAAAGTGATCAAGAAGTCACTCAAGGAGCACAAAGACCTAAGGGCTGTTGTCCTGGAAGAGGGTCTGTTGACGCCTGAAGAGGTCGACAAGGCGCTTGACGTGATGGCTATGACCAAAGGCGGAATACTGAAATAGCAAACCCTTTTGCGGATAGCTATGTAGCCCGCCGTATCGTGATAGTTTCATGTCATGAACCCTCTGGAGCACCTCCGCTACATTGCTCGGATTGAGGCCGAAGATCCGGTAGATCTCGCCCTTGAAGCGACCTATGTAATTGCAGAGTTGGCCAGCGACCGATCCCTGCTGGTCTCTGCACTTCGTCGGCTTCTTGATCGTCACCCGCGTTATGGGATCTTGTGGATGTTGGCAGCTCGTATATCTGGGTCGGTCTTCCCCGAAGAGGAGGCGTGGAACATTGTTGGTGAGTTGTCCATGCCAAGGAGCGACCACGCCGCGGCAGACTCTCTGAGTTTGCAGGTAAGCCGCAAAGGTAGGCTTTTGATATCGGGCGGGCACGTGAACTCCATCGAGATCGGGTATGACGCGGAACGAGGTATCGAGTTTCTAGAATCAAGGCCCGATGCCTCTCTTGTGGTCGACAGTGACCTGGTGTCATCGCGGTTCGCATTGATTCCGCAGCTTGGTTCGAGGTTGATCGACACGTTCACCGATAAGGCGGGTGGCGGACGTGTCGTCATACGCGGCAGCGATTTTTCCGTTGTTCCCAATACCATCAAAGAGTCGCTCGAGTCCCGCCTTGCTCAAGAGCGAGGTCGAGATTCAACCGAGTTGAGGGGTTTTGAAGGCACTTGGAGCATCTTGTACCGAGGGAGTTCACTCTCTCCGTCTATCGCCGAACGTTTGGCCGGCTGGAGGGTACCCCAGGAAGTCTTGCGCGCCGCCGGTCCGATGCTTGGCTGATGGCCGTCTGTTTGCATATCGGTCGGGTGGATTCGGGACTACAGTTGGTGCCGGTTGCAGGTTGAGCGATCTCTCTACGAACCTGTGTCAGATTCTGGTGTCATTGCACATGCCTGATTGTTGGAGTAGCTTTTTCGTCTATGGGACAAATTATTGAATTTCCTAGCAATGGCACTTCTGCCTCAGGATACTTAGCTTCACCAGTCGAAAAGGTCGCTCCAGGAGTGGTTGTCATCCAGGAGTGGTGGGGTCTGGTCGATCATATCAAGGACGTATGTGACAGATTTGCGGCCAACGGGTTCTATGCCTTGGCTCCTGATCTCTATCACGGCACCGTTGCCACCGAGCCTGACTCAGCTGTCAAAGCCATGATGGCAATGGAGCTCTCCAAAGCAGCGAAGGACATGAGTGGCGCGGTCACCGAGTTGGTGAAGCGCAGCGGCGGCACCAGCGTAGGCGTGGTTGGATTTTGCATGGGCGGGGCTTTGGCCCTTGTTCTTGCCGCCGAAAGGTCTGATGCCGTTTCAGCGGTGTCGCCTTTCTACGGAGTCCTCTCCTGGCCCAGCCCAGGGCCTGATTACAACAGTATTTCTGCGGCGATTCAGGGTCATTATGCAGAGCATGACGACTCTGCATCACCTAAGGATTCCCGGGCACTTGAAGCGCAACTCAAGGCAATGGGAAAGGATGTGGAGTTTTTCATATACCCCGGAACCCATCATGCGTTTTTTAACGACGCGAGGTCAGAGGTGTATGACGCACAGGCTGCTAAGCAGGCCTGGGACAGGCTCATCCCGTTCTTGAAAGAACATGTGCATTAGCAGGCTGAGCAGCTATTGCTCAGGACCTCAACGGTAGCGGCGAGTGCCGTCCCTCCTGGAGGACTATATCTCGCTCGGCCTAGAGCTGAACAAGCACATTGTCGGCCTGGTTGACGCATATTACGGACCGCGTTGGTTGGCTGAGCAGTCCGCAAATGCTGTCAAAATCGAGCCCAAGCGGCTGGTGGAAAAGGCTCGCGGGCTGATCAGCGCCATAGATTCGCGCCAGGCTCTCGACATGACTGACACAGCGCATGATGCGGCAAGAGCTGCGTGGCTCCGTGCCCAGATCGTCGGGTTGCACACTACCGCACAAAAGCTGGCTGGGGCGCATATCGATTACGCGACCGAGGTGGAGCTTTGTTATGGCGTGCGGCCTAGACGTGTTCCGCGCGAGGAGATTGACGAGGCGCTGGGTGCACTGGAACGCCTGATTCCCGGGGTGGGTCCACTGGGAGAACGTCTAAGCGCCTACCGCGAGGCGTTCGTCGTTCCGGCAGAGAAGCTAGAGCTGATTTTGACAGATTTGAAGGAGCTTTTCAGGGCGCGGACTAGCGAGCTCTTTGGCCTGCCGGAAGGGGAGAGCCTGGAGTTTGAGATCGTCAGCTCAAAGCCATGGTCGGGTTTCAACTACTATCTGGGAAATCTCAAGTCAAGGGTGGCCGTAAACGTGGATCTCCCAATTTTGTCGAGCTCGCTGCCTCATCTAGTAGCACATGAGGCCTACCCTGGACACCACAGTGAGCATGTCCGCAAAGAGGTGAACCTATACAAAAGGCGGCTTCAGATGGAGGAGTCCATCTTTTTGGTCGGGACTCCCCAGTGCCTGATTGCCGAGGGCCTCGCTGATTTCGGTCTTGAGATTCTCTTTGGGGGAGATGAGTTTACGGCTGTGTCGCAGCTGATGATCAAACGAGGCGTCAACTATCCCGATCAAGATCTGAGAGAGGCACGCAGCGCCTTCGAAACGCTGTCAAATGTTCGAGCCAATGCGGCCTGGGACCTCCATCAAGACGGAGTTCCTCCGGAACTGGTTGTGAAGAGCCTTGAACGGGATGCATTACTGTCTCGTCCCAGAGCTGAAAAGTCGGTTGAGTTTCTGACCGATCCAACCTGGCGCGCTTATATTACCTGCTATGTAGAGGGCTACCAGCTGGTCAGATCCTTCGTAGGCTCGCCGGAGAGGGTACCGGAATCCACCAGAGTTGCTAGATTCAGCCGGCTTATAACAGAGCAGGTCCTTCCCAAAGACTTGGAGGTCTAGGCCGGGCAGGATCCAGCCGAGTGGCGGACTGGGAAAGTCCGGGAAAGTTCACTATAATTTCTCAAATGTCCGAACGTAGTCGTAACTTACCGCGCCGATCTTGTCTATCGGTACCTGGGTCCTCCCAAAGGTTTTTGGAGAAGGCTCCCACAATCAATGCTGATATGTCGTTTCTGGATCTAGAGGATTCCGTGGCTCCTTTGGAAAAGCCTGCAGCCAGAGCTCGGGTAGTACAAGCCATCCGTGAACTTGAGTGGGATGACAGGGTTCTCTGTGTCCGAGTAAATGCCTGGGATACCAGGTGGACATATGAAGACGTCATCGAGGTTGTCGGCCAAGCCGGGGAACGACTGGATGAAGTGATGCTTCCCAAGGTCC
>JAJZIP010000098.1 GCA_021810525.1 Actinomycetes bacterium | reverse complement strand
AGCGAGACTGCGGGAACCGAACCTCCAACAGAGTTCAGCGTCGAGACGTTGATCGAAAGATTCGTCGTGTGCAGCACGTTCTCATTGCCCACAAAGGATTTTAGCGTACCGTAAAAGTAGGCTTTCTCGTTGGCAACCTCCGCGGCGTAGATCCCCGCTTTGGCCCCAGCTGGTCCGATGTAGTACCAAGGCGCTACCAGAGTCCCCACTGAAGCCTCGTGTCCCCAGTTGTTCGGGTTCGCCAGACCCGTGGCGTACGATGGACTGTTCTTCGCCAGCGCAAGCTCAGATGCAGGCAGAAGTCCAAGATTATGCGGGAGAACAAACTTCGTCCTCGATGCGTTGAAACCATACGCAGGACTAGCTGACGTAGTCGTGCTTGCCACGGCACCTACGCGCTCTATTGGAATCTTGCCGCCGTCCGTCAGCGCGCTGTTATTGGATCCGCATGCGGCCAGGCTGAGACCCGCGATCCCTAATGCCGCCAGAAGCTTCGCGTTTGCTCTCATCGCACTCCTCCTTGTGTGAAACTCTCACACTAAATATATGCAGCGGTTTCGCACACCAATACCCGACATACCGTTCTGGACATCTTAGCCAACATCGGCGCCACAAGGTTAGTTCTCAGAGCATGGCATCTGGCGAATGCGGACACGCAACTCAACCGAGTTCCTTTGCCGTTGCCCATTCGCTCTTCTTAGCGCTCGACTTCAGTCCGAGCTGCATCAACAAGCCGGTTTGCCCATTTAATAGCATCTGCCGCTTTTGTCGGTGTGACCGTAACCACGCCGTAATGTGCGGCATCTTTAATGTCGAGAAGTCGGAGAAAAGTGGCTGCAAGTGACTTTCCGTTGGGTGTTGCACTTTCCAGGAGTTCAGCGGACTCACGGTGATTGTTTCCCCGATGAAGTCGCTTCAGGCGGGCGCAACAAATTGCGTCAGATGCCGCGATGCCTGCCAATACTGCGAGTCCAGCAGCCACGTTTGAAAACTCCGCTTCGCTCGCCTCACCAAGCACAAGCTCAGCAACCTCCAGATACGCAGCAGCAGTTGCCAGTCGAGTCCGAGCTTCAACGATTCCGCAAGGATGCGTACGGGGACTCATGCCTTTACTCCACTATTACTAGACAGAAGCTGGCTGAACAGATCCACCCTGACCCCGCCTATTTCGTCGAGCAGTACTTTAGTTGAAGGTGCGGGCGACTGCCATTCAAAGTAAGAGAGATCGACGACTTGGAGCCGGTTGCCGGTCCATGCCTGTACGTGACCCCGTAGGACATCAACCTGTCGATGCCAGATGGATGGATTGGGTGGTGTAGAAGGACTCTTAGCAAGGACAGCCGATAAGACATCTATCGCAACACCTATTTTGCCCTGTTTGACCCCTTGTGGCGGCTTTTCCCCAGGGAAGGGGGAGTGTACCAGTAACAGATCTATATCGCTATCGATTCCACCATCGTGTCTTGCAGCTGAGCCAAAAACCATCGCCAGCATTGGCTTTAGCTCCCAACTCGCGAACTCTTCTCGAAATCTGCGCCACAGTTCGTTACGTAATCCAGCGAGCAAATCCGCAATAGGCGCAGCAACGTGATCTCGATTGAGTTCGTGGACGCGATTGCGGCCCATGACGGTTGCTCGAACAATACCTTGCGCTACAAGTCGGGCGAGGCTCTTGCGAATTCCAATCTCGGATCCACGGGTCACCTCCGATGCCACGTCACCTACAGTAAGAGGCCTCCCCGCCTGGGCTAGAATCGCCAGGATCATTCCATCGAGAGTCGGGCTGATAGCCCGAGTAGGGTCGGATAAGTCCATATACTATAGTATAGCTCGTTCTCCTTTAGGAGAATACGAACACGTTCCCCGAATACTAGAAGTGGTACTTTGGCGGGGCTACACTTCAAGCGAAGCCCAGAGTTTCTACAGGATGCACTGATTCGGAAATGATATAGTTGCTTGGCAGGGCCAGGGCTCAACGTGGCCGGTACACGTCGGACCGATGGTCAATACGTACCACGTGAACGGTTCGCTTTTCTTCGTCGAGCTGGAACACAACACGGTACGACCCCCTTCGTGCGGAATATAGTCCGAGCAATTCCCGCCGTAAGGGCCGCCCAACCTTCCGAGGATTTTCAAGCAGTGGTCCCAGCATGAACTCGACAATGGCCGCAGCGATTTTCTCTGGTAATTGTCCAAGCTTGCGCTCAGCAGATGCCGCGACAACAAGGTGCCAAGTGCTCAACGTTTCAGATATTTCGACCGTAGAAATTCGCCATCAACCGTATCACCGCGCGACACTTCCTCGCGAGCCTCCTGAATCTCTCTGAGGGCATTTTCATCGGACAGTATGTCCAAAGTCTCCTCTAGGGCTTCAAGGTCTTCCGGACTTACGAGCACGGCTGCCGGGCGTCCGTTGCGCGTGAGGACTACGCGGTCGTGCTGCCGTTCAACGCGATCTGCGATCTCGGAAAGGTGGGCCTTTACATAGGCCAATGGTAAAGTTTCAGACATGACTACCATTATAGTCACTACAATAGGGCACCGAGTTCGAAGTCCCGGATTTATCCGTGGGGAGGATTCAAAATGGACCTCCACCGGCAAGCGCTCCAGGTGTCCATGTCCCATTGTGGTACGTTATTGGGTACGTAAACGTCCAGGAAGTCGCCCCGTCCGTCTCGCGAGTGGAGGATGCGGGGGAGAACGCAAGCGCCGGGGTAGTCTCGACATAGGCAAGTGACCCAGCCAGCTTGCCGGATACTACCACCTCGCCACTCGTGCTAAGTGATACACGTAACGTCGATTTGTAGTCGTTGTCGGCAGTCCAGACCACGTGCGTGCAGGTACCGAATAAATACGAGCAAGTGTTGATCGGAACTGAGTTGGGGCAGTTCGCGGGAGTGACCGAATGTGATGCGAGGCATCCTTTTATCAAGGACGCTACAGACGCCGCAGCAGCTTCACTCGCAGAGGGCATCAGGGAAATGCGCATTTGCGCCTCGGTGCTCGACCCTGCAAAAATTGCGGTTTGGACTGGTTTTGTTGCAAAAACCTGGTTGGGACCGGCGAGAAATGAAAGAACGCCGGGATAAACAAGTACCTTGCGATCCAAAGGTGGCGTGATCTTGAGCTCGCCGACGCTGAAGTAGTGTACGCCATCAAGACTAGGCAGGGTTACAGTTGCAGGATTTACAACCACCTTCCACCCGGGTGAGGACGTAGTTCTGGCGAGTTCAACCGTATTACTCCCGGACAGCCCTAGTCGGGCGACGCGAGACAGCGCCACTGAATGCGGTCCAGCGTCGTACCTGAAGTCGACCGAAGCAGTGTTCCCATGGATTGTCGAACCAGTAATCACAACCCGCCGGGTTGTCGACCAGTTAGCTGGCGAGACCAGTTCTTTGGCTATATCAGGCGGAGTCAGCTTACTTGTTGATGGATCCCCCGAAGAAGCGCTGACCTCGATTGAAGAGGCCAAAGCGCTCGAGTTAGTGGCAGTAAAGTAGTCAATAGCGACCTGACGCGGGCTCTGTTTACCTATGCCGGATGCCACAACGTAACCAACACTGATTACCCCAGGAATAACCGCGACAAGAACGATGCACGTCATCCAAAAGCGTCGCCCTCGCTGAAGAAGCTGCCGAGGGATCGTAAAGTGAGGAACGAACCCCGTGTTTGCATCCGAGGATGGTACTTGACTGTCCAGCGTTTCTCTTATTTCAGCCCCTGTATATACAAACCGCGAAACGAGATGAGGCGTCCACACTCTTCGCCCGCGACGATACCACCAGACTCCGAGATTCGCGATGAGAAACGCCTCTACAAACGCTATACCCACGACGGCAATGGAGCTTGTGGTGGTAAGGCCAAAGGTTTTACCTGCATACTCGAAACGTGGAAGCGCGACCGACGACAAAACTGCCATCAAGACGGCAAAAGGTGTCGCGATCATCAGAGCTATACGACCTCGACTTGTGTCCGCGTGCATCAACCGCGCCGTTGTAGTACTGGCTATGAAAAGCGCAAGAAACACCTCCAGAGAGAAGAACACTTGACCAATCACAAGTATCGGAGTGACATGCGCGAGCCCCGCTATACCCAATCCGAACTGTGCGCTCCCTCCTGTGGACAAAGTCATGGGCATTCCCATTCCACCCAAAAAACCACCGGCAGTCAGATTGGACCCGAGGAGTGCCGCTACGCAAAACAGGAGCGGAAACGTGCTGAGATTTGAGACGCTGGTTAGGTGGTGTAGTTGCGAATCTGCTGCAAGGGCGAGGCCACCTGCAGTCATTACGCCAACACCAAGCAACTGTGCGACTGCCCAACTCGAGACGACGGATGAGGTTGACGTCAACCACGCCCGTGCGCTGGGCACTAGATTTAGCAGCATGGCAGTGGCTCTTGTCCGGCCTTCTACGTGATGCGAGAGTATTCCACAACCGGAAAAGAGAACCCCCCAAACGGTAGCTACCGCAAATGCTTCAAGTGGGCTCGCACCAAAAGTCAGCGAACCTCCAACATTCACACCGAGACCTCCAGAGCTAACAGTTGCCTGAGGCGAGATGCTCGCGGTACTGATAAATGAATACACCGCGATGAGCAGGCCGTAAACACCGCCAATCATGATTGACTGGACTGCAGCGTCGGCAATGCGCACATTTCCTAGCGTGCGTGTGTAACAGTAGCGGCCTGTCCAAAAGAGAACCGCCGCAACTATGGAAAGGCCGCTTAGGGAGAGCAAGTGCAACGTTACGCCCGTCACCGGAGCTGAGACATTTGCGAGCCCTAGAGAAGCGGTAATCCCAACCGGAATCCAGTTGATGGAAAAGAATAGCCATACTTGCAGAATTTCCCTAGCAATGCCCACAAAGAAGCTCAGGGTCACCGACCCAGGTGTGCTGTTTGCAACCGGGTTAACTAGAAGAAACGAAACCGCCACGGAAAATATGAATAACACGATGAATGCGAATAGGCCACCCATCGCTCCCATCAATAAACCACTATTGCGTACCTCTTTGAATCGGGTGTATAGATTGCTCAACTCGGCAGCAGCGCCACCACGTGATGGAGAAAGGTCCATGGTGAACCTACACAATCCATCTTAATGATCTCGCCTGCACGAAGCATGACACCCCTCGACCGAGGCAGGTTGTCGCCGATTGAGTACTAGCCACCACTTTCTCCTTTGTCTCATCGTGGTTGTAAACGTAAAACTGCGGCTCATGAGGCAGACAACCTCGCCAGTCGGTTGCTTTCAGGACTTGCCCCGCTCGGCCCAGCAAAAATCATAGCGCCCAAATACTCTGCGCGTAAGTTGATACGGTTTTGGTCCTCCCTATCCCTCGAACCGCAGTGCTTCCAGGGATGTTACGGTCAAATGTCTGCGAAAGTGGAGAACTGCGGTAATGGAATCTTCGTTCGAAGTTCATACCATGCCTATCCGATTACCCCCTGGTTGCCAACATCATTAACTCCCACAGAGACCCGTCTTTTTAGTGGCGGAGTGGTTGACATTGCGCCACATGGGGACTGGCCAAGACTCGCGACCTTGAT
This sequence comes from Actinomycetes bacterium, assembly GCA_021810525.1. Taxonomy (GTDB): domain Bacteria; phylum Actinomycetota; class Acidimicrobiia; order Acidimicrobiales; family Acidimicrobiaceae; genus SCQM01. The sequence continues at coordinate 5,710 of JAJZIP010000098.1, read as the reverse complement.
TAGCATGCTTGAATCGCCAATTCGCGTCTGCCACGACGTGGCTCAGCGATTGTACCAGACTTCCCGCCACACTTCCCCTGGACTCAATCTACATCCGCCGGGGCACTTGGCGAACAGCCCCCTCTCCACCCTGCGGAGCATCCACACGGTCTGGTTCAGCGCAACGCTCGTCTCGACTCGGGTCGATCCCTTCAAAAACCGAAGCTCGAACACCTGCTGTTCCAAGTCGGTCAACTCGTCCATGAATGATTTGAAAAAATCCTTCGCCGCTTCTGCCCGAACATCTGCATCGGTATCCCACGGGGATTCCACCACCGCTCTCAGTCGCGAGGCGTTAGCCCCTTCGTGTTGATCTGGGTAGTTATGGAGCCAATCCGTGACGACTACGGTCCACTGCGCAGCGCCGTGGTCGCGTGCCGATGCAATCTCATTTGTGGTGACCCCAGGATACGATTTGGCGAGATCTATATCCGATAGGCTCCAATCCACTTTGTCGGACAGCACCTCGTACAGAAACCGCTTTATAGGCCGCCTCATGCCTAAAATGTGGTTGTGCTCATTGAGGGCCTCCAACCGCATTACGACCGCATTACGAAAGAACTGGTGTTGGAGATCGGGAAAGCGGTGTAAATCGTATTTGCCAAGGGCATGATGTACCGCCATCCACGCTTCTTGCAGGAAGTCTTCTTTAGCCGCTCCCGACCGCCCGGCTCCGTAAAAGCGTCTGACCGTGGCGTTGACCACGGGACTCAGGAGCGGCATGAGTTCGGGGAACGCGCCTTGATCGCCCTCCTGGAAGTCTTTTACAAGCTCGCCAAAGGTCCGTGTTAGTGTGTGCATGCAGTCCTATCTTATGAAAAGATAGTATATCCCTTTAAGGACTCACCATACTAGTACATAGAAAATTACCCAGAGGATGTATAAGGGGCGTATGTGTAGAGCGCAAGATAGCTGGTCAATCGCACGCAGGTAGCACAATTATGTGCCTTGTACTAGAGATCCATGCCGTCCACTCGCTCGAGGTTACCTGGCATCGTTCCCATCCTGACACAAGGACAACATTCGCCATGGCATGCCAGCCCAAGAGCCAAAATATGCTAGAATAACGATATGGACACTGCAACTAGGTTCTATTCCACAACAGAGGTGGCTAAGTGGCTCGGAACGAGCGTTCCTTCTATCCACAGGGCAATCAGCAGACTAGAACTAAAACCTGATCGTGGTGCCAAAGGACATCTGCAACTCACTGAACAAGATGCTCACCTGCTGCGAGAACATTTAGGAAAAGCACCAAGGATCGACGGGTTCACGAGAGAGGAGCTCTTTGTCCTCAGAGTATTGCTGACTCGCCCTCTTGGACTTCGTTCAGGCCGTGTGGTCGCCCGTCATGCGGGCATTTCGCCTTCAACCGCACTGAAGGTACTAAATAACCTGGAACGACGAGGCATGGTCGAATACCGTCATATGGTGGTGGCTGAGGGGAGCGTTAAGGAAATCGAGGTATGGATTCTCCGGGTCATTCCCCACTGGATAACTGACAAGATGGCTCTAGATATACGCGGCACTATTCCACCCGTTTCCGTTCAGCCCATGCGGATGGAAAATAGAGTTCCACGTCGCTTCAAGCACCTGTTCTGGAATGTAGATCTTGCAGAGCTGGATACCAAAGACTATGGCCCAGCTATAGCTGTGAATATTCTCGAACAGGATGACCCGCACGCCCTTGCCTGGGCAATACATAACCTCGATCCAGAAGCGTTTGCTACCGCCTCGCTCCCCCGCCGTGGGTTCACACCAGAAATGTCGGCTCTCGCTGCACATATAGCCAGAAGCAAGGAGGCCGAATGTCTCATCCTCTAGATGGAATCATGTCATCCAGCAGTCATCGAGCTTGGAAAATTGCTACGACAATTGCCTCACGTCGAAGCTTTTATCTCGCCGGAGGAACGGGATTAGCTATTCACCTGCACCACAGGAGGAGCACTGATCTCGATTTTTTTGTACATGACGACTTCGATCCGCAAGAGATCCTCAACGAACTACAAAGTGCCAAACTTTCGGTGGCCGTGACACACCTGTCCAGCGGAACCCTGAACGTATTGTGCGACTCAGTTTTAGTGCAGTTTCTCTCCGTCATAGGACAAATGCAGCTCAGTCCTACATCTCGAATAGACACCGCTGATGTTGCCGCGATCCCAGACATATTGGCGATGAAGCTCAACGCCGTGACCGGCAGAGCAAAATTACGAGACTATTTCGATCTAATGGTTGTAGACCAGCAAACCGGCTACCCGATTGAGCACGGTTTTCAGCTATTTCTCCAGCGGTACCATCCAGCGGTACCTGACCAAGCCGTAGCGACACTAATACGATCACTTGGGTATCTCGATGATGTAGAAGATGACCTCACAGTACCCGTTGAGAGAAAACGAATTGTGGAGTTTTGGAACTCCCGTTCTGTCGAGGTAGCGAAATACATTGATCGCAATGGAATCTCCGTCTTCCGCCAACGCATCGAGCAGAATCCAGGACAACCAGGGATGAGATTCCGCAAAGGTATGCGGTAAGACCGACTACAGCCGCTGGAACGACTTCCCTCAGATCGCTCCATTGCGTTTGAGGGTCTCGAAGGTGGCGTTCAGGGCATTCTCCATCTCTGTCACTTTTTCGGAAAACGCAACCGAAGAGCCCTTCAACCCGCCATCCCCCTCCATTGCAGCGGCGATGTCGGCGTAGCGCAGGAGGATCGCGTCGGGATGCTCCAATCGCATCAATATCTCCGGCTGGTTTAGCCAGGAGATAAGATCCACCCTCATTTCGACGCAAAGCTCGAGAAACTCGTCGGTGAAGACTTCATCGAGGTAGTCCATCTCGAACTTCCATGGGCGAAGAAGAAAGTCCCGCGTAACTTCCTCGGTCGCGGCCAGAGTGTCGTCGATTGCCTCTTTGAGCTCGTCCGCAGCTCGGACCTCATCCGCCGCCGTGCGCATGACGGCCAGATCCCGGCGCTGGAACAAGAACACAACCGGTGCCGCCATCTCGGCGAGCTCTTCTTCGTCTGGCATATTGTCCGCTGGCACAGCTAGGCCCCTCTCTCTTCTTCAGTTGGTACTTCTTCTCGCATCGGTCCTGCTTCTCTCGGCACGGAACCGAACAACCTGTCGATCCCGTCATCGTCGAGCATCCGAGCACGCTTTTCCGTCTCCCAAAAAGGACGCGTGGAACCCGCTGCCTCCGGTTCTATGTCTTCATCTTCCGCCGATTCCCTCAGATCGTCAATATGCGGATCGTCATCGATGTCCACCTCTTCAGCATAAGACGCCTCTTGTTCGACACCCACTTCATCATCGATGTCCTTGTCCTTCGCGTCGCTAGAATCCGACTGCTGGTATGGCACCTCTATGTCCACCTCTCTCACCGGAATTACCTGCGATTTCTTCGCAAGGTCGTGGGCAGCCTGGTGGCTCAGAGAGCGCAGCGTGCCATGGAACGGGTACCCATCGATTTCCTCGTTGAAGGGATCTCCCCACTCTTTCTTCCACTTCATAGTGGAAATGAACTTTCCACCCCGGTCTTTCAGGCTCGGCTTGTCGAACCAGCGTATCGTCTTGACCATCATCACTGGCGCGCCGGGGACCCTGACGTAGATCCAGCCGTCTTTCATGTTGGCGAGCTGGGTTGCATCGAGCGCTGTTTGGACGGTGTCCGTCCGGCCCGTCAGATTCCTAGCGTCGTCGTACGAACCCATCTGCACTGTGACGTTGCCAGCCATAGCCGTGAACATGGCAAGGTCGTCCATGTTTTTCGTCCCGCCAAAAGTCGCTACCACGTTAGCGCTGGAAACGATGTCTTTGGCCTTTACGTCGCCGTAGACGCTCACCAGCTGGGTGAGGTTCTGTATAAACGCGACCGTAGTGATGCCCGTTCCTCCGCCTTCTGACATATACGACCTCAAGTTGGGTAGCGGAGCGATGTTGGCCACCTCGTCCAAGATGAGTGCCAGTGGCGGGTCGCATCTCTTCATCTTCTGCTGTCTCCGCCTAGCGGCTGAGGAGATCTCGTTCACGACGAGGGAAAAGTACTTCGCCAGGTTGCTACCGCCTTCATCGCGGCTTATCAGGTAGAGGGTACCCGAATCGTCCAGGAACTTGTCTGGATCGAACACCGGCTTGTCCCACGGGGTGGAAAAGACCGCCGCGATTTGAGCATCGTTGAGCTCGCCGAGCGCTACCTGCAGTAGGCCAATTACGGTCTGCGCGAACTCTGTACCTCCCACTTCGCCCTTGATCCTTCTGACCGTCTTTCGGACATAGTCGGCCACGTACTGGCCATTGCCATCAGGAATGCTTTCCAGGAGGAAGTTGCACACGGCCTTGACGCCGTTGTCGGTTTTCGCCCAGTCGAGCATGGAAAGCTCCTGGAGCACGTGCATGTGGCTGTCGTCCGAATGAAATGGGCTGAGACTCGGCTTGCTCTTGTCCGCATCCACTCCTTTATGGACGACTTGGGCATAACGCCACGCAAAGCCGATCAGAAGCAAACATGAGAAGAGCTGTTTGGTGGTTTCCCCCCAAACTTCCTGCGACTTGTCCACGACGCTCTCGGAAAAGATCGCAGCCCGCCTCTTGGCCGCCTCAACCAACATCTTCCACTCCCCCTCGTAGAACCAGCAGATGTCGTAGGAGATAGGCTCCACGCCTTCAGGGATCCACGTGCCGGGCAGGCAGAGCACGTAAACGTGCTCAGAGATCCGCCTTCTCGCGGCCAGAGTAGAGCGCATGACCTCGTTCCTGGTGCTGGTAGTGACGAGTGGTCCCCGCCATGACAGTACCCAAGGGATAACCATCCCGGCGGTCTTTCCCGACCTGGGCTCCCCCGCCACCAGAACCGAGAGCTCCGCCGACAGCGCAATGGGAAGAGCGGGGTCGTTTTTGGCGTACCCGAGCAACAGTCCATACTCTTCAAGCTTGCGCTGTTTTTTCGGAACTCCGACCATGGTCGGTCTCACCTCGTCTTGTGCGATCACACGGACGGGCTCGTATGCGCGAAACTTCTTCGGCTCAAACGCGAGCCATTTCGCAGGATTGCTGGAGTTCTTGTCCACTGCTTTCCCGCCGCCGAAGATGGAGAAGAGGTCCCCTCCCGTCGCCTGGATTCGGTGCGCGGCGTAAGCAGCGACGATCAAGACGCAGAGAACCGTCGCACCCACCGCCGCCGCTCCCAGAAGGTGCCATTCGAGCGGATGCGGCAGCAGTGAGGCTGTGTGCCACAACGTTGTCGAATTCCAGCTAACAAGAGTCATCAAAAAGGACGAAACTGTCATATGGGGCGTTCCGTGGAAGACGAAAGCGACAGCCTTTTCTCCCACCCCAAAAGCCAGGACGACAAAAGCAAACAACACGATGAGAAGTATCCATCCATTCCCAGATCCCTGGGAATTTGTTCCCTGCTTAGCCATTTATGAATCCTTTCCGATCATCTTGCACGCAGCATCGAGCTTGCCTGCAAGTTCCGTATCCGCGCCATCGCGCAGAATGTCCACTGCTTGAGCAAGCACGCCGCGAAGCAGCTGCTCCATCTGGATGAAATCACCGGTGCGGGTCCTCGGGTCCATCGACCCCAGATTCAAGATCCACTCCAACGAGTCCGGCTCGAAGTCCTTGATGAAGTAATTGCGCAGTATCGATTCCCTCGCGCCTCCCTCAGGAGA
>JAJZIP010000097.1 GCA_021810525.1 Actinomycetes bacterium | reverse complement strand
CCCTCGCGATGCCATCGTCAATCAGAGACTTGACTGCCCTTTCAAGCTGCTCTCCGGCATTGTAGTTCACAACTATCGCTTCAACAAGCCTCTCCACAGTGCCCTATGACCCCGCCAAAAGTTTCAGAACAAGACCGGAAAGTGAGTCCTGCCAGGGTGGCAAAGCATCTATTCCACTTCCCCTGAGAGCAAAGTTGTCGAGCACCGAATACTTGGGCCTCGGAGCCTTGTGACCGATCAACTCAGATGAACTGACCGGAGTTATTCTCCCGGGATCCTCACCAAGCAACTCGAACACGAAACGAGCAACCTGGAACCAAGACGTTTCACCAGAATTCGAGACATGAAAAACACCGGAGTGGCTATCCATGAAAAGTTCAACTAAGGCTTTGATCAGGTCAGACACGACCGTAGGAGTCCCGATCTGGTCGTCGACAAAGCGACTACTGCCACCTGCCTTCGCCAGGCGGATCAGCGTCTTCGCCATATTCTGCCCATACTCCCCCATAACCCACGAAGTACGCACAATAAGATCTTGCGGACGCATCTCCTTCTCGCCAGCCAGCTTCGACGCGCCGTACACTGTCCTGGGCCCGACAGGGTCCCACTCTCGGTACGGTCTGTCAGAAGATCCGTCGAACACGTAGTCGGTCGATAGATAACATATTCGGGCACCCACCATGTCTGCTCCCTGGACTATGAATCTCGAGCCAAGACCATTGACGGCAAACGCTCTCTGCGAATCGTCTTCGCAGGAGTCGACCTGAGTCCAGGCGCCAACGTGGAATATCCAGTCGGGTTTCATCGATGTGACGGCCCCAAGAACCGACTCCCTGGCAGTAAGGTCGACTTCAGCGGATGACGGGGCATATACGTCATCTATGCCGCCGATGTTCAGCAAAGACCTGACCAGCTCACTGCCAACCTGACCGGAACCACCGGTAACCATGACCTTGATACCCAATGGAGTCTCTCCTTCGCCCTAGGAGGAGTTCTTTGCCCAAGCTTGACCCTCCACAACTGGAGCGTTTGCCTTCAAAGGCTCCCACCAGGAGCGGTTCAGTGCATACCACTCGATGACGTCGCGAAGTCCATCCTCAAATCCGACCTCCGGCTCCCATCCAAGCTCAGCGCGAATCTTAGATGAATCCAGGAGATATCTCCTGTCATGACTGGGCCTATCGGGAACAATGGTCTTCAGACTGGCGGGCTTTGACAACGCCTCGATCACCAGGTCGGCTATCTCCTCTATGCTCTTTTCGATCCCAGTTCCAACATGATAAGTCTCTCCCACACTTCCCCTCCTGATGACAGCCTCGATTGCGCTCGAGTGGTCAAGGGCATGGATCCACTCTCTCCTGTTTTGAGTAGAGGCGTAGAGCGGTAACGGCTTATCGTCCAACGCGTTTGTAACAAATAGCGGAATAACCTTTTCAGGAAACTGATAGCGGCCATAGTTGTTTGAGCAGTTTGTAATTGAGATCGGCACGTCGTAAGTGAGATAGTAGGCCCGCACAGCGTGATCAGCTCCGGCCTTTGAAGCATTATATGGAGTGCGCGGCAAATAAGGAGATGACTCGGTGAAGGAGTGAGGGGAATCTAGATCCAAGTCTCCGTACACCTCGCAAGTCGAGACGTGGTGAAACCTTTCGATATCGCTATGACGACATGCTTCCAATAGCCCCTGTGTCCCCATCACATTGGTGCGAAAAAATCTTCCAGGGTCAATGATCGCCAAAGAATTGTGAGATTCGGCGGCAAAGTTCACAACTACCTCGGTCTTGTGCTCACGCAGTGCCGACCCGACAGCTTCACTGTCAGCAATGTCTCCATGGACGAACCTGTAGGAGCCCTCCAAGTCCGCCAACGATGTCAGAGTTCCGGCGTAGGTCAGTGCGTCATAGACAACAACCTTGTCTGCGGGATGTTTCTTGATCCAGTATCTAACGAAATTGGAGCCAATAAATCCAGCTCCACCTGTGACCATCAACCTCATCGGCAATCTCCTGCGAATTTTCGTGACTAAAGGTTAGAGTAGCTTGGATCGTCACATGAAAAGCCTCTCGATTAAGCTTCAGACCAAGTCGATCCGGGAATGGTCCCCCACAACCAGACGATTGGCCAGAGGACGCCTTTCGGTCTTGGCCACCACGGCTGATTTGCCTATGATGGAACCCTCCAGCCGATGAATGTTGCTTATCCGGCTGTCGTTCAATATGATCGAGTGCTCAACCTCACTCGACTCGATGACACATCCAGCAGCCACTGATGTAAAAGGCCCAATAAAGCTGTCCTTGATGACAGCGTCATGGCCGACAATGGCTGGACCGCGTATGATGGACCGCACCACTGTCGCACCCGGCTCTAAAGCTACTCGGCCTTCAATCCTCGAGAGCTCGTCGACTTCTCCTTCAACTCTTCGCTCCAAAGACTCAAGCACAAGACGATTTCCTTCCAGAAGCGCCTCTGGTTCACCCAAATCCTTCCAGTAGCCTTCGACAATATGAGACTTGACATTCTTGCCATTGGAGATAAGCCACTGAATGGCATCCGTAATTTCGAGTTCACCCCGCGCGGATGGTGCGATTGACCTCACTGCCTCGTGAATCGTCGAATCGAACAGGTATACCCCCACCAGAGCCAAGTCCGACGCAGGCACCTTGGGCTTTTCGACGAGTGAGACGACATTACCCGACGAGTCCAAGGTGGCTACCCCAAACCTATGCGGATCAGGCACCTTTGCCAGCAATATCTGAGCGTTGGTACCATCGCTTCTCTCAGAAAAGCTCTGAACAAAGGCGTCCACGCCATCACGGATGAAATTATCTCCCAGATACATGATGAAATCGGAGTCGCCAAGCATTCTTCTAGCCATGAGCACGCAGTGTGCAAGACCAAGCGGCTTTTCCTGATGAATATATGTGACGTTCATCCCGAATCTCGAGCCGTCTCCTACCGCTGCCTTAACCTCCTCACGGGTGTCCCCGACGATCATGGCGACCTCAATGACCCCCGCCCGGGCCAGAGATTCAAGACCATAAAAAAGGATCGGCTTGTTTGCAAGAGGTACCAGCTGCTTCGCTGAGGTGTGGGTGATAGGCCTAAGACGAGTACCGGTTCCGCCAGCCAGCACAAGACCTCTAATTGGATTTGCCACGGAAGTCAACCTACCTCACCAGCCCCATACGGCTCGTTAGATTCCATTTATCGCCCCTCGGCTCCATGAGATTCTAAATCCAAAGAACAGCCTTTCCCAACCTTGCCTTCTCGAAAGACATTTCAGGAGGTCTTCCGCATATGGATCACGTCTCCTGCAGCAACCGTCCGCACCCGAGAGTCTGCCTCCACCAGCAAATTTCCATCTGCCGATATGTCTGAAGCGACTCCGACCAGAGTCTCACCAACCATCTCAACCCTAACGAGCAAACCGATGGTCTCACATGCCCTTTTATAGAGACTTGCGACCTCGATTCTATTCGCCGGATCGCCCAGCGAGAGGTAAAGCTCGCTAAAGCGAGAAATGATATCTGTTGCCAGGCTGATTCTCCCGTTGAGATCCAGAGTAATGCCGGTCTCAGCATATATCGAGGTGGCACCTCTTCCCAGGCCTGACAGCTCTGATTGGCTCTGAAGACAGTTCAGGCCAATACCGATGACGACCCGTGGGGCTCCCTCACTGTCGAAGGTCGCCTCAGCCAAAACTCCGGCAATCTTGTTATCGCCGACCATCACGTCGTTCGGCCATTTAAGCTTGGATGGTATTGAAAATTTCGATTCGAGAACTTGTGAGGCGGCAAGCGACAGTGAAGAGGTGATCAGAAAGAAGAATTCCGCTGGAAATTTCGGGCGCAGTAGTACGGACATGAGAACCGAGCTTCCGGGCGTGTCGATCCAAATCCGATCCAAGCGTCCGCGACCGGCACTCTGATGATCTGCAAGGACGACTTGACCCTCGGGCAACCCGCTCCTGGCTAGGTCAGATACGACCCTATTAGTGGAATCGACCTCTTCGAAATGGCGGAAAACCCAGAAATTGCCGGGATGAGTTGGAATCGGAATTTTTATTTCGCTCATAATTCTATAACCTTAGACATATGCGAGGCGGAGGGAAAGAGAGGACAGATGTTTAAAAAGCTGTTGGTCGCGAATCGCGGCGAAATAGCGGTTCGTGTTATCCGCACGGCACGTGAGATGGGCATTAAGACGGTGGCGATGTATTCGGAGCTTGACCGCGATGCTTTGCACGTTCGCTTGGCGGATGAGGCATATGCCTTGGGCGGGCAGACTGTGACCGAGAGCTACCTCAACACGCCAGCAATCTTGGATATCATCGCCAAGGCAGGGGTGGACGCGCTTCATCCTGGCTACGGATTCTTCTCCGAAAATACTGACTTCGCACGAGCTGTAGCATCTTCCGGAGTCACCTTCATAGGTCCGCCGCCGGAGGCGATCGAAATAATGGGCGACAAGATAAGCTCTCGAATTGCCGCGGAAAAAGCAGGGGTGGTGGGAGTTCCGGGAACCGTCGAGGTGATAAAGGACCCATCCGAGGTCATCTCATTTGGCAACCATCATGGCTGGCCGCTAGCGATCAAGGCAGCCTACGGTGGCGGCGGGCGCGGAATGAGAGTGGTATACAACCCCGAATCCGCTGCAGAAGCCCTCGAGTCGGCTCAGAGAGAGGCCGAGAAGTCCTTCGGGCGGTCCGAAAGCTATCTGGAACGGTATCTCACCTGGCCGCGTCATATCGAGATGCAGATCTTCGCAGACACGCTCGGCAATACCGTATGGCTCGGTGAGAGAGATTGTTCGAGCCAAAGGCGACACCAGAAACTGATCGAGGAGTCTCCCGCTCCCCTCTTTCCCGAAGAGGTCAGGCAGGCGATGGGAGAGGCAGCAGTCAAGGTTGCCAAAGCGTGCGGCTATGTAAATGCAGGTACAGTCGAGTTCCTCTACCAAGATGGGGAGTTCTATTTTTTGGAAATGAACACCCGTCTGCAAGTGGAGCACCCAGTCACTGAGTTCGTAACCAGCCTTGATCTCGTTGAGCTACAGATCCGAATAGCAGCTGGAGAACAGATCCCCTTCACGCAGAATGAGATCAGACACTCGGGACACGCGATCGAGGTCAGGATCAACGCGGAAAATCCGGATCAGGGCAAGTTCCTCCCCTCACCGGGTACCATTTCCAAATTTCTGAAGCCGGACGGATTCGGCGTGCGTCTCGATGCTGGATACGAGTCGGGCGACACGGTCTCACAATTCTATGACAACCTGATCGCGAAATTGATTGTCTGGGCACCCGACAGGCAGAAGGCGATCGCAAAGATGCGCAGAGCTCTCGACGAGACGGTAATCGAAGGCGTCCATACCACCATTCCTGCCCTCCAGCACATTCTCTCTCACGAGGACTTCTCATCCGGTCATCATTCAACCAAATGGGTTGAAGAAAGATCTGGACTAGAGAGCATGGTCGTGCCTCCTGTTGCACCGGCTGAATTGGGCGGGGAAGGGAAGGTCCTGCGCGAAGTCGACACAGAGGTCAACGGGAGAAGATATCAAGTCAGACTTTGGCTGTCCGAAAAAGATCTCGGAGACGCCACTACCCAGACGACCTCATCTACAAATGGGAAGCGGCCCAAAGCCAAGGCTCACAGCCCGATCGGCGGAGGTTCAGGCACCATCTCCGTGCCGATGCAAGGAACCATAGTCAAGGTTCTCGTCGAGGTCGGCCAGTCCGTTGAGGCTGGACAAACGGTGTGCGTGCTCGAGGCGATGAAGATGGAAAACGCCATCAATACGGAAAAGACCGGAACGGTCAAAGAAGTCAGGGTAAAGCCTGGAGACTCGGTAGGTGGCGGAGACATAGTAGCAGTGATCGACTGAAAACGCCGGTTGCTGGCTCTATCTCCTTTTCACCATGGTGAGCTAGCTTGTTTTTAGCATTCGCTCGTGCGAGGAAGAAGGGGTTGAACGCGATGGGTGATCAGACTCAGGTGCTAAAGGACAGGGCGTTCAAGGAGGTGGGCTCCTCGTCCGCAAGGTTCATCGAGATCAGTCATAAGATACATGCCAATCCGGAGCTGAGCTTCGAGGAGCACAGAGCGTGTGCCTGGCTGTCTGAGGAGTTGACCTCTTATGGTTACTCTATTGCCGAAAAGCCTGGAGGCCTTGAGACAGCATTCGTGGCATCGGCTGGCACGGGACCACTCGTAATGTCGATCTGTGCAGAATACGACGCTCTCCCCGAGATCGGTCACGCCTGTGGCCACAACATCATCGCAGCCGCTGCCATAGGAGCGGCGAAGGCGCTCGCTCCGATGATAGACGATCTGGGAATCACCTTGAAGATCATGGGAACGCCCGCAGAGGAGGGTGGGGGCGGAAAGATCGAGATGATGGACAAAGGACTCTTCGACGGGATCCACGCATCCATGATGGTGCATCCCTCTCCGGTTGAAGCCGATCGGATGGACTGCATAGCGGGCAAGCACCTAAATATCCAATATTTCGGCAAGGAGGCTCACGCCGCAGGATTCCCGCAAGAAGGCATCAACTCTCAGGATGCAATTACGATAGCCCAAGTAGCGATCGGGCTCCTGCGGCAGCACCTCTATCCCTACGAGATGGTTCACGGCATAGTCACCAAAGGCGGAGATGCCCCCAACGTCATTCCATCCGACACGAGGGGCAGATGGATAATCCGCTCAGACACTCTGGCCCAGCTGTCGACTCTCGAGCCGAAGGTGCGTGCTTGCTTCGAAGCCGGATCGGTCGCGACCGGTGCGAAGCTAGAAATTGTCGAGGCAAGCAAGACGTATTCCGAATTCATCACAGATGAGCGTCTAGCGACACTTTACGTCAAGAATGCGCAAGACCTCGGAAGGGTGTTCTCCAATGAGACAGAGGGCAGATTGAAGGCCTCCACTGACATGGCCAACGTCTCGCTTAAGATTCCTTCGATTCACCCCATGCTGGGCATCGACTCGCTACCCGCCGTGAACCACCAACCGGAGTTTACTGCGGCTTGCATCACACCCATCGCCGACCAGGCGATACTTGACGGGGCCGTTGCGATGGCGCAGACGATCATCGACGCCGCGATGGACAGAGAGATCCGGAGTTATCTTCTCGAAAAAGGAGGAAGCAACCCGCGCTAGTCAGCAGCCTCAGCCAGCGCCTCGGCGAGAGCAGGATGGACCAGCACGGATTCGACGATATCAGTGACCCTCAGCCTCGCGGTAACCGCCACTGCAATTACTGAAATCAGCTCCGCTGCGTGAGCACCTACGATAGATCCTCCGAGAACGACGCCAGTTGCCGGGTCAGAGAGAATCTTTACAAAACCTCTAGAATCGCCATCGATCAGAGCCCGCGGGTTTGCAGCGAAAGGTACCTTTGTCACCCTGATCTTACGACCTTGGGCGAAGGCTTCGGCTTCCGCAAGTCCAACGTCTGCGATTTCCGGGTCAGTAAAGATTGCCGAGGCGGCTTTCTCGTAATCCAAGTGGCGATGCTGGCGGCCATCCAGACCCATCACATGCTCTGCAACCTTTCTTCCCTGCATCGAGGCCACAGAGGCAAGCTGCAACTTCCCAGAAAGATCCCCAGCAGCATAAATATGGGAGACGTTCGAAACACAGTGATGATCGATTGGAACCTGACCCCATCTGTCAACGAATACGCCGGCGTTCTCCAAACCCAGATTTTCCGAGTTCGGCACTGACCCTATTGCCATTAGGGCGTGAGAGCCTTCGATGACCCGTTGGTCGTCAAAAATCACCTTGACGCCATTGGCGGTTCTCTCAATACCGGCTGCTCTCGCGCCCTTGTAGAGGTGAACCCCGGATTCCAAGAAATCGGCTTCAAGGGCTGCAGCGACCTCTGGATCCTTCGAAGGCAGTACCTGCTGTCTAGAAACCACGAGCGAGACCTTCGAGCCGAAGGACCGGAACATGTGCACGAACTCGACGCCGGTTACACCTGACCCAATCACCACAAGGTGCTCTGGGATCTCCAGAGGAGGATAGGCTTGCCTGGTAGTGAGTACCCGGTCGCCATCCACTGGAGCCCACTCCGGAACTCTCGGTCGAGACCCTGTCGCGACCAGGATAGCGTCGGCAACAATAACCTCTTCGCTGCCGTCCATAAAAGTCGCTAATACCTCATGTTTCCCAGCGATCTTGCCCGTACCCTTGATAACTCGCACTCCCTGAGAACCAAGAAGCTGGTCGTAGGATTTGGCAAGCTTTTCGGTGATCGACCTCACGCGCTTTCTGAGCTCGTCGAGATCCGGCGACAGTCTGTGCGAAGGAAGCCCGATCCTCTCCGCCCTTTCCAGCATCTTCACTACAGCACCGGTAGCTATCATCGCCTTTGACGGCACGCAGTCCCAGAGATTGGCGGCTCCGCCCAATATGTCCCTCTCTATGAGAGTCACCTCGGCACCGAGTCGGGCGCCGTGCGTTGCAGCCTGGACTCCAGCAGGGCCACCTCCGATTATGACAAATCTCACTGGCTCTAACCCCGCGGTTGATAAGCGCCAAAGACGGAGCGCAAGGTATCCGAGACCTCTCCAAGCGTTGCTCGCCTTTTCAAAGCCTCCTTCATAGGGTAAAGCAGATTACCACCGTTACGTGCATTCTTTTCAAGATCGGCCAGGGCATCGCTGACCGCGATCCCGTCTCTGGTGGCTCGGACAGCCCTGACGCTTGCCACCTGATGGGCCTGAAGCGCCGGGTCAATCGGAAAGACCTCCGGAGACTCGGGCGCCTCATCGATGAACTCATTCACCCCAACAATGATCTTCGAATTCGAGTCGACCGCCTTGGCGTATTCATATGCGGCCTGCTCAATCTCATCCTGCATGTAGCCGGACTCGATCGCGTTGACAGCTCCACCCAGCGCATCGACCTTCGCCAGGTAATTCCAAGCCAATTCTTCTACCTGGTCGGTGAGAGTCTCAACGAAATACGAGCCGCCAAGCGGATCGGGCGTGTCCACCACGCCCGACTCATGACCAATTATCTGCTGGGTCCGAAGCGCAATCTTGGCAGCCTTCGCCGTAGGGAGACCAAGCGCCTCGTCAAAACCATTGGTGTGCAAAGACTGAGTGCCACCCAGGACAGCGGCAAGAGCCTGGACTGCCACCCTGACGATGTTGATCTCAGGCTGTTGCGCAGTGAGCGTCGAACCTCCGGTCTGAGTGTGAAATCGGAGCAACAGAGAACGTTTGTCTTTTGCACCGAAGCGCTCCGACATTACCTTTGCCCATATGCGCCTAGAAGCGCGGAACTTGGCCACCTCTTCAAAAAGGTTGTTGTGCGCGTTCCAAAAAAACGACAGCCGTGGCGCAAAATCGTCTACATCGAGACCAGCATCGATTGCGGCCTGCACATATGCAATGCCATTCGCGATTGTAAAGGCGATCTCTTGAACCGCAGTCGATCCCGCCTCGCGAATGTGATAACCGGAGATCGAGATTGTGTTCCAGTTGGGCAGATTCTCATGGCAGTAGCTGAACGTATCCGTGATCAATCTCATCGACGGCCTTGGCGGATAAATATAGGTCCCGCGGGCTACATACTCCTTGAGAATGTCGTTCTGAACCGTTCCTCTGAGCTGTCTAGGTGACACGCCGTTCTCTTCCGCCACAAGTTGGTAGAGAAGAAGCAGTATTGCAGCGGTGGAGTTGATCGTCATCGAGGTAGTAACCGTGTCCAACGGTATGTCCTTGAACAGAAGCTTCATATCCTCGATTGAGTCGATCGCGACGCCAACCTTTCCAACCTCACCCTCGGCCCTCGGATGATCGGAGTCGAAACCCATCTGAGTCGGCAGGTCAAATGCACAACTCAATCCGGTTTGGCCCGCCTTGAGCAGAAATTTGAAGCGCTCGTTGGTTGCCGCCGCCGTCCCAAAGCCGGCATACTGCCGCATAGTCCACAGCCGGGTGCGATACATGTCGTTGTATACACCCCGAGTGAATGGAGCCTCTCCTGGAGATCCCAGTTTTTCCACCGGATCCCAGCCCTCAAGTCTCTCCGGCCCGTAGTTAGCCTCTATCTCGATTCCCGACTCAGTCTCATGCTTAGATCTGGACATAATCAAAGACAATAATCGAAAAGGGTCCAGATTCCCAGTTGAGGCTGGACCCTCAGTACCAGTTCGTACATGGCTCGAAAGCGAGAGCCTTATGCCGTGGCAAGCACCTTTGCATGTGGCATGCACAGATGGTCGTACTCTGCAATGACGATCTCGTCAACGTCAGGACCACAAGCCGGGCAGTTTGGATCCCTTCTCATCTTGAAAGTGCGGAAGGTTTCCTCGAGTGCATCGTAG
Organism: Actinomycetes bacterium; assembly: GCA_021810525.1. Classification (GTDB taxonomy): domain Bacteria; phylum Actinomycetota; class Acidimicrobiia; order Acidimicrobiales; family Acidimicrobiaceae; genus SCQM01. The sequence continues at coordinate 1,054 of JAJZIP010000097.1, read as the reverse complement.
GCCAGCAATCTTCCGACCAATGGATCGCCAAGGTCGAGAAGAAGCTTGATGGCCTCCATGGCCTGGATTGATCCGATGATTCCCGGCAAGACGCCAAGAACACCTGCCTCGGCGCAAGAAGGGGCTAGTTCGGCAGGAGGCGGTTCGGGAACAAAGCAACGGTAGCAGGGACCGACATATGGGTTGAATACCGTCACTTGGCCCTCAAATCTAAAGATCGAACCGTGAACGACCGGAATTCTCTTCAACAAGGCAGCGTCGTTGACAAGATAGCGCGTCGGGAAGTTATCCATCCCATCGACGATGACGTCGTACCCATCGATGATATCCAAGACATTTTCCGCACCGAGCCTTACGTCGAATGTCGTTACCTCAACATCCGGATTCAACAGCGAAATAGTCTTCTTCGCAGAGTCCACTTTTCGTTGACCGATACGATCCACATTGTGAAGTATCTGACGTTGCAAGTTGGAAACATCTACCTCGTCCATGTCGATTATTCCAATGTGGCCGACTCCAGCTGCGGCAAGGTAAAGGGCTGCAGGAGAACCAAGGCCTCCCGCTCCGAGCAAGAGGACGCTCTTGTCCAAGAGCTTTTGCTGACCGACTTCACCGACTTCAGGGAGAAGCAGGTGGCGCTGATAACGATTCCGCTGCTCCGGAGTCAACGTCTTTGGCGTGACCCACTTCAGCCCATCATCCTTCCACTTGTTGAATCCGCCAGCCATGGAAACGACATTCTCGTATCCGAGCTCTTGAAGAGACTTGGCCGCTAAAGCTGATCTGACACCGCCGGCACAGAAGACAACGATGTTCTGCGTTTTGTCAGGAATCCTGCCTTCCACCTGAATCTCTAGGTTTCCTCTTGGAAGAAACATAGAATTCTCGATGGTACCCTGTTCGTATTCGTCAGCTTCTCTCACGTCGAGAAACAGCCAGCCTTTGCCTAGCCTCGCGGCACCTACGGTATCAATCTCTTCAATCTCAGCCTTGGTGCTGCGTAAGATCTCTCTAAAACTTGTCATGGGTTACACTCCAGCAATATGTGACATTT
>JAJZIP010000096.1 GCA_021810525.1 Actinomycetes bacterium | reverse complement strand
AGGGTAGCGAATCAAGCGTGGCGGAGCGCCTCCGTCGGCTCGAACAAGCCGTGTTCCAGCGCTCCGTGTAGAGCGGGTCGACAACGTAGGCACCGACAGCACCTTCGTCGCCACTGTCGCGGGGAGTTTTTCGGGCGTCGCTGGCGCACCGCGCTATTGAGCAGGGCAGCTGCCCTGCGCAGGTGCGTGCGTGACCCTGTGACCAGCGGGTTCGTCGGGTCTGAGGCCCAAAGTCGGCCGATGGTTCTGAACCTCCACCACCAAGTGCGAGTGTTTTCCGCGCCTTCATGTGTACGCACAGGCCGCTGACCAGCATGTGTGGGCGGTTTCTGTGTTTATGGGGACAGTTTGTGGGGACCTACTCAGCCCTTGCGTATGCGGCATAGCATATGCAAGGTTTCCCTGGTCAAAGGGCTTCAGGGTTGGGCGGTGCGATCTCGACTTCGGCCGAGACGGCGACTGGGAGATTGAGGGGAACGGTGGCGACCCCGATGGCGGTGCGGGCGTGGCTTCCGGTGTCGGTTTCGTACAGGACGATGATGTTCCCGGAGAACTGGTTCATCAAGGCGGTGGTCTGTGGGTGGCCTGTGGGTAGCCGGATTCGGCGTTGACGTAGCCGGTGACCATGAGCCAAGCGCTGATGCGGTCGAAGTCGCCGAGGGCCGCCTTGAGACTGCCGAGGTCGCCGAGGGCGGCGAGCCACGCGGAGCATTGTGCCTCTTGAAGTGTCACCTCGCTGGGTACCTTGCCGTACGGACCGGATGCGAGCCAGACGATCTGGCCTTCCGAACCCTGGCCGGGGCAGTCATGGGAGTGACGATGGCCGTCATGTTCACTTTCGACGATGAACCGACAGCGAACATCGGCGTGTCGCTCGACGAGGCGGTGGGACACCTCGAAGCCGGGCTTGCCCTCTGACAACTGGGACCATGATCAGTGCGAAGCAGCGCGCAATGACGTTCCAAGAAACTTCCGCTAGATCCGAACGGGCCGGGCGGAGCTGATCGAGGGGACTATACACTAGACTAAGTTGCTAGACGTTTGTATAGGACTGGAGGCTTTTCGCATGTCGGACACCGCCCTACGCACAGAAGGCCTCACAAAGCGCTTTGGCGACGTGGTGGCTCTCGACCACCTTGACCTCGAAGTCGCCCAGGGCGAGGTGGTCGGGTATCTGGGGCCCAACGGGGCGGGCAAGACGACCACGATCCGCCTTCTCCTGGGGCTCAGCCGGCCGACTGCGGGACGAGCGGAGATCTTCGGGCTCGACTGCCAGCGCAAGCCGGTGGAGACCCATCGTCGGCTGGCTTTCGTGGCCGGGGAGGCCAACCTGTGGCGATCGCTGACTGGTGCCGAGACCCTCGCTCTGCTCGGCCGAGTCCACGGCCAGGTCGACGAGGCCTATCGGGACGAGCTGATCGAGCGGTTTGATCTCGATCCGACCAAGAAGGTGCGTTCTTATTCCAAGGGGAACCACCAGAAGGTCATCCTGATTGCCGCCTTGATGGTTCGACCCGACCTGCTCATCCTCGACGAGCCGACCAGCGGGCTCGATCCGTTGATGGAGCAGGCGTTCCGCCACTGTGTACAGGAGGCCCGGGGTCGGGGCCAGACCGTGTTCCTCTCCTCTCACATGATGAGCGAGGTGGAGGCTCTCTGCGACCGGGTGGGCATCTTGCGCGATGGAAAGCTTGTCGAGATGGGCACCTTGGCCGAGATGCGTCATCTGAGCGCGCTTACCGTCGAGGCAAGGTTCGACGGATCAATCCCTGACCTCTCCGTGGTCCCCGGGGTGAGTGCAGTGGAAGCCGATGGTTCGCTGGTGCGTTGCCAGGTTCGTGGATCCATCGAACCGCTGGTGAAGGTTTTGGCCGCAGCCGGTGTGACCGAGCTCTTGAGCCATGAGCCCTCGCTCGAAGAGCTGTTTCTCGCCCAATACGGTGAGGACGGCCATGCTGGCTGACTCCGGAATCCGGGCGCAGATCACCGCGCCGGTGCGTGCCGCCGGGTCGCCGCGCACCGTCGTCGCCGCCTTCAATACGCGCAAGGCCGTGCGCTCGGGGGTCTTGTGGGGCTCCATCTTCGGCATCGCCATCGCCTCGTCGGAGGTCAGCTACGTCAAGCTCTACAAGACGGCAGTACAACGCCAGGCCTTGGCTGCCACCTATGGCACCAGCAAGGCGGCCAGCGCGCTCTTTGGACCCGCCCCACAGCTCCAGACCGTCAGTGGCTTCACCGTCTTCAAGATCTCCATGACGCTCATGGTCCTCGGCGCCGTCTGGGGGCTTCTCACAAGTACCAGGTTGCTACGCGGCGAGGAGGACAGCGGGCGTTGGGATCTCCTGCTCTGTGGCCAGACCACGCGACGCGGAGCAACAGCCCAGGTGATCGTCGGCCTGGGTGTCGGCCTGGGGACTCTCTGGGCGGTCACCGCGATCATCACCGTGCTCTCGGGGTTGCAGTCGAGCGTCCGAATCAGCGCTGGCGCCTCGCTCTACTTTTCCCTAACCATGGTGGCCACCGCAGCCATGTTTCTTGCCGTCGGGGCCTTGACCAGCCAACTAGCGGCCACCCGCCGGCAGGCTGCCTCGTTCGCGGCGGTGTTCCTCGGAATCAGCTACGGAATACGGCTGATTGCCGACGCAGGTGTTGGTCTCCACGGACTCATCTGGGCCTCCCCGCTGGGCTGGGTGGAAGAGCTTAGTCCGCTCACGGCGCCCCAACCCCTCGCCTTCCTGCCGATCGCAGCCTTTACCGTGGCAGTCGGTTCTCTTGCGGTGCATCTCGCCGGCAGGCGCGACGTGGGGGCAAGCATCGTGGCGGACCGTGACCGGGGTGGAGTCCATCTCGGGCTGCTGTACGGCCCGAGTGGATTGGCGATCCGCCTGCTGCGGGCGAGGGTTACCGGTTGGTGGGTGGCCATCGGCCTCTCAGCGTTCCTCTACGGGTTCATCGCGAAATCAACCGGGGCCACGGTCTCGGGCTCGGTAAAAGAGGTGTTCTCCAAGCTGGGAGCGAACGGAAACGGGGCCGCCGCGGTGTTTGGCTTGTGCTTCCTCCTCGAGGCGATCCTGATCGGCTTCGTTGCTGCCGGCCAGGTCACTGCGGTGCGTTCCGAGGAGTCCGATGGCACCCTGGACAACTTTCTGGTCCGCCCGGTGTCCCGCAGCACTTGGCTCGGCGGGCGACTCCTCGTGGCGCTTGTCGTGTTGGTGCTGAGCGGCATCTTTGCGGGCGTGTTGGGCTGGCTCGGAGCTGCCAGCCAGCACACCGGATTGAGCTTTACGAGCCTGCTCGAGGCCGGTATCAACCTTGTGCCTCCGGCAATCGTCATCCTGGGTATCGGCGTGCTCACCTTCGGAATAAGGCCTCGTGCCACGTCCATCGTCGTCTATACGGTGCTGGGCTGGTCGCTGCTGATTGTCATCGTGGGTGGTTTCGGTACTTTGGGCCACTGGGTCCTCGACACCTCGGTGTTTCACCACATGGCCTCGGCTCCTGGCGTGCCACCGAACTGGGAGGCGAACGGCATCATGACAGCAGTTGGTGTGGCCGCCGCGCTCGTTGGAGGGCTGGCCGTCAGGCGACGGGACCTGCAGGGAGCATGAGCGCTAGGCGAACAACTCCGCCAGTCCTGGAGGGCCTTTCGATTCGCGAGCGGTCCGTCGCCTTTGAGGACCTGACCGCCCGGGCGCGGATCCGTGAAGCGGCCCTTGAGCACTTTGCCCGTGAGGGCTACGACCGTGCCACGATCCGGGCTATTGCCAAGACAGCCGGCGTCTCCGCTGGCCTGCTCCGCCACCACTACGGATCAAAGGAGGATCTGCGAGAGGCGTGTGACCATTATGTGTTCGAGATGCTGCACCGCGTCAACGCTGGGCTGCTCGCGGATCCTGGCACGACCGCACAGACCCGGCAGATGTCAAAACCTTTCGGCACTTACGTTGCGCGCTCCCTCGCCGACGGGTCTCCCACCGTGGGGCCGATTTTTGACGAATTGGTGACGATGACCGAAGCGTGGCTGGCACGCGCCGACGATTCCCGTACGGACACGCCGATAGTCGATCGAAGGGTCCGCGCCGTACTGGTCACCGCCATGAAGATCGGCATCCCGCTTCTCCACGAACACGTATCGCGCTCCCTCGGCACGGACATGTTCGGGCCTGAAGGGGACCGACTCATCGCGCTGGGTCTACTAGACATCTACTCCCACGCGCTAATTGACGATGACGTAGCCACTTCTGCGGCAGCGGGCTACGAGGAGCCCCAACGGTAGGTCGGGCCCATTTATGCGTTGACTAGTGCATGTGCATAGGGCAACACTGGGCATACCCCATGCAACCGCGAGTGGATCGACGACTCGATAGCGAAAGCGCAGCGTAGGGACCCCGTGCGTAGCACCACCTTCCATGGCGCTGCATTGGGTACGGGTGTAGGTCCCGAGGAGAAGCCCCGAGAAACGGCATCTTCAACACCTCTCCGTTAGCTTTCTCGATCACGGGTCTTGCCTGCGTATTCCAGTGAAATCGTACACCCGGCCGGAGTTTTCGTACACCTCTGATCGGATGCCATCTTGTGGCCGACGGGGCTGACGCCAGTGCCGACGATACGTCACCAGCCAAGTGGTGGGATCTGATTTGTCGGGTCGATCCCCGACATGTGGCGGGCGAAATCGTGAACCACGCTCATCCGCCTCATCCACACCGAAGTTGGCGGTTCGCCCCAATTGCGAATTTCTAAATGGCTCAGCACGTCTTCAGAACCGGTAAACCCAGACTTGGTGGAAGCTCAGATTCGAGTCGTGATTTTGGACTTTAGCGTCAGGGCGGCAATAACTGGCATGCTCGCAACAGCCGATAACGTCAATGTGGTTGCGAATTTCGGCGAAAAGGTGCATTCGAGAGACTAGTGGTCGCTGCGGTGCTGGTTCGTCCACCGGTAGCAGGTTGTTAACTAAGGAGGCTGAATCGGCTTACGTTGACAAGCTCATCCCGAAGGCCCCGCTAGTCACCCGAAATCTTTTCTTTGAGGTCAAAGCGCTGCTGGGCAAGCTTCCGACCAATATCGAGGATATGATTTCTGCCGCAAGGGAATTCAAGAAGATGGGTTCAAGGTATGTTTTGGGTAAGGGTGGCTATATGGCAGGTGCTGAATGCACTGACATCCTTTACGACGGCCAAGTTATCCTAAAGCTTTCAGCAGTTCGCATCCATACTGACAACACTCATGGCTCATGGTTCGCTCTCTCAGCTGCAGTAACTGCTAGTTTAGCCAAAGGAATGGACGTCTCGGAAGCAGTGAAGGCTGCGAAGATCTACATTGCAAGAACCGTCAAGGCCGTATCTCTCTGGCAGCGGCGCAGCGGACACCGTCAAGCGATACCTCTGGTTCAGCCAAGCCGGGAACAATGAATGCTCATTCGCAACAGGACATAAGCAGCGCATTGCAGAGCAGCGCAAGCGGCATATGTCGCGGGAGGGGCCACGGTGGTGCTTCAGGTTTTGCCTACACGTGACGCTGAGTTTGTGGTTCCCTATTTCACGAACTTGGACCCTCCTGGGCAATGGCCTTGTCCGTCCAGGGATAATCGAATTCGTAAATGAATGCGGGAAACTTCTTTCAATTCCAATTCGGTAAGTTGACAGCTCGGTTGAAGCTGCTAACCATCCTGTACCTTGAGAGTCCCCCTTTACGCGAAAGCACCCAAATGCTATGGTCCCCTCAGCTGCACATAGCGTCAGAAATGCATGGAGGGGGAAATGGCAGGGAAACGAGTCCTTGTGCTAGGTGGTAACTTCGGCGGGCTTACCGCCGCGCTTGCCGTTCGTCACGAACTGGGCAGAGACGTGGACGTCAGAGTGGTGTCTATGTCCGACGAGTTCGTTTTCAACCCGTCGCTGATTTGGCTTCCGTTTGGAAAGCGCCGCCCTTCCGACCTCACATTCCCGTTAGCGGCGACCTTCGAGGCGCACGGGGTAAATTTCGTGAAAGGCGAGGCATCAGCGATAGATCTCACGGGGAAGAGCGTTGACACGACGGCAGGCAATTACAGCTATGACTACCTGGTGATTGCCACAGGATACCGCAACAACTTCTCCGTGGTGCCCGGTCTTGGTCCAAATGGCAACGCCTACACCATCACCACCATGAACGATGCCATACAGGCGGGAGAGGGGTGGCGAAAATTTCTTAACCATCCAGGCGATATTGTCATAGGCGCTTCCCAAGGGGCGGGATGTTTTGGAGCTGCATACGAGTACTTGTTCAATGTGTCACATCAGCTTCGAAAAGCGGGGCTGAAAAGCAGGGTAAAGCTCACCTTCCTTTCGTCCGAGCCGTTTCTAGGTCATTTCGGTATCGGTGGGCTTCCGCATGGCGAGAGCCTTCTGGGGATGTTTCTAAAGAAGGAGCGGATCACCCCGATAGTCAATATGTCAATAGACCACGTCGATGAGGGCAGGATGGTTCTCGGCGATGGCCAGGCGCTAGATTTCTCCTACGCAATGGTGGTGCCCCCGTTCGTCGGCCAAGATTTTTTGAAGGCGATGCCAGAGCTCGCTGACGACAAGGGATACGTCAGGGTCCGTGACACATATCAGAGTGAAAGCTATGACGACGTCTATGCGGTTGGAATTGCAGCACAGGTGAATGTGCCATGGCAGACGGCCGTGCCTGTCGGTGTTCCCAAGACCGGCTTCCCAACAGAGCGCATGGCCCACGTGGCCGCGCGAAATATTGCTGCTCAGATCAAGGGAGAGCCTTTGGTATCACACGAAGCATTTGGGGATATGCCGGCAGTGTGCGTGATGGATGCAGGTAATAACGGAGTGATCATCTTGGCAGACAAGGCGCTTCCTCCTCGAGGCCATGGGATCCTTATTCCCGGTCCGCAGGCCCACGCGATGAAGCTCGCGTTCGAGAAGTACTTCATCTGGAAGGCGAGGCACGGCTATGTTGGATTGCCCTGATCGGCAAACTTGCGAGCCGTGCTGCCATCGGGTTTTCGGCTATTGGAATGCGGATGCCGGCCGGTCAAGGCAAAGCCGGTCCAGCTCTAGTGGATTAGTGACGTAGTCAACCGTGGTCATGCTCGAGAACTGGTCCACTAGGGTTTTTGTGGCGTCGGCAGAAAGCATGGCAACAGGTATCACGGCACAACTGGGGTCATCCTGCAAGTACCAGAAGACTTCGAACCGGTCCACGCCGGCTGACGCACGTTGAACATGATTACTGATGAGGCAACGAAGAGGCGATTTCATTCCAACAGGGCCAAATTCAGCGAAGTGAAAGCCCTGTTTCTTTTGGGGTGATGCGAAGCGAGGAAAGCCCCTTCACCTATGGGTTTCTTAGCCATGAGATGACGCCACGCGGATCCATCAATCCTAACGCGCAGGGTCGGGGGAGCTTGCGCGGGGCAGCCTCCTTTCTCAGTCTCTCCTTCCATCCTCTTCTCGCCTCTCACACCCTCTTTTCACCCTCTACCTCGCGCAGACATCTCTCATCTCTCTAAACTTTCTCCCATACTCCCTTGACCCTCCGCATACCTTTTACTGCACCCTCTCTTAGCGCGTAGATGCACGGTCATGCCACTTCCCCACCATAAAAATGATGCCGCGTCATTTTCCCGTGAACATTCCAGCATTAAATACCAGGTCAGCAGGCATCATTGTTATGTTCTAGACAGTGTGGCCTGCCATAAAATCCACTCGGTCCTGCACTAAGCTTTCGAATAGGAGGTTCGTCATGCCTGTTCCATCAAACAAAGATCGCTTCATTACCTCGATTGCAAAGCCGGTAGCAAACCCGGCCCGTTACAGAAGACACTTCAGAATTGCCGGTGCTGCTATCGTGGTTGCCGCGGCTGTCTATTTGTTTTTCGGCAGTTTACCCCTTCTTGGTCTGATCATTGCTGGAGGTTTTGCAACTCGCTACGTGCTCAAACATAAGGGTGGTAGAAGCAGGGCTTTGCCGCGATGACCACAAAGTGCGTCGGCAACAAACTGCCCGTTTCCATCGACAGCGAGTGAGATAGCATAATGCCATGTCACAGCGTCACTCGGGCCGGGTTCAGCTGTTACCAATTACGATTTCGAAGGCTTCCCGCAATAAAGCGGTCCTTGTAGCCCTGGTGTCTTTGGTTGTCGCCACAGCTGGAATTGTCTCCGCGGCTGCTGTCGGTACCAATGCTGGATCACCTCATGGCTATGTGACTTCAATTGTTCACAAGGGAAATATCACCGAGAGCGTCACGGCGTCGGGAACCATTGAACCCATGGCACAGGTACCGCTGAGCTTCGGAGCAGCAGGGATGGTCAGCACGCTCAACGTTCAACCTGGTCAGAGAGTAATGGCAGGGCAGGTGCTCGCCGAGCTCAGCCTGTCTGCTGCGAAAGCCAGATTGTTGCAAGCCGAGAACCTCTTGCTTTCAGATCAGGCAAGACTTGCGCTTGACATGGCCGGCCCAACTCCTGAGACACTGCAATCGGACCAAGCTGCGATAGCCGTTGCCCAGAACAATCTGGCCGCTGCCCAACAGGATCTTTCTTCAACGCAAGTCTCCAACACCGCGGCCCTTGCCCAAATCCAGACAGTGTCCAACCAGGCCGAAATCGCCCTCGAAATCGACCAGTCGGCATTGTTGGTCGACCAGCAGCGTTTTGCTACAGCCCAGGCACTCGCTGCACCACGATTGCCTGCTACCACAGCACCCGTGCCGATTCAACCCCTGGCAGGCGATTACGGATTAGCAGCGAGCCAGAGCCTTGTTTCGGCCGACCAATCCTACATCACCGCCGATCAGGAAGTGTTGGCTGCGGCAGATTCACTCGCTGGCACTTGCGCCAGCCAAGCGTGCTCCTCCTTGGCACAGCTGTGGACCAGCCAAGATAGTGGGGCCGTTCTTCGAGCGAGAGACGCAGTTTCACGCGCCGGCTCTGTCATCGAAGATCTCCAGGCTGTCTCGAACGACGAGAATCAGCTCTTAGAAGTCAAAGCGCACAACACTCTCGAGTTGGACAGCGCCGATCAAGCAGTGAAAGCAGCCGAGGTGAAATTGTCCAACGCGAAAAGCGCCGCCTCGACGTCAGAGCAGCCCCCAGCCCCAACTTTGATAGCGGCAGATACCGCAGCTGTGACAGCTGCCGAGCATGCGCTTGCAGCAGCGCAACAACTGCTCGCCCAGTCACAGATCATAGCCCCTGCCGGTGGCATCGTTAGCGAGATAAATATTTTCGTGGGCCAGCAGATGACGCTGTCTGCTTCCACCGCCGGGGACATAGTCCTCGAAGGCAACGGCCCGTTCGAGGCCAGCGCTCTCGTCAGCGAAAACTCGATTGGCCAAGTCAAGATAGGCCAACAAGCGGCGGTCACTCCGGTTGGACATAGCAGATCTTTAAGTGGAACCGTCAATGAGATAACCCCCATGGCAACTCTTGAAAGGGGGGTGCCGGGGTTTCAAGTCTCAGTCCTCATCAACGCCACGCATCGTCGTCTCTTTGCCGGCATTTCGGCAGAGGTCAGAATCACCACCGCACACCGGCGCAACGTACTGCTTGTCCCGACATCTTGTGTCCACACAAACGGTGCCAGCAGCTACGTCAAACTCTTACAGGACGGCCGATCCGTCACCACACCGGTGAAGTTGGGCCTGTCAAGTGGAATATACACCCAGATCTCGTCAGGAGTGCGCGAGGGTGCCGCAGTGATATTGGCCAACCTGAACAATCCACTGCCTTCTACGGCGAGCCTGCCTAAGGCTCGCAAAGCACTGGGGCAGGCCGGAGTGCCAAAAGGGCCGAGAATTTCGCCGGAGGCCAAAGCTAGAGTGAAGCGCTAGGCCGAGGTTCACACCGACTTTCCACACGTTGTACCCTGCGGCTTTGAAAACTAGATATTTTCAGAAAAACAGGGTGAACTTCGGGCGAGTCAAAGCGGCATTCCATCTGGAGAAGAGGCCATCGACTTTGGTCTCAGTGTTGCATCCTCTCGATAAGTGTGTTATCTATGGATATATGGATTACCAAATGACGGGAGAGCAGGCTGATCTGTACGAGCAGTTGGCGCGTATCGGCAAGGTTGTCGTACACCCCAAGCGCATCGAATTGCTGGACCTGCTTTGCCAGAGTGAGCGCAGCGTAGACGCTTTGGCAGCCGCTACCGATTTGAAGATGACGACTGTTTCGGCACATCTGCAAGTAATGCGACAGGCTCGGCTTGTCGAGACCCGAAGAGAAGCCAATCACGTCTTCTACAAGGCGGCGGGAGAGGAGGTCTGCCGCTTTGTTGCGGCACTCGGGGATCTGGCTCGAGCCCGACTTGCAGAGGTGAAACAGATCTTGTCGGAAATAGGTACCCAGGCTGACACCAGCGAGAGAATTAGCCGAGAAGAACTGCTCAGCCGCGTGCGCACCGGGGATGTCGTTGTGCTAGACGTCCGTCCCGCAGAAGAATACGAAGCCGGTCATGTGCCCGGGGCAGTCTCGCTGCCGCTGGAGCATTTAGAAGCGCGTTTGAACGAGTTCGATCCCGAGGTCGAGATCGTTGCATATTGCCGAGGTCCGCTATGCCTGCTTGCTCCCCAGGCGGTAGCCACGCTTCGAGAGCATGGACGCAAGGCCCGATGCCTCGAGGATGGCATGCCAGAGTGGCGTCAGGCCAACCTCCCCGTTGCTGTCGGATCAGAGGTCTCTCGCTCTAGATGGCCGGACCTGAAATAACAACCAATGATAGACAGAGGTTTCAATGAAAATGCTGCTGATTCTCAATGATCCCCCTTACGGCACAGAGCGTTCCTATAACGGGCTGCGCCTGGCAGGCTCGCTGGCCCGCAGGGATGGGGTCGAGGTTAGGGTCTTCCTTTTTGGCGACGCGGTAGGGTGTGCAGTCGCCAACCAGAAGGTGCCGGATGGCTACTATCACCTTGACAGGATGGTCACCTCCGTGTTGCGCCACGAGGGCAAGGTCGGCTGCTGTGGCACCTGCATGGACGCTAGGGCGATTGACGAGACACTCCTTGTCGAAGGCGCCCTCAAATCCAGCCTCGAGGAGGTGACCGATTGGACGCTCTGGGCCGACAAAGTGGTGAGCTTCTAGGGACGGGCATTCGCCAGGGTACAGTTGGGGTCGATGCGATGTCATCTCGAAGCCACATGCTGCCAGGATGCCACTCCAGTCCCCAAAGACTGGCCAAATGATGCCGAGTCAAGCGCGAATTGTAATTGTGGGAGGCTCGTTTGGCGGTCTCACCACCGCCTATGAGCTCAGGCGCCTGCTAGGCCCCGAGGCGGCAAAGATTACCCTCATTTCAAAAGAGCCACGCTTCACATTCGTGCCGTCGCTCACTTGGGTGGCCATGGGTACTCGAACTCTCGCTCAGATCTCTTTTGACCTTACAGGTCCGCTCGCCCGAAAGAGTGTCGGCTTTGCAAATGAGACGGTGACATCGATCGACGTTGAAGCCAAGTTGGTGACAACGACGAAGG
>JAJZIP010000095.1 GCA_021810525.1 Actinomycetes bacterium | reverse complement strand
CTTGATTGGTTTGAACCTGACCGTTTGTGGCTAGGCCCTTGGTGATTACTTCGCCTGGGAGAATCGGTACGGTAGCACTGCGATGCAGGATTTGCGACAGAGGCAGCGCCCCTGACACCCCTGGGGCGGGCACTTGTTCCACGCCGAGGTTAGATGGGGCAAAAACCCCGCCAGCAGGTACTCCTTTAGTGGCTATATAGACCGGCACAGTGGAACTTGATCGATGGAGAATGAGGAAGCCCCCTGAAAGTCCAATAAGGCCAGTGAGTAGAAGCAGACCGGCTCGAATCAAGCGCCGTTGGCTCTTTCCGGCAGCAGATTTTGGTTTTGCGACTTTGGCACGATTTTTGGGCGGGGGAGGAGCCTGCTTAGTAGGCGCAGTAGCACCGTTACCAGCTATGGACTCACTTGCGGAGGTTTGCTCCGGTGACTTCGCCTCAGCCGATTTGGCCTTGTCTTTGGTTTTGAACATCAGTGTGCTCCCTGTGGCTCTATTTACTTTTATAGTTAGGCCGGATTTACTTGAGAATCATCAAACCCACCGTCCAGGTGATAATTGCAGAGGACGCAATCGCCAGACCAGCTCTCAGGTGTCGAACACGGCGGAAGCGTAAGTATCCGACTATCACGCCGAGCGTTATCGGCCACAGCATGAAAAGCGTCAGCGCATAGACCACTGGGAAAAGAGCCAACACCAGCCAGGTAACCCCGATCATCTTGAGGTCGCCACCACCGATTTTTTTACGCACCATTACCAGAGCGAAAAACGTCCATATCAGTGCAATTACTAGAAAGCGGATGAGGCCACCTAAAAACCCATTTATCGCTAGTTGCATACCGAGAGCGATCACTGCGGCGGCAAGCATGTAGGCGTTAGGGATTACGCCGCTACTTGCATCAATGAACCCCGAGAAGATGAAAATCCCCCCAATGGCTGTCAAACCAAGAGTTGAAAGAGCTGAATGGGAGAGAAAGTCAAAGATACCCAATAGGAGAGCCATCACTACCGCTGTAACACGGAGAGGATGGCTCAAGATTGAGGTTTTCATAATTGTTGTTCCATTCGACTACGCAATCAAAGCGGGGGATAGATGATCCCTCATTATGAATAGTTAGGCCGAACTCAGAACTGTTCTCTGCTGGAGTACGTATTTTTAGCTAGATACTTGCCAGTACAAATCTTTTATATAGCTTCATTATTGTTTAGTTTGCTGGCAATATGTCGGCTGTCCTACCTTTTTATGACAGGTTTCTGTGATTCAAAGACAAGTATCATCGAAGTTACTCACGGGCATAAATTGTAAATCGACAGATAACCGAGTACGCCAAGGAGCCCTCCAAGACGTTTTACGGACAATATCGATCCAAAAACAAGTCCGCTCCAACCGCGTTGACCATAAGTCGGGAAGTTTTCGCACTACCACCTGTAAAAAAGAAATAGAGACGAGTAATCTTTTGGGAACTTATGACAAAGATGTGGATCCCCCGAGCCACCGGGCGAGAAGCAATCCCGGTGCAAACCTGACTTTTAGGGCTGGAATACCCCACAAGAAACGTGTACGAATTCGAACTACTAAGTTTGGAGTTCGAAACGACTAAAAAGTGAGACCGAAGTCGTGTACACTACAGCTCATTGTTTGTCCTGGAACTAATCCAGAGGCAGCATGTTTATAATCTCTTGTCGTTGGCTCAACTTTTTATTCAATACCTTTGCAGCGTCAAGGTTGCCAGAGTTAACCCAAATCGAGATGTGATCCAAACAAAGCTAATTCTTACTGGATTTAACGGTATTATCCCCAGTTGGATCGTCGATAACAACAGCCACATTGGCCGCAAAGACTTGGTTTGTATAATCAAGCTGGGATCTTCGTCATTGCCGCGGATACGAACTGCTGCAGCTGAGTAGTGTTCGGTGGACCCAGATCTCCGAGGGCAACAAGCACCAAATAATTGCCCTTTTGTGCAATTACGATATCAAAATCGACATTTAGACCCTTGATATTGACGATCATTTGGTATGCAGCAGACTTGCTGCCAACTGTTGGGAATGACATGGGCCCCATTGTCGCCTTCTCTGTCTGTCCGTTATTTGAAATCGTCATACTTTTGCACTGGTTCACATTTGCGATACCAGATTTCAATAGCGCTGGAGCATTTGGTGACCAGCCAAGTGATTCAACCAGAACGGGTAGTCCTCCATCGGTGAATTCTGTGCTTGCGGAGTCGGTTTGATTTACAGTGTTGAAGGTTTTGCAGCCCTTGAACGTGCTACTTCCTCCAGACTTCGAATTGTCAACTGACCATCCCGTCGGCAGGTCTGTGACACTTAGCAGTAGCGGCTTAAGGTTTGGCGGCGGCAACGTAGTCGTGGGTGCCGGTTGGTGGTTGCTGGTCTTAGAAGTTGCTGAAGAACCACCTCCACAGGACGCCAAGGCCAAGGCTAACGCAATCGTGGCTGAAACCAAAGATCCTTGCCGCATGGTCCCCCTCCTACCCTGACATAATACATGTTTTTCCAATCATGCCATATGGGCAACATGGTGTCAAAAACAATGGAGTGAGGTACGAGATAAGGAAATGAGACGAGGATGCTAATGGGAACAGAATAACAAAGTGAGTTGACGGATATCAACGATATTTCATGAACTTCGATATACGATAATAAATCCGGTTGATATGGAGAGGTGCGAGGGACTAGTTAGAGGATATGCCACTAATAATCAATAAGTGGGATCTGGAATGGTGACGGAACTTGACATTTCATAAAAAGTTAGCAAATTGGAAATCCGGTTTGAGGACGGGTGGAGATAAAAAGCTACAGTTCCGGGATTGTGAACCCTAGTATTATGTAGCGCTTCTGGTCCGACAACTGTCGTACAGACAGGTTTTTAAGGTTGTCACTAAAACCCCTTAGGTGGTGACATTTGTATCACCATCCAAAACTCCCGCCATCGTGCCTCACCTAGTAGTGCGCCTTATTGCGAAAGACGCGAGGAATAATCCCTCCTGAAACGATTGTTATCACTGGCCCATTGTCGTCAGTATCCAGGACACGAAAACCGGCTCATATATGACTAGTCATCAGTGCTGCCTAAGTTTTATTATGGTCAATGGTGCATCGGCGGTTGCCAAGCGTTCCCACTTTCTGAGTCTCGGGTTTTTAGCCGAGACTCAGAAAGTATCACGTTGTTTCACTTGAATTGCGGGTGTAGCCTAACCTAATCGCAATTGCTTAGACCTCCATCAGATCTCGGCCCACAATAACTTCACCACTAAATTCGTCGCCTATTCCCGATTTCCACATTTCATCAGTGACTGATGCAGCGCCTGGGACCAGGTGAGAGAGTACGAGTTTCTTTATCTTCGCTGCAGCAGCCACTTTGCCAACCTCTTCGATAGGAGTGTGGCTACGCATCAGATGCCCTCTGAGTCCTGGGGCGTTCTGCACTGAAAGAAGTTCGGTGTCAATTGCAGGGGTGTAGAGCACCTCGTGTATTAATACATCTGCCCCTGTTGCAAACTCAATAAGTCTTTGGCTGGGTGCTGTGTCGCCTGAAATAACGACGGATCTTGTCGGAGTGTCGAACCGATAGGCAAACGCATGAGCTACGGGAGGATGTTCGACCAGGCAGGCACGTACTGTAAGTTGACGGGCTTTGTCTTCGAATAGAATTTCGTCCTTAGCGAGTTCGTGAACCTGAATGTAGTCAGCAAGGGGAGTTACTCTTCCGGTGGAATTGATACGCATTGAAATGTCGTAGTCATGTTCTTCTAGCATCGCCTTCGTTATCTTCCCAAGAGGCGGGGGACCCCAAACATCCACAGGGTTATCAAGGCCGCTTGCCCAGGCCAGAATCATAAGAGTCCCAAAACCTGCATTATGGTCAGAATGATGATGCGTAATGAAAACGTTTTTTATTCTTCTTAGGTCTACTCCAACCTCTGTAAGTCGTCTTGTGACCCCGTCGCCACAGTCTACTACGTAGGGCTCGTCATCAACTAATACAACCTGTGAGGGGGCCCACCGCTTCGGGTTAACTCGGGGACCACCGTTGGTACCAAGGAGAATAACTTTCATTGTCATATTTCAACCACTTTCTTTTAGCATCGTTTTAGATTTGTTGCGCTGGATGGCGATGATCCTCTTTTGGAAACTGCTTCAGCGGCGAAGCGCTGAGAATAACTGAGCTCGGAGATTTCCGAACTCAGGATTACCTCTGGTTGAGATCTGTTCGCGTGGAAAGTCAAGACCTACACGAATTACCTCCCGTACGGTACTGGGCTTTCCTCCTAATACCACAACGCGTTGCGCAAGATAAATTGATTCATCGATGTCGTGAGTAACTACGATGACAGTCATGCCATGTGTCGAATGGACCTTGAGTACTAGATCTTCCAAATCAAAACGCGTCTGTGCATCTACTGAGGCAAAAGGTTCGTCCATCATTAGCACTTTGGGTCGACAGGCCAGGGCTCGCGCGATAGCGACTCTTTGTTGCATTCCACCGGAAAGCTGCCATGGGTAAAGTGCCTCAAAAGATTCGAGTCCGACTTCTGCGAGCGAAGAGCTGACCAGGCCCATGCGTTCGTTGCGACTGATGCCCATGCTTCTGAGAGGTAATTCTACGTTCGAACGCACATCCATCCATGGAAATAGAGATCGTCCATAGTCCTGGAACACTATTCCTAGTCCAGCAGGTGGCTCTTTGATCTCGAGATGATCGATTTCAACACGACCCGCTGAAGGTAGCATAAGCCCAGATAAGCACCTGAGGAGAGACGTTTTCCCTGCTCCAGACGGTCCCACAATGCTAACAATTTCGCCTGCAGGAACCTCGAAAGTCAGCTTGTCTAGGACGTTTACTTGTCCAGATTTACTTGGATAGGTGACAGTCAAGTCTGTTGCGGTTAGTTCAACCGGTGTTGCATCTGTAGAAGTCATTTTGGCATCTTTCCGGGATTATTTCCTCCGTCGGAGTGGAGTAATAAAGCGAGTAAGGCTTTTAGCGATAGGTTGTCTCTCATTTGTTCTGTGACATGAAGTACCATCGAAGAATTCTTGATTCGAAGAATGAAAAGGCCGAGTTGGCCACGATTCCTAGCAGCCCGAGCATCAGGATGCCCGACCAAAGTTGTTTTATAGCGAAAGTCTGTTCCGCATCAAGTACGAAAAAGCCCAGCCCTCCTTTTGATGCGAACATTTCACTTACTACTACCATGAAAATGCAGAGTTGCAGGCTCGTGCGGAGTCCAGCAGCAATTCGAGGACTGGCCTGTGGCAAGACGATCCGACGAAGCCGTGTCCAAAGTGGAATATGGTACGCCCGTGCTGTATCTAAAACAACTGGATCGACCGAAAGTGTGGCATCTATTGTGCTAATTAGGGTAGGCCACACTCCTCCAAACGCGATCATGACGACTTTCATGCTCGTCCCAAGGCCAAGAAGTACGGCTGCTAAGGGGAGCAGTATTGGTGGTGGTATCGCTCTTAGAAAATGTATGACTGGTGAAACTGCCTTGCCTAAAGTCGGCAATAGTCCAATAACGAGTCCCAAAACAACTCCGCTTATTGAGGCGAGAATGAAGCCAAGGAGAAGGTTTCGTACGCTCGGTACTACGTCCTTACCTATATTGGCAAAGATCCAGTCCTTACGAAACTGAGAAAGGATGTTTGTCAACGGAGGAAAGTAGATTGAGGAACTATGCGCTGAAACAACTAACCAGAGCAGCATCAGAAGAGCTGGGAGCCAAAGCGAGTTCGCAATCCGCGCTGAAATTCGTATCATAAACTCGCCCCGAAGCGCTCATGGTGCCAGGGCACGATCTTCCGGCTCAAGAACTTAAACAGCGAGTTAATTGCTATGCCGATCAGACCAGTGAAGATTATTACGGCATACATGGGTGCATATTTTGATGCACTCTCATCTAGCGCAACGAAGTTGCCTAGGCCCGTGGATCCCCCGATAAGTTCCGCAGTTACTGCAATAGCAAGTCCAAGGGAACCCGCGATTCGGAGTCCTGTCATGAGGGAGGGAAGGACACTCGGAAGAATTAGATATCTAAGGGTGTGTCGTCTAGTTAACCGATACGCTCGGCTGCTATCTAGAGCTACTGGATCTACTCCACGTATTCCAGCGATGACGTGGACGAGGAGAGGCCACACCGTTCCAAAAATTATAAGGCCCGTTGGCATCCAGAAACTTGTCCCGTACAAGAGGAGTGCCAGGGGGATAAGGGCTACTGGAGGAATCGGCTTCAAAAATTCGACAATAAGCCATGATGACCGAAACGCCCTTGCGCTAGAGCCAAGGAATGATCCGATCAACAGGCTAATTGCAAGCGCCACTGCGAGTCCAACCGCCCATGTGGATAGGGTGGCTGCTAGCGCCGATACGAAAGAGGCGCTTTGAAACTGTGCAAGAAATGCTGATGCTGTAGAGCTCAGTGAAGGAAATTCGCTTCGAGGAAGTAGCCTTGCGTCTTCCGCTATAACCCAAACCAATAGGGCGATAACGATTCCCGCAAATGATGTGGTGGCACGGATACGTTTCTTGATGTACGTGCTAGTCACTTGCCATGTCGCACTTCTGAGAGTTCATTATTATCGGAATCGTCCCTATCACGGATTGATAAATGAAGTTGGCGAAGGGATAGATGTCAAGTATCCAAACTTCTTCATCAGTGCCTCCGTCTTCGAAAACAAGGCCGGAGATAATGTCGAGGAATACGGGTCGAGCTTGATGACGTTCGCCAATGAAGCAGGGATTCCGGTATATCCGGCTATAGCCGTTCTTACCGCTCCAGGATGAGCTGCAGCGTATGCAGTGGCTTCCCTCATGGCCGTCGCAAACCGAGTTACGGTCAACTTGTTGCTAGCGACGTATGATTTTGTGGCTGAGTAAACCGTCAAGGAACTCGCCGCAGGAAGCCCACCCGAATATGGCCTTGCGACCAGCCTGTATCCGGCTTTTATTGCTTCGGACGTAAATGGTTCAACTGTAGTAATCGCATTGACTTTCCCAGTTTGAAGAGCGGCGAGCATGGCTGGAAATGGAAATATAAGAAAATTTGGGTTCTGGACCGAAGGATCAGCCTTTTTCATGACGCTAATGTCGGCAAGTGTGAGTACTGCGCTCAAGGCGTTTACGGCTATCGTTTTGCCTCCTAGCTGAGATGCAGTTGTTATCCCACTGTTTGGAAGAACGAAGATACCAGTCGGATCCGCGGCAGCAGAGTTGACACTTCCATTGGTAACCGCAGTCAGTGGAATTCCTTTACCAATAGCAGCTAAAAAAGGGACAGTGGCAAATGTGGCGAACTGGAGCTGGTTATGTAGCATCAATGGAACTATCGCTGGTGCGCTTTGAATAATTTGAGGAACGACGGTCAGATGCTGCTTTGCAAAAAATCCTTGTTTGATTCCCACATAAAGTGCAGCGGAGTCCGCTACAGGAATTACACCGACATGAACAGTGGTGTTGCCAATAGAACTGGATGTTGCGGATGACGAGCTAGATGCCCCGGATGTGGTGGTGGAGCTTGAAGTACTAGCTGAACTTGATCCACACGCTGCCGCTGCGAGCGCAAGTGCAGAGAAGGCCAGAAATGCCTTCGCGTGACGTGATATAGGTTTGCTTGGTATTGTTCTCAGGCTTATTGACATGCTCAGATTTCCCCCCGTAGATGTCCTGCTAGTTGTTAATCGAAGCGAATATCCCTGCCCGATTGCCCAATTAAATTATCCCGAGTTGTTGAAGTTAAGACTGAGTGTAAAGATATGATTTACACTCAGTTGAAATGACCTGGCTTTATTTAACGATTACATTCCTGGTGTTGGCGAGAAAGTCCAGACGGTTAAGTGCCTTTTAGCGCTTTAAATGCCAAATCACTCAGCTAGAACGGTTCATGGGGCTTGGCTTTCTAGTTTCTACAAACTGAATTAGTAGCTCCACAAATTTCTCTACGTCTCTTGACCGTTTGCCTTCTCGCCAGATTGCGTAGGTCGGAAGTGTAGGTAACTCCATATCTTTTATAGTTACAGGAAATGGTGAGCGTGGGTCTCGTGTTGAAGCACCTGGAATCAGACTTTCCGAAACTATTCCGCGAACTCCAGGATGATTTCGCACTATTTGAGTAACAAGTAAAGGGTGATTGACGTGAAGTATGTTTCTCGGCCAGGTTTGGTGCTTCTGGAAAAACTCTTCAATGATTTGCCAAGCAATGAAGCCCTTGATAGGGGCAAACAATTCCCAAGTCTCGATGTCTTTGAGTATAAGCTCTGGAAGTTGTTCGCCACTTATGAACGTTAGTCTGTCGTCAAAGAGTCTGTGTAGCGAGACATTTGGCAAGCGTCCGATGGTGCGAAGTAGGCCGACATCAAATTTGCCCGAAACGAGACCCCGTATAAGTTCCGGCGGATGACAAACAATAACTCCGGCAATCATTGTCTGAGAAGTCTGACTTAGATAAGCGAGAAATTGCGAAAGAATAAGGCTTGCGAGATCCGGTGTGGCAGCGATCCAGAGTTGCCGTTTCGGATGAACCTCTTTCAGGGCACAGCGAATCTCGTTTGATACGTCGATAAGCTGAGGGGCTAGGGCCATAAAAGTCTCGCCTTCGCGAGTAAGGCGGATGCCTCGTGGAGTTCTATCTAGAAGAACGATACCGAGGTCACGCTCCAAAGAATGTAGTTTGTGATTTAGAGTGGGAACAGTCATGCCAAACCCTTTGGCAGCTCGTCGGAGCGATTGATGTTTCACCGTTTGTAAAAATAACTCAACCTCATTTTCGTCCATCGATCCTTCTGCTCCACAATAGTTGCACCACAATACGTAACTTTAGTCCGATCCACCTTCCGTTGCACACTATTCGGTTAGCCGTCGGTTCATAGTTCTGGCCTCTTATCTCGGCCATCAGAATGGCGGCTCTTGAGCATCTCCTCAATACTATGTTGGACTGATGGAACTGATGAAATTGTGTTGGTGTGCATGTTTTTGTGTGGCGGAAACCTGCAATCTGAGGCAGATGCTGAGCGAGGCTCACTCGTTAGCTATCGTCGTTTAGAGACTGATCAAAGTGCGTATTCTGAGTCATTCTGAGTAACTGGTCGCTAGTAGTTGGCTGCCATCGATCAATGTACTTGCGAGGGCATAGTCTTGGGTCGCAATCGTGAAAGAACTAGCGACGATCTATTTGGACATGAATTCGGAGCTAAAGTTTGTCACGTCTATATAGCCAGAGGCTCAAGAGCTATGAGTTCGACATGCGATCTAACTCGTCAGACGAGCAACGTCTATTCATCCAGCGAGTCATCGCCGCAGATCTCCAACTCGTTCAGCTTGATAGCGGACTTGCGATGTCGGTTTCGGTGTTTCGCGACTAAATCCCTCGGCGCAGACCAAGTTGTTGATTTTCACCAGGATCTTTCCCTTCGCTGTGGGCTTCTTCTTCGACAAGAGCTCCTTGCAGAACAATTGCTGCAATATCCCGCCTGGTTTCAAGAGGGATAAATTCGGACATGAGTTCGAGCACTTCACGCCTGTATTCTTCATCTGGGGATTCCAGAGAATCGACAAATTCGTCAATTAGCTTGTGCTGGATCTCAAGGGTTGCCCGATCAGAAATATCTTTCATCTCACCAATCTTGGCGGCCATTTCATCCCGTTGCTGAAATTGATTAGCCTGCCAAAACGGATCACACATGTTTTTTGCAAGGGCATTTACGGTCATGCCTGGCTTGAGTTCTTCAAGCACTCCATCTATGGTTTGTAAAGATTTCATTTTTCTCTCCTTATCTATAAGTATGCACGAGCCTCAAAACTCGTTTGACTGTGCCGGGAAAACCCTGCCAGCCATAAACATCTGTAGCCGGTGCATACATATAGATATGAACTCAGAACACTTTTCAGCAGATCCTCGGATCGCACAGCTTCACGCAACTTCCAACCCAACGGCAGACCTAAACGACTTAGGTGTAAACGACTTTAGTGTAACCGAAAAGGGCAAGGAATACCATCTTGGAAAAGAAGCTGAGCGTTACGTTATTCTCGACCTAAAATACACCGACTCAGAGGATTGGTACTGGCTTTACGGGAAAAAAAGACTTTATGAGAAGTTTTTACCCTATTTCGATGACAAGATACCCCCACCAGAAACCTGGTTGTCTATGCAGCGTTTTGTCACTGATTTTGCTTGGGTTGAAAGCCAGTTTCGCTTCATTTTGGATAAACCCTGTTGGCCGCTTCATATGGACGTGGTTGACCGAATAGTGGCGCTGTACTACGCCAGGAAGAACTATGAGCAGGCGCGTTCATCTTCACCACCGAGCTTTCACCGTGAATACATATTGACATTGCGGGAGTTGGTAGATGAGATAAGGGAACTTCTTTCCAAGTGCGAGATCAAACGGAATCCCAATGACGGAGCAAACGGGGATCCCTACGTCCAACATATTGCCGAGTCACACGCTAAAGACTGGATTCCAAGCCTCCTACAGAGGGTTTTGCAGTGGGGTGACATAGAACTTCCCCGACGCCCCGTAATGGCCATTACGAAGGACTCTGAGCGCACTGCGCGGACGCTTCTAGGTGAAGGTGTCATTGACGAAATAAATCAACAGCACTTACGCGAAAATGACGGTCAGATTGAAACCGATAGTGACTGTGAAGACTAACGTTTGCTCTAAATGGTCCCACGGAGACCAAAGGCATTCAATAAACGTGTGTGCACTGGAATAAATTTGTTCGTTGAAGACCGTTACATTTCAGTTGAACGGTCCACAGCTAAGGGTTACCGAAATGCTCGTCCCGACAGTGATGGAGAAGCTGGCTTTCAATTGCTTAGCAATTTCGGTCAGTTTGGCGACCAGCCGGTTGATCCACTCTTCCAGCTTCTTGACGATGTCGTCGACCGGGCTGAGGAGCGCGGTCCTGGTCAGTTCGGCGACAGCAAGATGTTGGTTCAGGCTGCCAACGGCGGACAGTGTGCGGGCGAGGGCCTGCTGCGCGGTGGCCTCGTCATTCACCGGCGCATCAGCAATCAACTGTAGGTGCTGATCTATTTGTGCGGTGGTGTCACTCGTGTCCACGTCGCCTTCCTTTCCGTGTGCCGCCCTTCTCGATGCTCTTGGACCTTGGTTTGAGGGTCGACAAGCTTCCGCAATGGTAGCCTGTGAATAGGGAGTGATCAAGACATCAGTTGCGTATTATTTTGCACCAGCTGAGAAATTCCAGCTAAAACCGCATTCGCATCTGAGTTCCAGCAAGTGCAGATAACTCTGCTCGCTCCTTGTAAGTGGCGGCGGCATCTTCTTTTTGCATGGTCACTAGGATCGTTTCCCTGAAAACCTTGGCAAATTGTTCACGTTCGACTCCAGCGGGATTTGGGTTGCCTTTATGCAATCCAGGCTGGAAGCGCTCTGGGTCGCTCGAAGCATCCAAGAAGCCGTTAGCGATCCCATGAATCTCACGCAAGCGATCAAAGACTACTGCTGAACCTGCTCGGGCGAAGAGTTCAGTTGGTTCACTCCAGTACCCAACCGCCTTGTTTCCA
>JAJZIP010000094.1 GCA_021810525.1 Actinomycetes bacterium | reverse complement strand
GACCATGGGTGGTGGAAAACCATGTGCGACCACTGCGACAGATTTACGAGTTCCAGTTAGGAAGTTGAGAAAAATGCTTGGCGCTATTCAAGGAATTAACAAATTGAAATGGCAACTACAGTTCTTGGAAACTGAGTATCCTGAAGCGGTAAAGGCCGCTCTTATGGGTGTTGAAAAGCCAACAGTTGACGATGTGTTCTCAACCGATGTAAATACCCTTGTGGAGTTCCTAAGCAACCTTCACGGAGAACTACCTTATCGAGCCGATCCGGTTGTCCACGCCATCGCGGAGCAGATCAGGGTACTTTCAAATTTGATCAAAGACGAGGTTACAAGCGCTGGCGGATTTAGAAAGGTCTCGCAAACGTGGTTTTCAACGAGAGATAAGGAAACGCTTTTGTTCGATCTTCTCGAGGCCCACAAGCTCTCGACTTCGATCGCAGGCACAGAGCAGATTGCGCAGCGTCTAGCTGGCAGCGGGCCGTGGAAAAGATTCGCTTTTGATGCTGAAGTTCTAGATCGTCTTGAGGCGCTAAAAGAAAGAACTCCTAATTTCACAAAAGTTATCGATACCGTGATGGACGTGGTAAATCTAGCGAATAGATTCCACAGACCAATTAATATGACGCCAATTCTCATTGTCGGGGAACCCGGAATCGGTAAGTCGCACTTCACTGACCAACTATCACAATGTCTCGGAGTTCCACTAAACCGAATTGCAGTAGACAACTTGCAGATCGCCTCAGACATCTCAGGACAAAGTCACAGCTACGCTAAGAGTAGCCCCGGACCAATTTTCAGAGTGTTGACTGAAAACGACTGCATCAGCCCCTTGATCGTTCTTGACGAACTAGATAAAGCACCTATCAACTGGGGTTACGGCGACCCGCTAGGTCCTCTTCACAACTTGCTCGAACCCGTGTCGGCAAAGGTGTTCAAAGACGGTGCATTTCCCATTGCGATCGATGCCAGTCACGTGATCTGGATTGCCACAGCCAACAGTTTGCAAAGAATACCTAGCACAATCCTGTCGAGGTTTGAAGTGCACAACATTGAAGCACCAAACAAAGACCAGTTCGAAGCAATTCTACGAGAGATCTATACAGAGATTGAAGCCAATTATCCAGGTCTGAAAATTGCCGCTGAAGTTGGGGAGATCCTCAACGGGAAGACTCCAAGGGAGCAACGTCAGCTCCTTCAGCGTGCGGTTGCGAGAGCAATCCGGCTTGGTGATGACTGCGTTGGGGCATGGCACTTGAAGGAGGTCATGGGGCAGGCGAAGGCCAGAACAAGGCTTAAAGTGGTACAGGAGCCGAGTGGATATCTGTAACTGGAAGAAAATCTGAATTTTTGGTAGGGAAAACTACCTTCCGCTAGATATAGCCCCGTAAATCGAATCCTGGGGCGTATGTCCTGGTAGATCGCCGCTTCTGGTCGATAAAACATGGAGAATCTCTGAACATGTCTCAATTTGTCTGGGAAAGTATAGCAAAATCTAACCGAGTATAGCAAAATGCTAAATACTAGTCGGGTCCTTCAATTCCGCCCTGTCCCGCCGGCTCCTTCAGCGCTCAGTAGCGCGAGCAATTCGACTTGGTGATGAATGCGTTGATGTTTGGCACCTGAAACAAGTTATGGGCCAAGTAAAGGCTGAACCAAAGCTTGAGTTGGTAGAAGATTCCGGGTCTGGATATTTGTATGACAGCTAATCAGGATTCCTGATTAGCTGGGGATGCTACAATTTCTGCAAATCAAAAATTCTGGCGGGAGATTTGAATGACTCGTATTAAAACTTCAATAGCACTCATGACACTGGCAGCTGGGATGGCGGCATGTGGTAGCACCGCGACAACCGCGACAACCGCGGCAGCCGTAACAAGCAAGTCGGGAGTATCGTCAACCTCGACCAGCAAGCCGACTGGCTCCTCAGTAGCCACCACAGTTCCAGCAGCAGATTCTACGTTGTCTTCGTCTTTGACTACAGCAAAATCAATATACGTACAACAAGATGGTTTCGTGTCACTGCCGAACGAGTCGTCATTCGGCGCGTCTTTAAATGCGACAGAGCCGACTATTGATTTCATTGCAGCTCCATCCAGCACTAAAAAACCAAACAGTGTTGTATATCTGGTGGGACAAGCCAAGGGCGTTACAGATCAACCTCAGTCAGTAGAATTTGTTACCCCAGATCAAAATGGACATTGTATTTTCGCTCTAGTGGTAGCCAGTTCTACCTCGTCACTGATCACGAGGACTGAGCCTGCTGGAGTAACTAAGCCTGGAACGTACTATGCTGCTGCAACTGCAAAGGCTGGATCATGTTCAATAACCAAGGAAGGCACTTTGCCTACCAACGCAGTCTTCCCCTCTACTGGCACAGCTATGACCGCGTGGCAGACCACACCGATAGTTGAGTAGAAATTAAACCCTAAACATCGGGAGATTTGGATGACTCGTACTAAAACATCAATAGCTCTGATGGCACTAGCGGCAGGGATGGCAGCATGCGGTAGCACGGCTACGGCTAGCACGAAAGTGCCAAACACAACTACCAGCACAAAAGTACCCACCACTGCCGTGAAACCAGCTGTTTCAGGACCTGCTGCAGCTCCGACAGTGGACTGCGGAGCTCCGAACCAGCCACCCAAGAATATGCCACCAAAACCTGTGGCTGACAACTGTTGGGCGGGAGGGTTCTACCTGGGTACCGGCTCGTTCCATAATCGCAAAATAATCTATGCTGACAAGGCTGGGAACAGTGCACTCTTTGCCATCACGCCTCAGCTAGTCCGGACAAATCCTCACGCAGCAGCAACTCTCGAGAAGGCTGCAGCAAAATTTGTTACTTCCGGTGCGCTAGGTGAGTGGATGCCAAGCACGATTCAACAAGCTAAGGCCGGTGACAAACTGGTCTCGACCGGTATTAACCCAAGCGATCCAACAGGATTGCACTACGCGTACACAGTAGTACTGACGGGTGGAGTTTCCGCCATCCCTGGCGTCCAACCTATTAGGAAGTTTGCCTTTGGCTCCACGGCCCAGGTAGGGGAATGCATTAATAATCAGGTTCACGTCGTTGATCCAGCAGGAAAGCCAGTCAACAATATCAATGGTTACACCGGCTGGATGAAATGGACAGACATTCTTACGAAAACGTCAGCTGGCTGGAAAATCAGCCGCATTGATATTGGGCTCTCTGAATCGAAAACACCATGTCAAAGTCTCGGCTGAGATCAGAGATAATCAGGATTCCTGATTTGACTGGGGATGCTACAATTTCTGCAAATCAAAAATTCTGGCGGGGAGATTTGAATGACTCGTATTAAAACTTCAATAGCACTCATGACACTGGCAGCTGGAGTAGCGGCCTGCGGTAGCACCGCTACGGCTAGCTCAAAAACACCTACTACTGCCGTGAAACCTGCTACGTCAGGACCTGCTGCAGCTCCCACAGTAGACTGTGGAGCTCCGAACCAGCCACCTAAGAACATGCCACCGCAACCAGTGGCTGACAACTGCTGGGCGGGAGGGTTCTACCTGGGTACCGGCTCGTTCCATAACCGGAAAATAATTTATGCTGATAAGTTTGCTAACTATACAGTGGATCAAATCACTCCACAACTAATTAGGACTAACCCTGCTCTGGCACAGACAATATTGAAGTCTGCCGAACAGGCAATGACGCCAGGGATTGCCAAACTTGCGTGGGCTGGACTGTCATCTATGGCAGCTAAAGGTGA
The DNA here is from genome assembly GCA_021810525.1 of Actinomycetes bacterium. Classification (GTDB taxonomy): domain Bacteria; phylum Actinomycetota; class Acidimicrobiia; order Acidimicrobiales; family Acidimicrobiaceae; genus SCQM01. Next base: position 7,826 of record JAJZIP010000094.1, on the reverse strand, counting down.
ATCGCTTGTACTAACAGGTAAGAACCCTTCCGATCCAACAGGAATGCGCTTCAACTACCCGACAATTGTTTCCGGCGGAGTATCGGTATTTTCAAAGGGCGTATCCAATGCCCAAGATCCTACTACTGCCACAGTTCGGGAATGTGCCGATGGGGAGGGATACATTGTCGGATCAAATAACCAACCCGTACCTGGTGTAGAAGGAAAGGCGGGCTTTATGCAATGGACAGACACACTGATCAAAACCTCAATTGGATGGCAGGTTGAGCAAGCAGGCTTACCGAAAGCAGTGACGTCATGCTAGCAAGAAGATACTTGGCCATCATAGGATTGTGTATGGCTCTACTAAGTCCGCTGGTCTCATCCCAAGTGGCTTTCGCTTATCCATTTCTAGGTCCATCTACCGGCGGCGCAGCAGCGACAACCTCTCCTTTGACATGTGGTCCTAATGGATGCTCGGCGGCTATTCAGGCGACAATTAAGGGCACTACCACGACAATTCCCGGGAATCAGAGTCAAATACTGCCTAAAAATAATCAAACAACTAAGCGCGGAGGTTCGAGTTATACGCCGCCTCCATCGGGATGTTCAACTATCTGGTCTGCGGGAAACAGTAACCTACGAGGACAGGGAGCAGCTTTTGGCTCGGCGTTAACGGCTACTTGTTACGGTAATGGGGCAGCGGGGAATCTCAATTAATTCCATCTAATCCACCGATTCCGCCCTGACCCGGAATTGTTGGGTCGTCAATCGGGGGGATTAAAGGGGGAACCAAAGGCGGAGTCAAAGGTAGTGTCTCGGGCTCCGCCTTGGTCTCAGTCCGTTTTAATCCCAATTTTTCCAAAACTTCATTCAGTCTTGTACCACCCAGTTCAGGCCCGAATCTAGCATCACGTGCCTCAGCAATTGCTTGCGCTCTAACTTCTTCTTCAGCTTGAAGCAGCGCCGCAACTTGTTCGTCATTACGCTGCAAAACAGCTTTCCAGAAATGGGTCATATCACCCGTTCCTATCTGGATTTCTGCGTATAGATGCAGCTGGGTTTTTGCGCGGGTTATTACGTTGTAAGCCCAAGTTGAACTTTCATTTCCTCGGAAACAGCCGTAAACCTCATCCCAGCCTCCACCCTGGGCACTATGGCCAGTGGAAGCATAGGCTAGTTCTAGATGCTCAGCCACATAATCAGCATTCAAATTAACAGATCGTTTTCCATCTGATAATATGACCGAACCATTCTCCCGAACCGCTTTCACCTCCCATTCTTTCCCATTGAAAACGCCAATCGGTTTAATCGGGTACCGGGTCCGTACCTGATCCCCAACCCTGGCAAATTGACCATGAGAAGTAAGGTCAGCAACTTCCGGACCCTCTTCCACTGCTTCACCCCACCGCACAGTTTGAATCCTTGTAGCCATGTCATTTACGTCATCATTAAGGTACGCGATAGCAACTCCAGATGGCTTACCTGCCTTCCATTTTTTGCCCAGGTCCTTGGCAATAGCGTCAAAATGATCTTTCATAAGCTTTGCTTTGGTGACAGTTAGTTCAGGCTCGATAGCTTTATTTAACTCAGGGCTAGTAATTTGTGCTAATGCGGGTTGATCCTTTTTACCTGCTTTTGTATTACTAGCTTCCTTGACCACTTTCAGAAATCCTGCAGCATCCCGCACACGAGTCGCAGCTGCAAGTGACTTAATGTTTTCTGACTTGATTCTGTAGACCATATTCAGTTCCACAAGTTGCCCATCGTTCCGTGCAACGCGCGCAATAATAGAGCCTGCTCCACGACCGTCAATAGCCTGTGCTTGACGGGGGTCTCCGAGCATGATCAGCTGTCCGTTAGCCTCTTTGACCGCTCTCGTAATCAGATCCGCATCTACAAGTGGCAATTGGTAAAACTCATCAATAATTACCCGCGCGCCCTTCGGCAATTTCTCGCCTCCATCGAGCTTCATGACCAGGCTGGCAACGGTGTCGCATTTCAATCCCGGTGCCGCATTCCCGAGCCTCTTAACGGCTGCCCCGGCTACCGCGTACCCCAAGACTGGTGTTTTGCTTTTCGCATAGCACCGGTGGACTGCCTCGACCAAAGTCGACTTACCGGATCCCGCCACACCCATCCAAACCACAAGCCCGGCATTCGAAAACGCAGCGTCAAATGCAGCCCTTTGCTCGACGTCCCAAGTGATTCCTCGGTATGAACTTTGGGATCTCAATAGCATGGCTTTGACTTGTGCAAACGTAGCATTTTTCGGAGTCGAAGTAGCTAATTCTTCCAGCGCGAGGGCAAAATTGGCTTGAATCTGAAGAGTTTCAGCGGTCGAAAAAGCGTTAGTGTTTTGAGTGGGTTTCAGTTGAGTAATGCGGGGATCAATGAGAACTTCATCGACCAATTCTTCAGTTAAACCTTTGCATCTGATGACCTCTCCGCCCACCTCCTCCGCGATAGTGTCCCAGTGTCCCTCGCCGAATTTAATTGCCAGTGCTAATATCCATTCTTTACTGAAGACCGCCCTGTTGTTCAGCGCTTCAACTATTTGGGTAACGATTTCAGCACGTCTCTCAGGGGTCCAAACCGGTGGCGGTTTCGGCCCTGCAAGCTCCGGATTATTCTCTATCTGTTCTAACGCGAATTGCCCAACTAGGTCAATTTGGGCGAGCCAAGTTTGATTCGACTTTGCTACAGCCTCACGCCAAAGTGTAAGCACTTGGGCTCGCCCCTTAGGGTCGTTCCATGCGGCGTCAAAAGCCCTCTCGATGTCGGCGCTGGCTTTCCCACGACGGGTCATTAGCCAAAGAAGTTCGTCGGTCTTCATACCATGATCCAACCCATCCTGATCTTGGGCTAGTTTAAGAATATGCTGCCGAGCTTTGGAAAATTCTCTGATCAAATTGGCATCAGCTAGTGCAGTGATGTCGCCGTTGAGTTCTGTTTTTAATCCAAGCTCTTGCTCGATCAGATTTCGCATAAACTGCGTAGCCGCCTCTCCAGCAGCAAACCTCATCCGGTCGAGGAGGCGGGAGTCCAAAGTGCGGTATTCAATACGAACTAATGTACTGCCATCGGGGAGAGTCGTAGTGATTTCGACAGGCGTAAAATTCGCAATTAATAGGTGATCATGGGGATGTGGATCTGCTTTCGATGATGAGTGATGAGTCGCCCGAATCGCAATCAATCCCAAACATCGGTAGCTTTCGTTAGGTTCTAGTTTAATACTGACGTCGAGCGCATTTTTTTCAAGCCAGTCGAGAAAATATGCATTCGTTCGATCATGGATCGACGCAAGTCGATCCTGCAAGATGCGGCTCTCATGAAGCCGGGCAAGCCCTTGAGTTTTGGGATCGGCGTGAATGAAGCCGAAAGCCCTGATAGCGTCGTCGCGCTGCCTTTGCCGTAATTTAATCGGGTTGCCCTTGCTATCTACCACCGTAGGATGCACCCCATCCAAAAAAATCCGTTGTAATGCCAGAAGGTCTTTTTTGGCACCGGAAGCCACGTCTCCGGGGGAAAGACCGAAATGAGCACACGCACTTCCTGCCCAAGTAAGTGGTGTCCCACCATCGGTCGAATAGTGCGCAAGAAGGGCACGTGCGATTTCAGAATTATAGGTCTCGATACCAGTTTCAATTGCTCTCTCACGCCGAAAGTCCGGAATTTCGTCGATGAATTGCGCCATATGTTCCAGCGTCGCCAATATCGACGTTCCTCTAATTGGATTCATCCTCTGAACTGGCACAATTATCACCTCCTATGACCACTGTAACACCTCCCGTATAAGCCCGCAAGGGCTTATACTTATGTGCTAACACCAAAATCAAGGAAAAAACACAAATACCAAATCAAGGTATAGAAACAAAAGACAAACGCATATACAAAAAAGAAGAACACAACAACAACAAAAGAGAAATCACAAACACAAGAAACAAAAAGAAGAAACACACATAGAACAATGAATCGCCCCGGGAATCTTGGACATTCCTAATCTTGAGAGAATGGAGTTGTCACTATGGGAAAGGTAAAGAGATACGCGCCGGAAGTTCGCGATCGCGCAGTCCGTATGGTCATGGATAATCATGGCGAGTTTCAATCGCAGTGGGCAGCAATTCAGTCAGTGTCGCAGAAGTTAGGAATGACCCCAGAGACACTGCGTGCCTGGGTTCGCCGGGCTGAGATTGACAATGGCAAGCGAGATGGCGTTACAACCGCTGAAACCGAGCGTATAAAGGCACTCGAGAGAGAAGTAAGAGAGCTCCGCCGAGCCAATGGATACTCAAAGACGCATCGAATCTTTGCGCTCAAGGGGTTCTCTGAGTGGCCTCAGTCGACGATTGGCAGTGTAAGTTTTGGCCATCAGTTATCAATATATCACTCTCGGAATTCGCGAACTTTGTAACAATTTTTCTCTTGCAAACATTACGGGGTTGAAATATGATCGAACTCAGATCGTCTTTCCCGACCATTAGCCCCTGCCGAAGCAGGGGCTAATTTTTCTACAACCCAGCGTCTACTCTCTACCGTCGCAACCATTCAGTATGCTTATGTAGCGGAATGTCACCCGACCTTAAGTGAGTGGGTATGTCGGCGATCTCACTGACACGGATGCCAGTTCCGATGTTGTTTCGGGAAATGATGAGACCGATCAACTATATACCTGAGAGCGAGGGTTTGATGCGTCTAAATTTTCTAGAGATTCACAACGTCTTATCTTACGGGCACGAGGAGCGCATTGACTTTGACGATAAACTTACGGCACTCGTTGGCCGAAATGGTGCCGGCAAGACCAACATTCTCCGAATCCTCACACTCGTGCGTGATGTAATTCGCCGTGAAACTATGGCTCCCAATACCTTTGAATGGAACGCTATGAACGCGAAGATCGAGAGTCTGTGCCCACCCCATTTACAAATCTCATTGCACTCGGAAATCAAACTTGGAGTAACCCTAACAACAGATGAGTTCCCTCTCGAGCAATCACCAGACTCCTATTTAATTCATCTCTTTTTACGCGGAATAGCTACCTCAGCTCTTGCTGAAGTCCCAAGAACGAATGATGACTTTGCCGCAAGTTACGTCAGCAATTACGATGCGCTCGACGAGATGTACATGGCGATAAGAACCGGTGTCATTGTGTTGAGGCACAACCGTACTATAAACGCCTCTTGGACCCTTGCCTATGATTTCGAACACGATGGCAAGACTTATCGCTGGACATTGTCGCACTCACCAAATGGACCGTATCGTGGAATCCTAACTCTCGCAGGTCTTCCCACTTTGGGACAACCCGAAGACTATAAGAACAGGGTATCGGTGACAGATAATGACGATTCTTCCAAAGTTGTCAACTATGGATCCATGTTTCCCAGTGAAGAGCGGGGCATATATTCAAAGATAACCCAACAGCTCGCGAGTTTTGACAGTGGATCAGTATGGGATGAGCTTCTAAGGGCTGATCTACTATCTGAGAGTCCAATCATGGCTGGGAGGGAGCCGGGGCTTGAGCGAGTGCTTGCGAAAGTTGTTGCCGACAGAATCATCACAGATCTAGATGATCTAAAGCTAGGCACTCCAGCTACAACCAATATGGAAATCCTTGCTTCACCTAATGCGCCAGCACAAGACATCGGGGAACCCGTCATTCCGCTATATCTTTCGATGCTCTATAGATGGAGTGTTGGCAACAAGGATGACAGAGATAGATATTCTACGGTTCAGAGAATATTCGGGAAGTTGCGCGGAGACGAGGCGTATCCGGAATTGCATGTGACTGCAACTAGTAACACCCACAATATCCAGTTTGACCATGTGGTGAATGACCTAACGCCTGAGAGGGATCAGCCAGTCAGGGAGTACCGCCAGGTACAAGATTACGCATTGACAATAGGAACTGTGATTCGAACCAATGGCCGCGAGATCCCGCTAGCAGCGATTGGTTCCGGTGGTGCAGAACTACTACGCCTCGCAACATTTCTTGCTGCAGACAAGTACTCAGTTGTCCTGCTTGATGAGCCAGCTGCCCATCTGCATCCTTTGGCTCAGGAGAACCTACTTCAGTTTCTACGCGACGGAGACGCACAGTACGTCTTCGTAACCCATGCCCCTGGCCTTCTCCCTACATGGAGTGAGGGTCTCGGCGCAACAATTAGGGTGTCCCTAGATAAGAATAATTTTAGTAAAGCGTATAGGTTGAGTTCGAACACGATTGATCAGAGTGACCAGTTGCAAAGACTGGTGATAGCTCAACCAGAAGTTAAGTCCATCCCCTTCGCAGGGAGCGTCATTTTTGTCTCTGGACAAACGGAGTTGATAGTTTATCCGCGATGGCTTCTAAGTCTTCATGGTTCAAAGTCTGACGCATTTCCGCATTTTGTCAATTTCAATGGTGATGCCCAGTTTCCACGTTACTTGCGGGTCGCACATCTATTTGGGATCCCTTGGGCTGCAATTGTGGATGGTAAATCGTTTGCCCCAGTTAGATATTCCTCGAGGTATGGGAATGGAAGTAATCAAGGCCTCAAAACCCGGAAGATCCCGTACATTGCAAAGCAAATTCTTGAGGTTGTTGGTGATGATCCTAATTACAGCCAGTTAGAGGAACTGGATGACTTCCTTGATCTGCTACTTAGCGACAAACCAGATGAATGGCTGGCTTCTTGGCAAGACAAACTCCAGAGATTCGGAGTATTCACTTTATCTAACTGCTGGCACGACAAGAAGAAGACAACCGAAACATGCGAAAAATGCAAGAGGCTTATCACCCTTGAACCTGATAACTGCGAAGATAGCGCCCCTCATCCTAGTAAAAACCACATTGAATCCATTGAAAATGTCGTTAACAACGATGATGAGTTAGCGGAGATCAATGGCAAATTCGATGCGCAAAAGGCTTTCGAGTTAATCGAAAATTACCCCGATCCTTCAGACAACTTTAGAGCCTTGCTAATGAAAGTTGATGGCTGGTTTGGTAGCTCTTCGGGAACAAATGGGGTGTAATCTCAGTTGTACAAAAAGATGGAAGAATACCCGCCAACATCCTTGGGGCAACAATCTTTGACTCAGGCTGGCAGGCAGGCCCCGCCTAGTATGCCGTCGGCCATTTCCATGAATGAAGTTACCAGAACTTTCCAAAACCAAAATCTCTTAGGTCTCATACGCATCTCCTTCCGCTCGTCACATTCGAGATTCAACTTCACCTGAATGAGTACTAAAAAGGAAATGAGCAAAACGGTGACATACCAACTAGGAGTCGAACCCAGTAGCCAACCCATCAGCCTGAATCAAAGATTAGAGCTCCCTCTATTGGATTATAACAGTACGCCGATGACAGAATCATGTACTAAAAGGTGAATAATGCCTCTCCGTTACGCCAATCCATTCGCGGCGCGGTTACCCGCCATCCTATCGGGTACGTCCCTCGCTGCGTGGCTTGAATCCTGAGCGGTTTTGTAAGAACGCTGAGGCTGAGACCTTTCCAAATTGGCAGCTTTCCGATCCCACCGTACTGAAATATCAGTGAGGTCAAAGGAGTTCCTGTATCGGATATCGTCATTTCGACTATACCGGGTCCACCATCGGACTCAATTTGCAGGCTTCTAGGTACTAGAATCTGCAGGACGAAGTGTTCTGCTGGGGTGATAGCCTCGTTCTCTACTTTAATTTTCAGCTCCATCATTAGATTGCCTGTGTCAATCGGACCTCCCATAATGCTTACATTAAGACGGGGCACTGATTCACGTCCCATGACATCGCGAATTTCATAATCTTCCATCGCTGAAGTAATGGTGCCGTAACGTTTGTGATAAATATGATCTGACGCCATATGCGCTGTA
>JAJZIP010000093.1 GCA_021810525.1 Actinomycetes bacterium | reverse complement strand
GTTAATTGGCTTTTTGCTTGGCCTTGTGGCTGCGGTCCCGGTTGGTTTCATGACCGGCTGGTACAGCATTGCAAATCGAATTGCCGAGCCATGGATCCAGTTCTTCAGGACTATTCCACCGATTGCCCTAATCCCTTTGATAATCGTATATTTGGGCATAGGGAAAGAGGCTCAGACATCTGTCATCTTCTTCGCGGTCTTTCTCACGGTTGTGATCACCGTTCATCAGGGCGTGCGGCACGTGGACGCCACACTGATCCGTGCGGCGAGGGTTCTTGGGGTTGAGAAGAATAGCAAACTCTTCCGCTATGTGATCCTTCCCTCGGCCCTGCCCCATATCTTTGTCGGTATTCGGCTGGGCCTTGCTGGGGCATGGACGACATTGATAGCTGCCGAACTGATCGCAGCCCAGCATGGTCTGGGCTACATGATCCAGGTGGCCTCCACCCTGTTCGAGATCCCCGTGGTTTATGCGGGTATCTTCACAATAGGGGTGCTCGGGTTCACAATGGACCGCCTTGTTCTCATCTTCTATCGCCGCATCAGCAGATGGCAGGATGTCGGGGAGAAATGAGTCCTACGATTGACGAGCCAAAGCTGCGTTTGGACAAGATTGGACTGAAGCTGACCTCTGCGCAAGGAGCGGTACACACAGTATTCGAAGGCATCGATGTGAGTATCGATAAGGGCTCTTTCGTTTCCGTGATCGGGCCGAGCGGCTGTGGCAAGACCAGCATCTTGAACGTGATCGCAGGACTGGTGAAGCCCACGTCCGGCCAGGTGCTGGTAGATGGCGAAAGGGTGTTGGGTCCCAGTCCACAGAGAGGCGTTGTCTTTCAGCAATACGCTCTTTTCCCCTGGCTAACCGTTCGAAAGAACATCGAGTTTGGAATCCGTATGGCAGGTGGATCGACCGCCATACAGAAGGAAGTCTCGGACTCACTTCTGGAGCGAATGGGCTTGGAGCAATGGGAAAATGCATTTCCAAAGGAGCTTTCCGGCGGAATGAAGCAAAGGGTCGCGCTCGCAAGGGCATATGCGGTGGCACCGGACATTCTCCTCATGGACGAGCCGTTTGGCGCGCTGGACTCCGAGACACGTGTCCGGCTTCAAGATGAACTGGTGTCGATGTGGTTCGATCGGCGAACGACAGTCGTCTTCATAACGCACGATATTGAAGAGGCGATCTTTCTGGCGCAGCGGGTTCTCGTCATGGGGGGAACCCCGGGTCAAATCGTCAACGATGTTTCAGTGGATTTGCCCCATCCCAGGTCGTCGGATGTTCGTGTGACAGAAGAGTTTGGCGAGATCAGGCGCAAACTGTGGAGCGCCTTGCATGACGGGCAGTGGCAGCAAAGCTTCCTTTCTCATTCCGATGGTGTCCAAAGGAAACCAACCAATAAAAGCAACTAGTCAAATGAAAGTCAGGTGTTTGTAATGGTCTCTCTGTCCTTGAAAAGGCGCAAAGTTTCTGAGCGTCGGATTCGATCAAGAAGCATGGTTTCGGGCGTGCGTCTTGGCCGAAAGATTGTCGTGTCTTCAGCGGTGACGGTGTCGATGGCTCTTGTCGCAGCCGCGTGTGGATCTTCGGCGCCAGCCTCTTCGTCAGCGTCGGCCTCCTCGGCCGCTCCGGCAAGTACCGCCGCCAAGGCTCCGGAGTCGGTCTCAGTTGGATTCATCGACGGTTTTGACGGAGCGCAAAATTTGGCGGTTGGTCTGAACCAGGGTTTTTTCTCAAAGGCCGGGCTTAAGGTAACTACTACGATGTTTCAATCCGGGCCGCCGGCTATCGACGCGATGGCTTCAGGGAAAGTCGACATTGCCTTCATAGGACCCGGCGCTCTCTACCTTGCGGCAAAGGGGAGAGCCGACGTTATTGGAGTGGACGACATAAGCGCGGATGACGCTCTGGTGACCGACTCTCCGTCAATCAGTTCAGTCTCGGATTTGAAGGGTCATACAGTCATTACGCCAGTCGGCACCTCCGGCGAGATGCTTCTGTACTTGGCACTTAAGAATGCAGGGCTCTCACTGAGTTCGGTGAAGATACAGAACGTCACACCTTCGAGCTCCGTGATCGCCATGAACAGCCATAAGGCGTCGACCGCCTCGGTGTGGGGCCACTACATCGGAGCCATGCAGTCCGGCATTCCGGGCTTGAAGGTGATAGCGAGCGACAAGAGCTTCTACCCCAAGGTTGCTCTGACGGATGTCTGGGTGGCAAGCCCTTCATTTGTCGCCGCCCATCCTGGAGCGGTCTCTCGGTTCATGCAGGCTGAATTGCAGGCAAACCAGTACTACATCAACAACTCCCAGGCCATGCTTCCCGTTGTGAGCAAGTTCGTGAGATTGCCGGTGAGCGCTCTCACCCCCGGAGCACAGGGGACGGTGCTGGTCCCTTCACAGCAACTTGTAACGGACTATGGAAACGGAACCGTGGCATCTTGGCTTAAGACCGAAGAGAGCATGTTCATAAGTATGGGCTTGCTGACTAAATCGGTGCCGGTGACGTCATTCTGGAATCCCAAGTACGGTTTGGCAGGCGGAAAGGCGGCAGGATTCGGCGCATAGTCGCCAGATCTTACCCTAGCCGGAAGCAAGCCACGGGAGTCTCTTGATGAGCGCTTGATCTGGTGCCCACGCAGTTGATGAACCGGCAATCCGGCAGACCCCAGCCGGAACGTACGGCACGTTGGAGAACTGCGTGGGCAATCCCATGCAACCGCCAGGATGGTCTGATCTGTATAGGTATAGGAGGTGCGGACTGTGGACGTGTACGGCAGATACGGTATCACTCCCGTTATCAACGCCGCTGGTGATTACACCAAGTTCGGCGGAACTTTGATGGAGAGTGAGGTGGTATCCGCCATGGCTGCGGCCAGCAGGCATTTCGTAAAGATCAGCGAGCTTCAGAGCGTCGCGAGCGGGGTGATTGCGGATTTTACCGGATCAGAGGCTGGCCACGTCACTTCGGGAGCGGCATCTGCTATCGCGCTCTCAGCTGCGGTGTGTATCGGGAGGCGCAGTCAAACGCTCTTGATGAACCTGCCAAGGTTGGAGGAAGGTTGTCCCTCTAGAATTCTATTGCAGGAGTCGCACCTGAATCCCTACAGTCGAATGTTCGAGTTGTCTGGCGGATCGCTCGAGTTCATTCCTGGCGAGGAACTCGAGCGCGAATTGTCAGGAGGCACTGTTGCTGCCGTTGGATATGTGCATGAGCGGTCCGAATTTGGTGTGGACATCGCGGAGGTGGTTCGCCTAGCTCACCGCTATGACGTGCCGGTGATCGTTGATGCCGCGAACGCGCTTCCTCCGATTTCAAATCTACGACGCTATATTGACGTGGGTGCCGACCTTGTCGCGGTCAGCGGAGGAAAGGCTTTGCATGGGCCGCAGGCAACGGGGTTCGTATGTGGATCGTTAGAGCTGGTGAAGCTGGTATCAAGGCTTCAGCTCGACTACGGCAATTTTGTCGGCCAGACCGGTCTGGGCAGGCATGGGCTTGGGCGCCCGATGAAGGTCGGTAAGGAGGAGATAATTGGCCTTCTCATTGCTATCGAACGTTTTCGGGCCCATGATCACGATGAGGATTATCTGCGTTGGAGTAGGTTGATGCGGGGACTTGCGAGTGACTTGGACACCGTGGATGGAGTGGTGGTCGAATATAGGGACGAGCTTCCCAATGGCCGCCCTGTACCTTGCGTTGTCTTGAAAGTGGATGATTCCAACGGGGGGTTTGGTGCAAAGGAGCTGCTATCCGCACTCGAGGAAGGTGAACGGAGAGTGGCTACGAATGACTCCCTCCTGAACGAAAATGCCCTTGTCATAAACCCTGCGAATCTGCACGATGAGGAGGTTCCCGTGGTTTACGATCGCATTACGGAAGAGGTGCGTCGCGCAAAGGCGTCCGGCCTCTTCTAGCGCACAGCCTGGCTAGGTTCGAAGACCTCGGTCGAATTCGGCCGGGCTTCTCGATATGGAGATGCGGCGTCCGCAGCTCACTTATGAGAATCGCCGGGATTTACGATTTGGAATGATAGAGCCAGTGCCGGTCACTGGTGCTGAGCGAAGATTGGGAGTGAAATGTCGGGTTTGCCAACAGGCGTCATGGCCGCTTTGGTTACTCCGTTGGATGAGAGAGGGAACATAGACCGCAGCTCACTTGAGCGCATGCTGGAGAGACTTCTCTCGTGCTCCCTCTCGGGAATATGTCCGGTAGGCTCCACCGGTGAGGGTCCGCTATTGGACCGGGACTCCCGTTCCCAAATGACCTCTATCGTGTCATCGCTGCTTCCACAAGGAGTCTGGAACATTCCAGCGGTGATTTCAAACACTCTTGGAGACGCGTTGGCGGATATAGAGACCTACGCTGGTGCGGGTGCTCACGCCGTACTGGTGACTGCACCTTTCTACTACCAGCACAGCCCCTTCGCAGTCGCGAAATGGTACGAGACTGTGGCCGAGCGTTCGTCGCTTCCGATCCTTGTGTACAACATTCCGTCGTTCACTAAGATCAGTGTTTCGCCAGACGTCGTTGCTTCTCTTGCCCGTGACAGCCGTGTAATCGGGATGAAGGATTCGAGCCGCGACCTAGAGTATTTCGAGACCATTCTCGATGTCACGCGAGGGATGCCGTTCTCTCTTCTGACGGGCAGTGACACCTTGCTATTGGCGAGCGGAATTCTCGGAGGTTCTGGAACGATAGCCGCTTCGGTTAATCTCGTCCCCGAAATTGTGACTGCGCTTTGGAATGCCATTCTTGCCCAAGAGTGGCAGACGGCGCGAGAGCTGCAAACCGAGTTGATGGCGATCGTGAGTGTTTGCCGAAGGGCGGGTTTTCCAAGTGGGTGGAAAGCGGCTCTCTACCTTCTGGGGCTGTGCTCCGCGAATGCGGTTTTTCCAAACCCAACCCTGTCCGGTGCCAGCCTCGAAAGTCTTGCCATGGAGCTGGAAAGCGTCGGGGTGGTAATGAAGAAGGACGTCCAGTGGTAGGCATATCAGTCGATATCGCTCTCGAATCACGCGCTTCCCTTGGTGAAGGGCCAATTTGGGATGCATCCTCGGAAAAGCTCCTGTGGGTCGATATACCCAGGCGGGAGGTTCATAGGTATGATCCGGGCACTGGGCTTGACGAATCGGATGTCATGTCGTCGCAGGTGGGCATTGCAATTCCACGTGAAAAGGGCGGGCTTCTGATTGCACTGGAAAGAGAATTAGTCCAAAATGACGCCTGGGGAGGCGAGGTCAGGACGGTTTCCCGGCCGGCCAGCTTCCCTCCGGGTGCTCGCTTCAACGATGGACTGTGTGATCCGAGAGGACGATTTTGGGTCGGTTCGCTCACCGAGGAGAGAGTTCCAGGGGCGGCGTCTCTATACAGGCTTGGCGACGACCGCGAGTTGACGGTGGTGCTCGACGGTGTCACCGTGTCCAACGGACTTGCCTGGAGTCCTGACGGGCGGTCAATGTATTACGCTGACACTCCCACCCTTGGCGTCGACGTGTTTGACTACGATCTGGACACCGGATCTATATCCAATCGCCGTCGGCTGGTCACAATCGGGGACGGCCTTGGACGCCCGGATGGAATGTGCGTCGATGCCCAGGGCGGACTATGGGTATGCCTGGTCTTCGGAGGAGCTGTCCATCGATACAGCCCCAACGGAGATCTGGACCGTAGGGTCGAACTTCCCACAACCAAGGTAACGAGTTGCGAGTTCGGTGGTCGAGATCTGGATGTTCTCTACGTCACATCGGGCACGATCGGGCTGTCAGCTCAAGAACTTCTGGAACAGCCTTACGCAGGCAGCCTCTTTTGTCTGTCACCGGGTGTCGCGGGATTGCCGGCCACTTCGTTTAGTGGCTGACAGGGGTCATCTCGAAAGTCAAACTCTCTATTTGAGATCCTTCGACGATCGATGCCTGGATGGCTGTATATGTTCCGCAATTATCTGCTGTCTTGTGATCACCATTGAATGGTCGGCCACCAATGACATCGAAATCATATCCGACCTGGTCTGCAATCTGAATGTTGGGAATCCGTAAGTTGAGTGAGAAGTATTTGGTCGGAAGCGGTCCAGCAAAGAAACGATTTCGGGCCATGGGCCTGCCCTTCGCAGCTCTCTTGGTGGTGACGGCTTTTTTCAGATCGACTCAGAACGCAGTGCAAACGACGTTTGGGCCGTTTGGACACATACTTCTGAAACTGAGCCCCTCAATAGTCGGATTTGGAATCACCTTGGCAGCAGGTGTTGCAGCTCTAGCCAACTTTTGGCTGGTCAAGAGGCTGCGCTCAGCTCGCCTTCGACTGCTGGCATTTGTAGGGCTGGTGGGTATTAGCATTGCGATCTGCGTGGTTGTTCTTGGCGGCAGTCTTCCCACGTATTTGATTTCAGCGGTGATCCTCGGCGCATCGGGCGGCTTGGTGATGCCAGTGCTGGCCACGCTGGCTGGTCAGGTCCCGGGGGTGGCAAGAGATAGGGCGCTTAGTGCATATACTGTTGCTCTGAGCGCAAGCCTGGCGCTCGGGCCGTTTCTTGAGTCGCTGGTGCTGCGTGCGAGTCAGGGATCTTTGAGAGTTGCGATACTGAGCTTCCTTCCGCTTCCGTTGGCTGGCGCGGCGCTCCTCCTTCTTGTCGTGCAAAATGGGACTGCTCAGGCTGAGCCTCAAGATGCCTCTTTTTCAGCCCATATCGGCGAGAACCCGCATCTGCGCCAGGCTATTTTGGCGCTGCTTCTTTATCAGATTCCATTCGTGGCTGTCACAAGTTTCGGCGCTTTGATCGCCCACTTTGCCTACGGGGCTTCGGCCTCGTTTGCGCAGCTGTCATTTTCTATCTTCTTCGCATTCTCACTGGGAACCCGTTTGCTTCTGGTTTGGCGGCCTCCCGGTAATCGAGGCGGCCTGTTGCTGCGTCTGGCTGCCATTGCCACGCTCTCAGGCATTGTTATGCTTGGATTTGGCCATGGTCTCGTCCTGCTGGTGGTCGCGATGGCGGTCTTGGGGATACCTCACGGATTGGTATATCCGGTTTCGCTTTCATTGGTGGCTCGGGGCACCAGCTCTCCGGATCTCCCGAAAGCCAATGCGGTCCTGTTCGCCGCCACGAGCAGCGTGTCCTTGGTGATCCCTCTGGTATTGGGGGTTGTCGCCACGTATCTTGGCTATCGCGACATGTCGCTCCTGATATTCATCCCGGTAGCCGTGCTGGCCGTGCTGCTTTTTCGAATTGACGTGCCTACGGCGTGCTGAAAGGCGAGTGGCTGTCGAACGTCGCCTCAGTCATGATTCGGTGCGGATCCCCCATGAGCCGGTTGCTGCACCGCCTGGTTCGATCAGGATCAGATTCTCCCCGGTCCTTAGTGCGTTGGGAGGACATGTCATCGGTTCGATTGCCACAGCGCAGCGCCTTATCGGCTCTGGAAGAGTATCGCCTGTGAAGCACATGATGTGGCTGAACGCCTTGTCTCCCCAAAGGATGACCGCGCAATCCACCGCCGGATCTGGCTGGAAAAGAACGCTCCAACTTCCATTGTCGTCGGTTGCCAGGTTGGTGAAACAGTCGCTCAGATGGAGACCTTCAAAATTGCGGAGTGGACGCGAGGGAGTGCCTTCTCGGCCCTGTTCAGAGCGGAAGTCGTATTCGGTATCTTCAACGGTTTCGATTCCACTTGGGAGTCCCCTGTCGTTAAGGATGAGACGCCTTTGGGCGGGAATCCGCAGCCGCGCTGCATCAACTCCTCCAGCGCCTACAGCTAGGTAAGGGTGGAATCCGATGCCGAAAGGCATCGTGGTCTCTCCCTCGTTGAAAGCGTCAAATTGAACAGAGAGTCCCTTGTCCCCAAGAGAGTATGTCACCTCGAGCCGCAGAGAAAAAGGGTAAGCCGGTTGAGGTGCCAACCAACAGGCGAGGAGTGCACGTTGTTGGCTTGCTTCTCGAATCTCCCATGACAGCCAACGTACGAGTCCATGAATCGCACACCCACGGGCTGGGTCGTCCAATGCGGCGACGCCCGTGATGCCAGCGAAGTCATATCGCCCGTCGTCCAGGCGGTTTGGCCATGGCGCCAGCACCTGCCCTCTCCCTCCGGTACAGATTTCACTCTCATCGAAACCCCAAAGGATCTGAGAGCCTTCAACTTCGTAGCTTCGAAGGGTAGCCCCCACTTGGGTTATGACGGCTTGGCTGTCACCATGAATCAACTGAATCTGTCGGCCGGAAGGGTAGAACATGGATGCGAGTCTAGAGGATGTGGAAATGGCTGTTCCGAAGCAACGACACCTCTCTGTCTAGATCTCTTAGAGCCTGGTGCTGAATCGATGAAAGACAGGCTGATCAACCTGATCGAGTATAGAAGTCCAATTTCAAGATTTCTCTAACGCTTTCGGGCTTACTGTTTCCGTATTGCCTCGATTTTCCCTATCTGGCTACCAGCATTTTCAGCGAAAACTTATATATCCACCATAATACTTGCGCCGGAGGCAATGGCCCTTTGATGCAGAAGGGAAATTGATCTTTTGCACTGACATACCTCAATATTTTTTGTAGGATACAGACGTAATAAATTTCGTAGGATTCTTCGTATCAAGTTGTCATCCAAGCTGGGAAGTGGCAACCTTCAATAGTTTATAAAGCTGTGTCAGCGCACATAAATATTCAACAACATTCCTTTTAGGGCTCACAGATTCGGGGGGATTCAATTGAGGTCAAGGAAGGTACCATTAGTCACGTTCCTCGGCGCAAGCCTGTTACTCGCGGCTTGCGGTTCAAGTAGCGCCGCTTCGTCAAAAGTCACATCCACGACGGCGAGTTCGTCGTCTTCCATCCATGGCTCGGTCACGCTCGCAGCGGTTGCACCGTTTTCTGGATCGTCTGCCTTCATCGGGCTGATACAGAATGCCGCTATTTACACGGCCGCAAATGAGATAAATGCAGCTGGTGGAATACTGGGACACAAATTGGTTCCGCAAGATGTGAACACGACAGGTGATCCAGCCGATGCACTTCCAGCAGTTGACAAGTTTCTTGCAACCACGAGCAACATTTTGGGGGTGCTCGGTCCAGGGACTAACTCGGGTCCGCTGCTCGCTCCAATCTTCAATTCTCACCATATCGTCATGATGTCCCAGGCCGGTGAAACATCGTTTGACCACAATACACTTCCATACTTTTGGCGTCCGGTGCCGTCTGACGCAGCGACAGGTGTCGGCATGGCCATTTACGCTCACAGCAAGGGTTGGACGACGGCTGCGACGGTGTTCGGATCGGACGCCGGCTCTCAAGGCGATCTACCTGGTGTCGTTGCAGGGGCGAAGGCTGAGGGGATCAAAATAGTCGCCTCAGAGAATGTTCAGCTTGATCAGCCGTCATATGCCTCAGAGGTAGCACGAGTCATTGCGGCGCATCCTCAAGTTATCTTCTCCGAGGCTGACCCAACGACATCTGCCACGTTCTTCAGCGAGTTGATCCACCAGACCAGCCAGCCTATTCACGTGGTGTTCACTCCAGTAATTCTTGAGTCGTCATATTTGAACGCTGTGCGCGGTGCTGTTGGTGCGTCAAGGTTCGCGTCGCTCTATCGCACGGTGAGCAACGAGCCAACTGCAACCGGCCCAGCAGGCAAGGACTACAATTCGTGGCTTCTGAAATCTGGTGCCAACGTTCCTAAGCCGCAGCAGTGGGTGAACAACCCTCACTCCATGGCTGTCTATTCGATGTCGATGATCATGGCTCTAGCAGCGACCGAGGCACACTCGATCTCTGGTGCGGCCTATAACAAAGACATCATGTCTGTCACGAGCGCTGGGTCGGGTAAGACACCCGTATATACCTACGCGCAGGGCGTGAAACTTATCAACGAGGGTAAGAAGATCCAATATATTGGCACATTCGGTCCGCTGTCATTCAACCAGTACCACAACGCTGGGGACGCCGAAGTGGTTGAGACCTACTCGACAAGCGGCAGCTGGCAGACACTTCACACAATAAGTGCCGCCAAGGTAAATGCCGTGAACGTCAGCGGAGTGCAGTAGAAAGATACGCCGAGGTTTCACATGCCCCCTATCGCGCTGTCGCAAGAATAGGGGGCATGTGGTCCGTCTAGATGAGGGGGGGTATGAGTTCGCCTATGTCTCTGCTAATGTCCGGAATTGGCTTTGGCATTATTAGCGGTGCAATCTTGAGCATTGGCGCGATTGGATTCAGCCTGCAGTTCGGGATGACCAATGTAATGAACCTGAGCTATGGCAGCGTCATGACGATCGCGGCTCTCGCAACGTACGAGTTGACAGTCTCCGGTGTATCTGTGTGGATCGCGGCATTCATCGGGATGCTTGTCGGGGCTGTCCTCACAATAATGATCGCCTGGTTAATCTTGCGGCCCTTCGCCCGAAAGGGATATGAGCTGTTCCAAATGGCAATGGTTTCTGTGGGCGTGTCAATATTTCTGGATTATCTTGCAGCATCAGTAACCCGCAGCAAGATATACCAGTTTAATTTTCCTCTGGGTGCTGAACACCATGTGTTAGGCATGCTGTTCAGCACCACTGACTTCATTATCATCGTGATATCGCTGGTAGCGGTTGCTCTCATCGAATTGGGCTTGCACGGAACTCGACTTGGAGTCGCGATCCGAGCCACTTCGGCCAACTCCGAGCTTGCCGGCGCATCGGGGATCTACACAAAAATGGTTTCGAACCTGACATGGTTGGTGTCCGGACTGTTCTGTGGCTTGGCTGGAGTGACGCTTGCCATGAGCTATCGAACGGTGTCATTCACGATGGGTACAGCCTTCTTGCCGTACATACTCGCGGTGGTAATTCTTGCCGGTGTGGGATCCATCGGTTTCGCCGCCGCCATGTCTGTGGCGCTGACCTTGGTGATCCAAGTGTCTGGTGCTTTTGGTGCCTCCTCTTATAACGTTGTCATCGCACTCGGTGTTCTGCTCGTGACGCTCTTGGTGCGTCCGCAAGGTTTGTTTGGCCGCCTGTTCGAGAAGAAGGGCATTGCTGTCTGATGTCGTATTACATTGCAACTCTCGCGGTTTACATGGTGGTCTACGCTCTTGGTGCGTGGGCCCTCAACTTTCAGTTCGGTCTTGGAGGCATTGTAAACTTTGCCTTCATCATCTTCGAGTCGGCGGGCGCATATGCGGCCGCAATCACTTCACTGGGACGCTCCGGCGCGGCGTATGGAGAGACGTATTTTTGGGGAGCGCATTGGCCCTTTCCATTTCCGCTCATTGCGGGCCTGGTCGCTGGAGGTATCTTGGCCGCGTTGGTCGGATTGATCACCATGAGAAAGATTCGCCGGGACTATCAAGCCGCGACAATGCTGGTGATAGCCATAATAGCCAACCAGGTCGTGACGAACGCGCTAGGGTTTCTCAATGGTGCGGCTGGCCTTGCTGGTGTGCCAAAGCCCTTGAGCGGCAACCTTGGCGCGAATGTATACCAGTGGTACTTTGTTGCGGGCGCTGTGGTTCTGGGAATATTGGCGTACCTCTTTTTTGATAGGATTGGAAGTTCCCCGTTCGGCCGGTCGCTGCGCGCACTGCGCGACAACGAAAATGCCGCTGCAGCAGTCGGCAAGAATCTTTGGGGAATCCGCATGACTGCGTTCATAGTCGGTGGTTGCGTCGCGGGCCTTGCGGGTGCCGTGCTCGTTGAGTACATCGGCGCGTGGAGCCCGGGTGCGTGGACATAC
>JAJZIP010000092.1 GCA_021810525.1 Actinomycetes bacterium | reverse complement strand
CGTAGCCGCTCTCCCCCTCAGTGTTACCCCACCCCTCTTTCCCCTGCCGCTCTGATGCCTTCCGGGACTCCGAACTCCTGCCCTGCTCCTTGGGAAATGGCGGGGTCACAGCCGACTCAGACTTCTTGCTGTTGTCTACGGAAAATATCGAGGGTAGAATCCCTCCTGTGCCGGATGCGGCCTTGAAGTTCTCTGTCAAAGGGGACGCAACGCTGTTGATCTGATTCACCGCGCCGTTGATCTCCGCCTGAAGTCTTGCCCGAACTCTCTGAAACTCGCCCCACCAGGCTCCGAGCTGCTTGGTAAAACCCGGCAGCTTCTCCGGTCCTAGAACGACCAGCGCAACAATGAGCACGATGGCAATCTTTGTCGGATCTAAGTTGCCCACAGGTTAGATAGTAGCCTCGATCGATGAAATAGTTGCAGTTCAAGACCACAGTTATGGTTGGACCAGCTAACCAAACACCTTAAAAGAACTCAGTGGCCAATATCGAATAAAGACCCTGCCAACTATGAGCTTTTCGGAGATCGGTCCAAAGAACCTGGAGTCCTCTGAATCAGTCCTGTTGTCACCCATCACCCACAGCTCCCCCGGAGGCACCTTTATTGTCGGAACTCCCTGGGTCAGCGTTCCAGCGGGAAGATAAGGCTCAGCAAGTGGCTTCCCGTTTACGTAAAGCTTCCCGTTTGCCGATGACACAATATCTCCGGGAAGACCAACCACCCTTTTTACAAGGTCTTTTATGGCAGGATTGCTCCTGTCGTTGGGGGGAGTTTTGAATACGATGATGTCGCCGCGATGCACTGGGTGAAAGTCATATGACAACTTGTTAACAAGAACACGGTCGCCGACTTGCAACGTAGGTATCATCGAACCTGATGGAATGTAAAAAGACTGAAAAACAAAACTGCGAATCAATATGCCGAATACAAGCGCAACCACAATAATGATTGCAGCGTCCCTAATGTTTCGCTTGGAGTTTTTTGACAACCGTCTTTGCGACGGCAAATCAGAACCAACAGGAACTTCCTGCTCTCCCAAAATCTCTAAACCTTCCTAAAGACTTTCAATGAGCCGATCTACTCGCTCATCTTCCGATTTGAAGGGGTCCTTGAGCAGCACAGTTCGCTGTGCCTGATCATTCAGCTTGAGATGAACCCAATCAACTGTAAAATCGCGCTTCCTCTCTTTCGCTTTGGCAATGAATTCACCACGCAGCTTAGCCCTCGTGGTTGCTGGCGGGATCGATTCAGCATCCTCGATCTCTTCGTCGGTGGCGATTCGTTCAACCATGGACCGGCCCTGCAACTTATAGAAGACGCCTCGCTCTGTGTTGACATCGTGATACTGCAGGTCCAGAAGAGAAACTTGAGGGTGCGCCAACGACAGGTCGTGCTTTGCCCTAAAAGCCTCAATCAGATTATGCTTGATTACCCAGTCACACTCCCTATCTAGTGACAGAGGATCCTTTTCTATCCCCTGAAGCACATGCTCCCACATCTCCAGGGCCTTTTCCTCTTCAGGCGGCAGCCCTTTGATGTCACAGTACTTCCGAGCTTTCTCGCAGTACTCCTGCTGGATCTCGAGAGCAGACAGCTCCCTCCCGTTGGCCAGCCTCACCTTGCGCTGGCACGTCATATCGTGGCTGATCTCGCGAATGGCCCTGATGGAGTTCTCTAAGCTGAGGTCCCTTAGAACGAAGCTTTGGTCCTCCAAGAGACGCAGCATGATTGCAGCAGTACCCACCTTTAGGAATGTCGCGTACTCGCTCATGTTTGAATCGCCGACGATAACGTGCAGACGTCGGTACTTTTCCGAATCAGCGTGGGGCTCGTCTCTCGTATTTATGATGGGTCTAGATCGAGTAGTCGCGGAAGAGATCCCCTCCCAAATATGCTCGGCCCTCTGTGAAATGCAGAAGATGGGACCTCTTGCCGTCTGAAGGACCTTGCCTGCACCAGCGTATATCTGACGTGAAACAAAGAATGGGATCAGGACCTCGGCATATCGCGAGAACTCGTCCGTCCGTGTAGTCAGATAGTTCTCGTGGCACCCGTAAGAATTACCAGCGGAATCGGTATTGTTCTTAAAAAGAAAGATCGAACCCTTGATTCCTTCCTCACGCATCCTGACTTCCGCAGATGCAACAAGGTTCTCAAGTATTCGCTCGCCGGCCTTGTCGTGGACGACTACATCGTGAAGCGAATCGCACTCCGGCGTCGCATACTCTGGATGAGATCCGACATCAAGGTAAAGCCTTGCACCGTTCTCGAGAAAAACATTACTCGACCTGCCCCAACTTACAACCCGCCTGAACAGGTATCGTGCGACTTCATCCGGCGATAAGCGCCTTTGACCTCTTAGAGTGCAGGTGACGCCGTATTCATTCTCCAATCCAAAGATGCGGCGCTCAAGACTCACGATAATCAGCCCTTCATCTATCTTGAAGAAGCCCTTCCAGCGCGGAAGGTCCCAATCGATCAAATGTCCGTCGGCCATTGTTCTTACTCAACACTGCAACCTCGAGGTCTCGGGCAGTCAATGTCCGATCCGGCCCGGCCAGCGCACGAACCGCCGTCCTCAGGGCGACCTCGAGTGTCCAATCTGGTTGAAATTCCGCTCCAAACCGCTCGGAGATCGATTCAGAATCCCCGCCAAGGACGGTGAACCGGCTCTCGTCCATCACGGTCCCGTCATAGAGAATATGAAAGAGCTGACTAGGAGAATCGTCCGTTCCAAGCTCCGCCACCAGGATCTCAACTTCCAACGGCTTCATCTCGTGGGTGAAGACCTGGCCCAGATATTGCGCGTAAACGTTAGCAAGAGACCGTGCGTCGACGTCGTCGCGTGAGTAAGTGAACCCCTTGGTGTCAGCGTGCCTGATGCCGGCCACCCTTAGCTGGTCGAATTCGTTGTACTTGCCTACTCCAGCAAATGCAATGCGATCGTAGATTTCAGAGACCTTGTGCAACGACCGTGACGGATTTTCTGCCGCCACAAGAATCCCATCCTTATAAATGGTTCCAATGAGCGATCGACCTCGAGCGATGCCCTTTCGGGCATAGTCTGCCCGGTCCTTCATGACCTGCTCTGGGGCTACGTAAAAAGGGACTGTCACTGGCTTCCACCTGCACTTGATTTGGTCGAAATTACCTCTTGGGAAGCCGTTGCCACCTCAGCGTCCGCAAGTCTTGAAAAACCGTTGCGATCCACTGTAGCAACGATCGGATATA
The DNA here is from genome assembly GCA_021810525.1 of Actinomycetes bacterium. Classification (GTDB taxonomy): domain Bacteria; phylum Actinomycetota; class Acidimicrobiia; order Acidimicrobiales; family Acidimicrobiaceae; genus SCQM01. The sequence goes on along the minus strand of JAJZIP010000092.1, from coordinate 8,546 downwards.
TCCCTCTGACTAGGTCAGGACCTCCAGTTGCACTATCCTCGTCTGCAGCCTCGTAAAGCGCCGCAATTGCCAAAGAAACGCCCTCAGCCCTCGTCATTCCCTCTTTTATGCCGAGTTTGATCGTGGTTCTTGCATCTTTGCCGCCTGACCCAATGGCATGGTATGCCACCTCTTCATAACGGCCTCCCGTGACATCGTATGTAAAGATGCGACCAACTTTCCGCTGAAGATCCCAACCCGCAAAAAGCGGCACTATCACCAAACCTTGCATGGCCATGGTCAAATTAGCCCTTATCATCTGTGAAAGCTGATTCGCCTTGCCCTCAAGACTAAGGTTGACTCCCTCGACCTTCTCATAGTGTTCGAGCTGAGTCTGGAAAAGGCGCACCATCTCCACCGCAGGGCCGGCAGCACCGGCAATTCCCACCGCGGAGTACTTGTCCGCTGCAAAAACCTTCTCAATTCGCCTGTGGGCTATGAAATTGCCCTCCGTGGCCCTCCGATCACCGGCTATTACGATCCCCTCAGCATATCTCAATGCAGCAATGGTCGTCCCGTGAGGGAACGTGATGCCTTTAGATGGTAGTTCAGACGCAACGCCCGCCAGGGGTTCAAACGGACCCAAACCCGACTTTATGAGCAGATTCATAAAGTTTGGGCCTGGATCCTCCCTGGTATCGAAAACCGGCAAGGTCACTTAGTTCACCCTCTCCAATCGCAATCTTCCATCATTTATTAGCGCAGCTTTTTAGGACTGCGTACTGCTACTGTCCACCCTTTTGAACGTAATTACGAACAAACTCCTCCGCATTATCCTCCAGCACCTCGTCGATCTCATCCAGCAGATCGTCAAGCTCCGCCTTCAGCTTCTCTGACTTCTCGCTGCTAGAAGGAGCTGTCGCATCAACTACCTCATCCTCGGTTCGCTGTGAAGTTGTCTTTTTCTTTAGCTCTCTCTCTGCCATCTAACTCTCCTTATGATCCGAGACTATCTAGCAATTGTGCCGGATTCGCACTTTCATCGAACAACTTTCCAACATGATCTCTTGTTCCCTTGAGCGGATCCATCATCGGCACTCTTCTCAGCGGATCAGACCCGAGATCAAAAATCATCGAGTCCCAGTTTGCAGCTGCAATGTAGTCGCCAAATCTCTCCAAACATTTTCCTCTAAAGTATGCTCTTGTATTTTCCGGCGGTTGGGTCACGGCCGCCTTGACTTCCTCTTCTCCCAGAATAGTCCTTACTCCAAGCCTATAAAAAAGCGATTTTGTTGGACGGATATCGTGATACTGAAGATCAATGGCAGCCAGTTTCGAATCGTCCCAATCAAGCCCGTTGCGATCACGGTATCCCGAGACGAGTCTGTACTTAGCCACCCAGTCCAAGGTGTCAGATAGTTGCATGGGATCCGTCTCGAGAGCGTCCAGAACCTCCCCCCACAGCGTCAGCACAGAATCGCCATCACCTTCGAGGCCAACGGACCCAAGTCCGTGGCCGTCTCGATAGGCCTCAGCCCTTTCAAATACCGCTCTTTGTATCTCGAGCGCGGTCATCCTCTTTCCGGACTTCAAACGAAGCTGCCGCTTTAGGCTTACGTCGTAGGATACGTGCCGCAAAGAGGAAACCGGATCGTTTAACGACAGATCCAAGTCATCCATGAAACCGTCTTCGATCATCGAAAGCACGATTGCAGTCGTCCCCACCTTCAGATAGCTTGACACCTCGGACATGTTGGCGTCGCCAAGAATCACGTGCAGTCTCCTGTAACGAGATGCGTCTGCGTGCGGTTCATCGCGGGTGTTCACGATCGGGCGCTTCAGGGTTGTTTCCAACCCCACCTCCTCTTCGAAGAAATCCGCGCGCTGCGAAAGTTGGAAAGGTACCTGACCCCTTGGCACTTGGGGCGATTCTGTCCCAACTTTTCCAGCACCCACCATGACCTGACGCGTCACGAAAAAAGGAGTTATGAACTTGACCAGCTTTCCAAAAGGCAACGCCCGATCGAGGAGGTAGTTCTCATGACATCCATAGGAGTTGCCCTTGCGATCGGAATTGTTCTTGTATACGACAATTTCCTGTCCAACCGGCATCGACCTAAGCGCAGCGCTCATTGAAGTACGAAGAACCTCTTCGCCTGCCTTGTCGTAGATGACTGCCTCTCTGGGCGAGATGCATTCCGGCGAAGAGTACTCGGGGTGTGCATGGTCAACGTAATAACGAGCACCATTGGTCAACACCGTGTTCACTAGATGGCTTTCGACCTCTGAAGGAGGAAAGCTTTCTCGCGCAAAGCCCCGGGCGTCGTTTCCAGGTGTCTCGTCAACAAAATCCCAGCCAACATTTCCGTGAAGTTCATTGATATACGCGTTGATCAAGATGCTGGACGCAGTTATTGGATTCGCATCCCTGACTCCGTGGACAGTGATGCCATACTCTGTCTCAATCCCGCAGACCTTTGCTACTGCCATACCTGAACCTTATCGCTATCCGAGACCCAAGTGACAGATACTTCTGGACCAAAACAAATAAAGTCGAACATTTTTCCCTGATTCATTTGGACACACCTCCGCCATCGACAAAGTAATGAGGGACCAAGTCTCGAACGCAATCGCAACATTTCTGCGCCTTCGCTCCGACAGACCGTCAGCCAACCCTTCGCGGTACCAGCCAACAGACCGTGGCCTGGATGATAAGGGCCTAGCGGTGTTTACAGTGAAGCCTTCGCGGCAACAAGCAGCTAGGATCCCAGCCCGGCATACCCCCGCACAACCACTGCCGGCGCCGGAGGCAAAAATCGTGATCTAGAGGTACTGCCCGGTTCCAACCTTCTCGATGGCCCTACCTCCTGCTTCATCCGCGCCTCCGGATACGAGAGTGCGTACGTAGACAATTCTCTCGCCCTTCTTGCCTGATATCTTCGCCCAGTCGTCCGGATTGGTTGTATTGGGCAGATCCTCGTGCTCCTTGTACTCCTTGGCTATCGACTCGATGAGGTCGGAAGTCCGGATTCCGGACTCCTCACCCGATATCGCTCTTTTGATGGCCAGCTTCTTGGCTCGTCGAACAATATTTTCGATCATTGCACCAGAAGCAAAGTCCTTGAAGAACAGAACCTCTTTGTCACCATTCTGGTAGGTGACTTCGAGAAATCTATTTGCCTCGTCAGTCCGATACATCTCCTCAACGGTCTTTTCGATCATTGCGGCTATAGCCTTGTCCGGATCTCCACCTCCGATGGTGGCCACCTCGTTTGAATCGATTGGCAGATCCGAATTCAGATACCTAGAGAAGATCGCCACCGCGCCGGTCTCGTTGGGTCGCTCGATCTTGATCTTAACATCGAGCCTACCTGGACGAAGAATTGCTGGATCGATCAGGTCTTCCCTGTTGGACGCTCCTATGACTATGACGTTGCGGAGTGCCTCCACGCCATCGATCTCAGCCAGAAGCTGGGGCACTATCGTCGATTCCATGTCTGAGCTTATTCCGGTGCCTCTGGTCCGAAAAAGTGAGTCCATCTCATCGAAGAAAACGATTACTGGTACCCCCTCTTCCGACTTCTCTCGAGCTCTTTGGAACACCAGTCTGAGCTGTCGCTCGGTCTCACCGACATACTTGTTGAGAAGCTCTGGTCCCTTGATATTCAAGAAGTAGCTTCTCACGCTTGAACTCTGGTTTAGAGCCGCGACTTTTTTCGCCAGTGAATTGGCTACGGCCTTAGCGATCAGAGTTTTACCACAACCCGGAGGGCCATAGAGCAGGATGCCCTTAGGCGCGGGAAGCTTGTACTCGTTGAAAAGGGCTCTGTGAAGGAAAGGTAGCTCGACGGCGTCGGTAATCTCCTCTATCTGACGATCGAGTCCACCTACGTCCTCGTAGGTGACGTCGGGAACCTCCTCCAGTATCAGCTCCTCCACCTCCGGGCGGGGCAGCTTCTCAAGCAAAAGACTCGTGCGCGAATCGAACAAAACAGTATCACCGACTCTAAGCTTGACGTTTTTCAGCTCGTCAGCGATCTCGGCAATTCGCTCCTCATCGGCCCTGCCCACGATCAGAGCGCGGCTTTCATCCTCGAACACATCCTTTACTGTCACGACCTCACCCACGATCTCACGCTCTCGAACGTGAATAACCGTGAACGACTCGTTGAGACTGACCTCCTGCCCACTCTGCAGGTCCTCGAGAGAGATATCGGGATGTACTGCCACCCTCATCTTCCTCCCAGAGGTATAGATATCGGCAGTATCATCGTCATTTCGTCCTAGATAGATACCGTAGGCGGAGGGCGGCTGCGTCAGCTTCTCGACCTCTTCGCGCAGCGTCGCTATGTGCTCTCTTGCCTGCTGCAACGTGAACGTGAGCTTTTCGTTCCTCGATATAGCTTGAGTTAGCTGCCCGTTGACCTCGAGCAGCTTTTCTTCGAGGGTACGTACTCTCAGAGGTGCGTCTTGAAGCCTTCTTCTCAGATCATCAATTTCGGCCTGGAGTACACTGACCTTTTCTTCAGCGGTCATTTCCTCATCAAAGCTCGTTCCATCTCTATCCTCATGCTGCGACATGCCCATCACCTCCTGATATTCACCAACCTACACCAACCGGGATCATTCCACAGAAGGGATTTACCCACTTTTTAGCCATAGCGCAATTCTGGCCCTAAAGCTGGCAAGGAACCACTTGGCACCAAGTGAACTATTCAATTCTCCTAAAGCGATTCGTTTCTCTGGATACTGACGGAGCCATCAGCAAAGGAAAATGTTTCAACCTCGTCATTTTTGGAACGATCCCAAGCTAGGTGACTAGCAAGACAACTCACTGCTACCTAAAACTCAGGTGCTTTATTAATAATACCAATCCACCAACGTTTATAGAAACCAAATTTGAAATAATAAATACCCAGATCGATATAAAAAGTGAAATATGTCGGCCCATGGGACCTGCCAAATGATCCCGCATGTGATCAGCGCATCGGGCTAATACGTGCCAAAGAATTTCTCTCAAAGATGCCCAGCCTTCGGGCGACGACAAAATTACTGGAAAAATCGCGACCTATCATTTTTGATTTTGACGTTGATCTTGATAGACTCGCGCTCAACTCCTGCTGGCTAATCGTCAGAGAGAATCCTGCCGAAAGAAGCTGCGGGAGCCGTGCTAAAGTACGACGGTTTGACACAACACTACTGTTAGATTGTAGATCATTGGTTGAATTTGTAAGGCTTGAAAGCACTGAGTCAAGAGTTTGTATTGTATTGAGAGGAATCGAATATGAAGGTCTGGATAGACCAGGATCTCTGTACGGGAGATGGACTCTGCGAGGAGATTTGCCCCGACGTTTTCACTCTTCAAGATGACGGCATTGCATACGTCAAAGACGACGGAAACATCTGCAATGACCCGGGTGGATCGGCACAGATGGCTCAAGTTCCTGCCGACCTTGAGGATGCTGTAGTAGAGGCCTCGGAAGAATGCCCTGGCGAGTGCATTTTCGTAGAGCTCGATTGACCTAACCTGCTCGGCTTGTCATCCTAGCCGGGTCCAGAAGCTTTGATATCTTGCCGTCTCAAGAAGCCGCCTGGTGATAAAGGTGGCTTTTTGAGACCTGAACAAAACTGACCCGGAACGACCAAGCTCCTAGCCAACGTCCTCGGCTTCTCTTGTCTTGCGAGCGATCCTGGAAAGCGCCGGCACAAAGCGAGCCGAGGTCAGAAAACCGGTGTGGGCCACCATCCGATGGTCCGGCCTGACCGCTCGTCCACTGATATACCAGCCCCTCTCCAGCAGCTCAACTGTGCGTACAGTGCTGAATCCCGCCCTATCCAATGAGTGCTTGAATTCCGCCACTTGATTGATCGAGGTCTGGTATGCACAAACCCTTGCCCCAGAGACAAGAGCGCCGGCAAGATGGGGCACGACCTGCCAGGGTTCCGGAAGATCCAAGATAACCCGGTCATAGCCAGTTTCGATGATTCCTTCATATATGTCCCGCAGCACCACCTTGTAGCTGCCGTAGCTGCCTCTTCTCGCCAGCATGCCGACGTTCTTGACGGCTATCTCGGCAAAATCCGCCCTAAGTTCGTATCCGGTCACATGCGCTCCGGCCCGCACAAGAGCCATGGACATCGCTCCTGACCCGACACCAGCCTCGAGTACCTTTGCACCTGGAAATATGTCAGCTTGAATCAGGATTGCACCGATATCCTTGGGATAGATCACCTGGGCGCCGCGAGGCATCTTCAAAATCGTGTCATCAAGTCCCGGAATCATCGCTACGAGCTGCGCCCCTGTGTTGGTCGTATAGAGATACCCGTCCGGCTTTCCTAGCAGCTCATCGTGAAGGATGTAGCCGACATGCATGTGGCTTTGGCCCCCCACACGGAGCTTTATGAACGCTTCGTGGCCCTTCGCATCTACGAGCAGCACCCTACCACCAGGAACAAAGCTGGTAAGTGGCCCGCTCAGTTCGCTATCTTCGAGGCAGAGTTCCACATCGGTTGGCTGGTAAGAGTCCCCAGATTCTATCTTTTTAGATTCACTAACGCATTCTTCCATGACAGCCCCACATGACCTAGTTTGATGGCACGCTCCGCTTTGATTCGACCGGCCTGCCGAAGACCTTGAAGACAATACCAGCTTGAGTCCGCTTCCCACCCGGCAACGAACGCAACTCAGCCCTTCTTGGGTATGCGAGGTATGTTAGAGATCGAAATTGTCTGACCCGGCAGTAGTTTTGTTACATATGTCCTGCCTGAGGAACGTCTCTTCGAAAAGCGGTAGAGGAAGTACAGTACAACCAATCCGACCGAGATCGGATCACCGCTCTTGGCTCTCGCGATCAATTCCGACCTCTTCGATGAAATGACTACCCCGACAAGCCGCTTGAACATATTCAGATCCGCTTGATCTCTATGATCGTGTTCTTCTTCCGGCCGATCCTCATCCCAATGAGAAAGGAGATTGATATTACAGCCACCCCAACAGCCACGGCAACCAAAGAGAGAGCCGGCTTGGCCGTGCTAACTGCCTTGTTGACCTCTCCGTGTATCTCCCTAAGCTTTGATTCAAGGTCTTCTCTGGTTATCTCTTTGGAGTCCTTGGAACTCAATATTCTCTCCTTGGCGTGAACGCCAGATCTGTGGACATGCTAAACGGAACGAGTATCTCGCTTTTTCACGATACCAAGCACAGCGGCGGCTACGATGACCAATCCTAACAGAGCTGCAAATATATACGGAAGCCAGCTCAGATGCCCAGTAAAGGCCGAACCCGTTTCGCTTTGCAGAAGCCTCAGGAAACCGAGCACCAACAGTACAATCCCTATGGAGACAAGTATCGAACCGGCAAGTCCGAACGCAACATATCTCCCAAGCCGGCTGATAGGGCCAATGGTCTCTTGCTTAACATAGGCGACCAAAAGTTCAATAAATTCTGACGCCTGGCTCTTGGCTTTGGCCTTGGAATTTGATGACACGATACTCCTCGACGCTATTCGGGAGACCATCCCCCACTAATAACTACAGGCTATATGCTTCAGGGCTTTTACCAGGACTTCTATGGCTGCGTAAAGTCAGGAAACCGCCCCTGATCTGCTACTACTGTCCGCTGCCATCCGCTGCCGTCCGCTGCCGTCATTTGGCCAACTACAGACCAACTACCGACCAAGCCGGCCATTGCACCTTCCGTCACGACAGATAGTATATGGAGCCTCTTCTGGCATCCGTCCCGCAATGCATTTGCTTCGCTGTCCCACTAGAAGCGAGTTCCGTAACCGACACTCAGGAAAGTCCTGATGTGGCACGCGCCACTCGCAGATGCTTCTCAATCTTTGACATCAGTCCCTTGTGCACAAGAAGCTTCTCAGCCCGCGTCTATAAGTTTCATAATCATTTGTCTGACATGCTTTTCTGAAATTTGCTACCCTCGAATCGATGCTCACAAAACGCCGAATAATCCGACGTGTCATGGAGAGTTCGAAGCGGGTGAAGCGGCGATGATTGATGCGCGCCACAAGCTCGATCTGGCGGAGTTGACGACTTCGAATCTGTTACCGAGAGAACGCAGCAAGAAAGACAAGAACTGCTGACAGAATTTCGGGAATTGGCTGAGATCAAATACTGCCGCTGCGTCACATCTGTATGTCTTATAATACTGCCATCTATCAGTAATTCTGAAAATCAAAACCATCGAATCGATGGAAATCGCGTAACCTGCGCCACCTGTCCCGCAGTCTCCGTGGCAACTGGCGGTTAGCCCGCATTCTCAGCTTGGGAAGCTGATGTGAATCCCAATTATACAGATTGCTTACCAGCATGTTTACTGCCAATGTCCTGGTTAGACCTAACTTTGGAATCGGCGTTCCAATGAGTTCAAATGCTCGTCTTTGGGTAGGAGTCGGTAGCGAGAGCTTTTCAATCGTTACGCCTTTGGCGAAGGCGACTCTATTGCGGGTGATAGTGGCAAGATGGTCAAGCAGTGTTTGGAAGTTGTGGACAACCTCGCCGTCCTCTGTGGTCTTGGTAGCGTCCTTGCGCTTTGCCTTTTCAGATCGCAG
>JAJZIP010000005.1 GCA_021810525.1 Actinomycetes bacterium | reverse complement strand
TCTGGCTTAGCGTTTATCTTGTCGACCGTGTTGAATGTGACGCTCGAGTCTCGACGCGGAGGAACCGTTTAACGGCAGCCTTGCTTTTCGGCTAGTTTGGTTCGTGGATGGTTGGTTCATGCTAGTTCTCAGCTTGTTATTTATGTGAGAATGATAGGTTGGTTAAATGACCAGCATTGCCAATTACGTTTTGACCCTTCACGGCTGGCTGGTGCTTCTGCTGGTATTTCTGCTGCCAGCAGCTGAATCCTCGATTTTTCTTGGCTTTATCTTCCCCGGCGAGACAGTGGTGATTGTTGCGGGCGTCTTGGCCTTCGAGCATCAGGAGTCTCTGGGGTTGGTCATGGCAGCGGCATCGCTGGGCGCGATAATCGGTGACAGCGTTGGATACTTCGTCGGCAAACGATGGGGGAGGTCCCTTATCGACAACCAGCTGTCTCGGTTTGTGAAGCCTGCTCATCTTCTAAGAGCTGAAGAGTTCATGATGAGACGGGGTGGCCCTGGCGTCTTCGTAGGCAGATTCACCACCGCTTTGAGGGTTTTGGTGCCAGGTCTTTCAGGTGTATCGAACATGCGATACAAGACGTTTGCCCTCTATAACGTCAGCGGGGGAATAGCCTGGTCAGTCTCTATGGCGATGCTGGGCTACTTGGGAGGCCAAAGTTATCGGCAGGTCGAAAAGGTGGCTGGTGATGTCTCCTATGTTATCTTGGCTCTGGTGGTAGTCGCGATCGTGGCGTTTCTGGTATATCGGAAGCGACGGGAGAGGTCCATCAACGCAGGCTATGAGGAAAGGATTGGGGAAGGCGAAAGGACCTCCAAGTAGAGTCCCCTAGGTGACCTCGGTTCCGAGACCGCGATTGGTTTAGTGCTGCAAGCGTCTTCTGACCCGGTGCGCTAAAAACGGCAGCAGATAGTCCCACGATGCTGATGGCAGCTGGCGGGTTAGTCCGTCCTTCATTGCAGAGGCAATGCTGGTCCTGGCGCCCCGGCCATCTTTTATCAGGAGGAAACCTACGCAGAAGCGAAGGTAATGCCATGCCCAGATCTTTTTCAGGAGTCTGGGGTTGATTGACATGTTCTCTGACTCCCTCTCCATCATCTTTTGCATGGAATTCATGAGGCGCATCAGGTTCTTGGAGTAGCCGCCATTGGTATCCCTGTAGTACACCAATGGTTCCTCGATGATTACGACCTCTCCGAGCCTCGAGAGTCTCAGCCACATGTCCCAGTCTTCAGCCCCGTCGAGTTCGCTTCTGAAGCCGTGAACCTGGTCGAGTTGTGCCCTGCGGGCTATGACGGTTGAGGTTTGGAAGCGGTTCAGGACTAGTATGTCCGAGGTCCAAATCTTTTTTGAGGGCAGTTGGCGCGTCCGCATCGTCTCGGCATCGAGAAGCGCCATTGCCGAATCTGACCAGTTGCAGGCGACGAGTACGGCCTTAGGGTTTCTTGCCACCTCGTCGAGCTGGATCTCGTTCTTGTCGCGAGCCCAGATGTCGTCCGCGTCAAGGAAGGCGATCCATTCAAACCTGGCGTTTCTTATTCCGAGGTTTCTAGCGGAGGAGGGTCCCCCGTTCTGCTTTTTCATGAGTCGGACTTCTGGGAAGTTAGAGGTCACTATGGCACAGGTATTGTCAGAGGATTCGTCGTCAATTACCAGGACCTCATCTGGCTTGATCGTTTGGGAATAGACCGACTCCAGGGCTGCTTTGATGGTAGCTTGCGAGTTGAAGGTGGGAACTACTACGCTTAGTGTCGGTCTTGTCATAGGAATGCCGAACTCATCTCGGATGCCAACATTGCAGCTAGCTTTGCGATGCAGCATCTGTAGGCTCGTTCTTTGCCAACCTTATCCCGCGGCAGGGAAAGCGGATTCATGGGTTCTTCAAGATTCTGCTGGCCTTTAGTGCAGCGTTTCGTGGATTCAAAGATGGGGAACGCTTTTCCAAGGGTTGTCCAAAGTTCATCGCGAGGCATAGGCCGATCTTCGATCGGCTCCAAGCTCTCGCATCTCCACCGCTTTCTTGGCTGCTTCCACATCGTCCAACAGGATCTTTCGGTTTCCAATGCGAAGGCTTTTTTCGTGTCCCCTCCCCACCACCAGCACAGTGTCGTTGGGTGCAGCAGAACTTATGGCTAGCTGTATCGCCTTTTCCCGGTCCAGCTCTATGGATATGCGGCCCTCCGGAACGTCAATGGTCCCTGCTATAAGCTGTTCGATGATCGAGATAGGATCCTCATCTCCAGGCGAATCGACCGTTAAGATCACATGGTTTGCAGTTGCCAACGCCCTTCCAAGCTCGGGGCGCTTTAGCCTGTCGCGGCCTCCTCTGGCGCCGGCAACTATAAATACCTCGGACTCGGCGGGAGCGAGCGATCTGGCTGTTTCGATTAGCGAGCGAATGGCGCCAGGAGTGTGGGCATAGTCGATGATGATCTCCACCGTCTGTCCCATCTCGACCCTCTGAAAGCGACCCGAGACCTTCTGGCAGCTCTTGATCCCGGCCAATGCGGCCTCGGTGTCCAGGCCCAGCAGGTGAAGGGCCAAGAAAGCCGCAGCGGCGTTCTGGGCATTGCAGCTTCCTACGATCGGAGTAAAGATCTCGCTGTTGACATCGGGGCCGATCAGGGTGAACGAGGTTCCGTCGTGCGTTATGACGATGTCTTCGATGCGGTAGTCTGCCGCCGGTCCGGAACCAAATGTGACAGTGGGTATTTGAACCTGGTGACTCAACCTGAGGCCCCACTCGTCGTCAATGCAGATAAGTGCCCTCTTGCACCTGGACGGCTCGAAAAGCTGTGCCTTGGTGGCAAAGTACTGTTCTATGGTTCCGTGGTAATCGAGGTGCTCCGAGCTGAGATTGGTGAAAATCCCGAGTTCGAAGAGGGTTCCGTCGATCCTGTGCTGGTCGATGCCGTGTGAAGAAACTTCCATCACTGCAACTTCCACGTTATTTTTGAGCATCTCTGCCAACGAGCTTTGAAGCGACGGAGCTTCTGGAGTGGTGAAGAGCGCCGGTATCGACTGCCCTGCGATCTTGGTTTCGATGGTACCAATCATGCCGGATCTTATTCCCGCGTGCTCCAGGGCATTTTCGATCATGTACGAGGTCGTCGTCTTGCCGTTTGTTCCGGTGATTCCAATGACGTTCAGCTTGCTGGAGGGTACGCCGTAGACCAGAGATGAGATCTTGCCGAGGACCCTGCGGACAGACGGAACGATCAGTTGAGGTAGATCGATCTGTAGCTGGCGAGAGACCACCAAAGAGCTTGCACCGTTCTCGCATGCCTCTTTCGCGAAGTCGTGTCCATCCAGACGGGACCCTCTCATTGCTGCAAACATGTCGCCCGGTTTAACTAGACGGGAGTCGCTCGCTACTCCTGAGACATCAAGGTCGGCACCAACAAATTGTGCGCCCGGGATCTGGGTTGCAAGGTATGAAAGTGAATGACTCAAACCATTAACCGTTCTTGTACTCGTTTGCGAAAATCTTCCGATATATCTTTACCTGCTTTGCATAAGACAAGTATTAGGAAAGAGCCGCTACTGAGACTCTCCAACTATCAGAGTCTTTCACATTCAGCTGCGACTGTCAGTACGCATCTCGCATTCAGACCCATCTTTCTCCCTCGAGATCGATCCAGGGCGTCGGATTCTTTGCCTGTGGCCGACGCGGCTGAATAGAATGGCATTTCCTGCGGAAAAGTCGCTCGTTCCTCTAGGCTAGCTAGATAAGAAACTTGCGCCCTCGGCAGGATTCGAACCTGCGCGCCCGGCTCCGGAGGCCGGTGCTCTATCCCCTGAGCTACGAGGGCACATATGCCAGAGTAGCGCAGGGGTTTCAGGGTTCGTTACGCTATCGGCATTGTAGCTGGTGGGCTGGGTTTCGTTATCTGGGATGAATTTGACGAGGTGGCAATTAGGTGAGCAGTGTTCGAGATATGATCGCGGTGGCGCTTTCCGCCGCAATGGGGAGTCTGGGGGTGGAGATGGAACCCTCACTTTTCATTGTGGAAAGGCCGGCCCGCATCGAACATGGGGAGTTTTCCACCAATGTGGCCATGGTAGCAGCCAAGGAGCTCGGCGAGAAGCCAAGGATGCTGGCGGAGAAGATCTGTAGTTATCTAACAGACAATCCGGTCAGGTATCAGAGCAGGTTGGAGATCGCAGGGCCGGGCTTCATCAACTTCTTTTTCGAATACGGCTATCTTCATGACGAGCTTGCTCAAGTAGTAGAACAGGGCGAGGAGTCGTTTGCGAGGTCGGAGATAGGCGCAGGTGAACGGGTGCAGCTCGAATTCTGTTCAGCCAATCCCACCGGGCCGCTTCATGTCGGAAATGGATGGTGGGCGTCATATGGCGATGCCCTCGCACGGCTGCTGAGGCGCTGCGGTTACAAGGTTTCAACTGAATACTACGTAAATGATACGGGCGGACAGATAAGAAGGCTTGGAGAGTCGCTGCTTGCGCGCAGGGCTGGTCGGGAAGTCGAAGAAGAGGGTTACCAGGGCGACTACGTAAAGGAGCTGGCTGAAAGGTACACGGGGCCTGATGACGTTATGATCGCCGGCAAATGGGCCGCTGAGGAGAATCTTGGGACCATCAAGGCTTCTTTGGACAAGCTCGACATCCACTTCGACGTGTGGTTTTCACAGGCATCAATCGAAGAATCTGGGGCGGTCCAGGAGATCGTGGATCTTCTTGCTTCGAGGGGACTGATCGTCGAGGAGGATTCAAAGAAGATCTTTCTTTCGACCAGGTTCGGGGACTCGAGAGATCGCTATCTGGTCAAGGCTGGTGGTGATTTCACCTATTTGGCCGGTGATATTGCCTACCACTACAACAAGTTCGTATTGAGGGGTTTTCAAAGGGTTATTGACATCTTTGGGGCTGACCACCACGGCCAGGTCGCTTCTCTCAAAGCGGCGATGGATGCACTGGGCGTGGGATCCGCGAGGCTCGAAATACTTCTGGGCCAGATGGTATCGCTTCTCTCGGGTGAGGATAGATTGAAATTTTCAAAGCGGAAGGGGAATTTGATCCCGCTCGATGATCTGGTAGATGAGTTGGGTCCATCGGCCACCAGGTTGCTTTCGCTTTCCACTTCAATCGACAGGGCCACTTCGGTAGACATCGAGAAGGTCAAGGCGGAGTCGATGGACAATCCTGTCTATTACATTCAATACGCTCACGCCAGGATGGCCTCCATAGAGAGGGTGAGAGATCTGCGTGGCATCGTCATGCCGGAGATCTCTGAGGTCAAGCTGTCTCTTTTGGACCACCCAAGGGAACTCGCTCTTTTGAGAGAGCTGATGACCTTGCCTGAAGTAGTGGAAGACGCCGCCCTTGAGAGGGCACCCTACAAGATTGCCAATTGGCTCAAGGACTTTTCCGGACTCTTCCACAGCTTCTACCACGACTGCTACGTAATTTCTGATGCAGTCGCAATAGATCTGACCTATGCAAGGCTTTATCTTGTTGCCGGCTGCAAGGTGGCGATCAGGGTGGCCCTGTCGCTCCTTGGAGTTGAGGCGTTGGAGCAGATGTGATGGACGAGACTCAAAGCCAGGTTGCGGATCCGACAGACCCAATACCTCTGTACCTTCTGCCCCAGGGTTGTGGAGTAGGCCGGGACGGCGCCCTTTGGATCAGAGGGCAAAAGGTCTCCGACTTGGTAAAAGAGTTTGGATCGCCTCTGTTCATCTATGACGAGGAACAGATCAGGTCGCGCGCGAAGGAGCTGAAGGCGCATTTTGGCAGTGATGTGGCGTACGCTTCGAAGGCATTTCTCTGCAAGGCGATGGCCAGGCTTGTAGACGAGGAAGGCCTGCACATCGATGTTGCGTCCGGCGGCGAGCTTTCTGTGGCGCTCAGCGTAGGTTTTCCTCCAGACCGCATTGTTATGCACGGCAACAACAAGTCGGTGGCGGAGCTTGAACTGGCGATCTCTGCAGGAGTCGGGCGGATTGTGATCGACTCGTTCGATGAGATCGATCGCCTTGAGGCACTTGTTCCTAGGGAGCATCCGATCGAGGTATGGATTCGGGTAACCCCTGGGGTTGAGGCCCATACCCACGAGTTCATCATGACCGGACAGGATGACTCGAAATTCGGCTTTGGCCTGCTTTCCGGAGATGCAAAGATTGCGTTGGACAGGCTGAAGCTGTCAGAACGGCTCAACCTTGTCGGGCTGCATGCCCACATTGGAAGCCAGATCTTTTCTCTCGACTCGTTTGTCAAGGAGGTGGAGGTGCTCGCACCATTCTTTGCTTCCGCTGGAGTTGAGGAACTCAATTTCGGAGGAGGCCTGGGAATTCCGTATGTTTCTGGCGAACCTGTCATAGAGTTTTCGGACTGGGCCACGGCACTTAAAGAGAGTGTCAAGGCTGCAGGGATACCCTCATCTTCACGGATCATGGTGGAGCCAGGCAGGTCGCTCGTAGGTCCCACGGCGATGACGGTTTATGAGATCGGGACCATAAAGGAGATACAGGGAATTCGCACCTACGTGAGCGTTGACGGAGGAATGAGCGACAATCCGCGTCCGGTGCTCTATGACAGCGGGTATGAGACGTTCCTGGTAGACAACGTCTTTGCGCGACGCGACCGGCGAGTGACGGTGGTGGGGAAGCACTGCGAGTCGGGCGACATATTAGTCAAGGAGGGCCAGCTCCCATCCGCGGCCAAGGTGGGTGATCTCTTGGCGACTCCGGTCACGGGAGCATATGGCTACTCGATGGCGTCAAATTACAATAAAGTTGGGCGACCCGCAGTGGTATTTGTCAACAACCGGGGATATCGCCTGGTATTGCGGCGAGAGACCGTAAGCGACCTTCTCTCGCTCGACCTCGGCTGAGGTCGATTCAACCGGAGAGGAGTTTGGGATTTGAGTTCGAAAGCTGGGCCATTTGGGTTCCGTCAGCTCCCACAACGGTTGGCAACGCCGATTGGCGCTAAGTTGGAGAGGTGAGTTCAATACCGGTTCGTTTGGGAATATTGGGTTGTGGCAATGTCGGTGCAGCCCTGGTCAAGATCATCCTGGATGACCAGAGCCTGATAGAGTCACAAACCGGCGAGGTTCTTGAGATAGCTGCAATAGCGGTTCGGGACCTTTCTGCCGAGCGTCCAAGCTGGGTTCCCAGACAGCTCTTGACCGATGACGCGTTCTCGGTGGTGGCCGATCCCTCGATCGACATCGTGGTAGAGGTGATGGGGGGCTACGATCCGGCGAAGGCTTTGATCGAGGAGGCGTTGGGCTCTAAGAAGTCAGTGGTGACAGCGAATAAGACCCTTCTTTCCGATTTTGGCGAGGAGATCGCTGCCCTTGCTCGAAGCCAGGGTCGCGATGTCTTCTTCGAGGCTGCAGTGGCCGGGGGGATCCCTTTGATCAGATCATTGAAGGTCTCCTTGGCGGCGGAGAGGGTTCGTAGGGTCACGGGAATTGTCAACGGCACCACAAATTTCATACTCACAAAGATGTCGGAGGAGCAGATCTCCTATCAAGAGGCGCTCAGGAGAGCCCAGGAACTGGGCTATGCCGAGGCGGACCCGAGTGCCGATGTCGAGGGAATCGACGCCAGTGCCAAAGCCGCTATCCTCGCCTCCATTGCCTTCGGGCGCAGAGTGCAGCTAAGTGACGTGTCGCGTGAAGGTATCACGTCTGTGACTCTGGATGACTTTGCATTTGCGAAGCGCCACGGATACACGCTCAAGCTCCTGGCAATTTGCGAGTGGGTCGAGTCGGCCCAAGGAGGGGAAGGAAGTATCTCGGTTCGCGTGCACCCTGCGATGGTGCCGGTCACACACCCCCTGGCCTCTGTGCGTGATGCCTTCAACGCGGTCTTTGTTGAAGGCGATTCTGTGGGCGAGTTGATGTTCTACGGAAGAGGTGCCGGGGGAATGCCTACGGCCTCCGCTGTTCTGGGGGACATCATAGATGCGGCTCACAACCTGCGCTACGGCTCGATGGAGCGTCATGTCGCTCGTCCCGCCGCCAGAATACTAGCAATCGATGAACTAAAGTATCAGTTCTACATAGCAATCGACGTCAGCGATCGACCAGGTGTTCTGGCCCAGGTCGCGACCGTATTCGGTGACAACGGGGTGTCGATAATGTCTATGGAGCAGGTCGGCCTTGGTAGGGAAGCGCGGCTGATATTCATAACTCACCTAGCCAAGGAGCGGGCGCTGCAGAAGACACTGGCTGAGGTCAGGAACCTCGAAGCTGTGGAACGGCTGGTCGGCTTCATAAGAGTGTTAGGCGGTTGACAATGGGGCTCAATTGCAAATTGGGCGTAGCGATGACGAGGTCCTAAGAGATGGCACAGTATCCCGGCAGGCCAGATCGAGAACGCATGGTGTGGCGCGGCGTTGTGGAGGAGTATCGCCGTTTCATGCCGGTCAATGACAAGACGCCGATTGTAACCCTTGGTGAAGGGAGGACCCCGCTGATCTTTTCGCCCGTCCTTTCGAGTATCAAGTCTGCAAAAGTGTACCTCAAATATGAGGGAGGAAATCCGACTGGCTCTTTTAAAGACAGAGGGATGACTCTGGCCATTTCAAAGGCGGCCGAAGAGGGCAGCCAGACAGTTGTCTGCGCTTCGACTGGGAACACGTCTGCTTCAGCAGCGGCCTACGCCTCAAAGGCCGGAATGACCTGTGCTGTGCTCATACCAGAGGGGTATATAGCACTGGGAAAACTGGCCCAGGCTCTTATCTACGGTGCCAAAGTAATGAATATAAAGGGTAATTTCGACCAAGCTCTTGAAATTGTCCGCGAGCTGGGGGACAATTCGGAAAAAGTCACCGTCGTCAACTCGATAAATCCCTACCGTATCGAGGGTCAAAAGACCGGAGCTTTCGAGATCATCGACACCTTGGGCGTTGTGCCCGACTACCACTTTATCCCGGTTGGCAACGCCGGGAACATCACTGCCTACTGGAAGGGTTACCAGGAGTACTACAAGGAAGGTATCTCATCGTCCTTGCCCAAAATGATGGGATTTCAGGCCGCAGGTGCTGCGCCGATAGTCACGGGACACGTAGTGGAGCGGCCGGAAACGGTTGCGACCGCGATCCGCATAGGCAATCCCGCCTCATGGGACAATGCGGTACGGGCAAGGGACGAGTCCGGAGGAGTAATAAAAGCTGTCGAGGACAGCGAGATCCTGGAGGCCTATAGGTTCCTCGCCACAAAGGAGTCGGTGTTCTGTGAACCCGCGTCGGCTGCGTCTGTAGCAGGTCTGATGAAGACCGAGGTGAAGCCAGGCTCCGTTGTTGTATGCGTACTTACAGGACACGGTCTGAAGGATCCCGATGTCGCTATCTCACAGATCTCGGTGCCAGAAGCTGTTGACGCCACCTATGAGGCGATATCGAAAGAGCTTGGGATCTGAATGTCGCATATTGCCAACAAGTTGCTAGAGTGGATTTAAGGCACCCTCGCCGTAGGGATTGTTTCGGTAGCTGGAATTCTACGAGTTGTGAACATTCTGGCGAAATCTCTTTCCTCCAAACATCTGAGCCGACGCGACTCAGATGTGTTGTCGGATTTGAGTAGGGTGCCTGTTTGTGCTAGAAACTAGGTAATGCGCTAGTAGCAGGTTACTTGCTACCTGGACTGATCAACTCCATCCCGGGGAAAAGGCTCATAGAGGCAAAATACCTGAAAAAACCACGAAATCACCCGCGTTCTTGAGGTGGTTATGCCGTGGCGGGCTCTAAAGGAGCAATGTTGAACAATTTCGAATTCATTGTTGAGTGGAAGAGGTGCAGATGAGCACTGAGTCTCAGCTTGAGCGTTCGGTTCTTGAAAAGAAGGACAGGAGCGAACTCTCTCAAATAGCTGGAGCGATGCAAATTAAGACGACGACCAGGACGAAGAAGTCCGACCTGATCGAGCTAATCCTTGTTGGTGCAGGGGTGGGCGGTCGTGGCGAGCCCTCTTCATCTGTGACTACTACAAAGACGCGTGGTGCCAGGAGCACGAAGAGCGCGTCCAAGACTGAACAAGCGGTCTCGTCAAATGGCGTGCCCGCAGGTGCGGAGTCAGTGGCTGACCAAAGTGTAGAGACACCGCCTCCAGCACAGCCGCCTGCTTCGGAGACTGCTGTGCCGCCACCCATCGTGGTCACAAGCTCTACCATGTCACGACGGCGCGCAATTAGCCCTCGCAACGGGTCAAATGGTCATGCCGCCCCACCATCGACAGATGAGCTGATCGACCAGGAGTTCGCGGTCAAAACGGCAGAAGAGGTTGAGAAGGCACCATCCGAAGAGGCCGCAGAGGCTCGCCGGGCTCCTGCTGAGCTGGCTGAGGGGGCCTCTCGCCGGAGCCGTCGACGTAGGGGAAGAGACCGAGGAGAACGGGACCGTGAGACCGGTCCAGAGCCAGCAGCTCCGGTAGAACTCATGGATGTCGATGGAATCTTGGACCTCAGAGAGGAGGGTTTCGGATTCTTGAGATCTGGGTCGTACTTGCCGAGTCCAAAAGATGTCTACGTGGCGATCTCGGTGGTCCGGAAATACGGATTACGCAAGGGAGACCATGTCCATGGCGGGGCTCGAGCGGCCAATGCGAACGAGAAGTACCCGGCGCTCGTCCGGGTCGACCAGGTCAATGGCAATGATCCAGAGACCGCGAAGAATCGTCCCAGGTTCGAAGATCTCACGCCGCTGTTTCCTGACATGAAGCTCGTTTTGGAGACCCCAAAGGACCCTGCGAACGTCACCGCTAGAATTGTGGACCTGGTGTCGCCGATCGGCAAGGGCCAGAGAGGCCTTATCGTCTCACCGCCCAAGGCTGGTAAGACCACGATAATGAAGCACATTGCCCACTGCATCGAGACCAATAATCCGGAGGTCTTTCTGATGGTGCTTCTCGTAGATGAGCGCCCTGAAGAAGTGACGGATATGCGCCGTTCGGTAAAGGGAGAGGTTGTAGCCTCAACCTTCGATAGGCCGGCGGAGGAGCATACCGCAGTCTCTGAGCTCGCTCTCGAGCGTGCAAAGCGCCTTGTCGAGTTGGGCAGAGACGTAGTGATCATCCTTGACGGAATCACGCGACTTGCCCGCGCATACAACCTTGCACAGCCGGCTTCAGGAAGGATCATGTCCGGTGGTGTTGATTCCGGCGCGCTATACCCACCCAAGAAGTTCTTTGGAGCGGCAAGGAACGTGGAGGAGGGTGGTTCTCTGACCATCTTGGCCACAGCCCTTGTCGAGACCGGGTCCCGAATGGACGAGGTGATATTTGAGGAGTTCAAAGGAACGGGAAACATGGAGCTACGGCTAGATCGCCGTCTTGCAGAGCGCAGGCTTTACCCGGCGATTGACGTGAATGCCTCGTCGACAAGGCATGAAGAGCTTCTCTTTGACAAGGACCAGCTGGGACTTGTCTGGAAGCTGCGGCGAGTCTTGAATGCACTCAGCAGCGACGGTAACTCTGCTCCCGGCCTTGAGCTTTTGATTGACAAAGTTCGATCCACCAAGTCGAATGCGGAGTTCTTGCTCGAGATCGCGAAGTCTCAGGTTCCAAACAACTACTAATGATCAAAGGATCCGTCGGTAACTTGGCCTGACCGGTGTCAGCCAAGTTGCGCTGGGTCGCTAGGATAATAAAGCTATGAAGTCTGATATTCACCCAAAATACGGCGTCGCAGTTGTCCACTGTTCATGTGGCAACACATTTGTGACTAAATCTACCAAGCCAGAGCTGCACGTCGAGCTTTGCAGCGAGTGCCACCCCTTCTACACGGGGAAGCAAAAGCTCGTCGACACCGGAGGCCGCGTGGAGCGCTTCCAGCGTCGCTACGGAGACAGAAGGACCTCGTCGAAGAGGTAGGTCTCTAACAGCCTTTCGAGGTGAGGTAGAAACATTGCCAGAGACAAATGGATCTGAGGAGGGTTCCCTTTTGCCGGGGGCCCTTCGTTCGTGTATTTCGAGATTTGATTCGAGCGTCGACCCATCCGCAGCGGAGATTTCAGAGTTTCCGACCTTTCTTGGTTGTAATGTCGGCGGCGTCGCCCATGTTCTCATCGCGTCGATATCTACGGCCGACATAGGTGGCTACCTCGCATTCGCCTCAAGGAGCGGCGCCAGGGCTATCAACCTATATGCGTCGCCAGCCATGCTCAGAGGCGCCTCTTCACCGCTTGCCTCAGAGGTCCTGTCAGTGCTAAGTCTCCAGGGTGAGGGGTTCAGGGTACCTGTGAGGGTGTATTCCGTCGCCAGGGGGCAGCTGGATCCTGTCTCGCCAGGTTCAAGCCTTCAGCTTGTGGTGCAGGATGGAGACGCCGGCAGAGAGTTCCTGAGTCGAGAAGGATCTGGCGAAGTGGTCGACCTGGTCTTAGAAAGCGGCTGTGAGGCCTTGTTCGTAAAAGACCGGATGATAGCAACCCATCTCGGGCTCGAGGTTGCTCGTTCTGTGCTCAGCGATGGCCGGGTGCGGCTTGAGATAGGCGTTGGACGCAATGACAGGATTGCCAAGGCCTTATTGGAGGAGACAGCCACGCAGGCAGATCAGTTGAGAGAGACGATTGAGATCGTGAATCGATATCGGCTGGGCGCCTCGCAGTTCCACCCGTTGGCAAAGCTGTCGCTAGCCAGGTGGATGCGGCTTGTGATTCATGAGAACCCTGGACTTGTCGGGATGAAGCAGCTTACGCCGATTGAGCTGGTACGCAGTGGCGGCTGGCCCAATGGGAGGCTTTGGTCGTTGAAGACTGGCTCCGAACCCCTTGACGAAGATGCTCTCATCTATCGGGGTTCTGACTCGAGTTTCGAAGAGGACGATATCTCCTTCGCCATCGCGTCGGATGAGGGAGGAGGCGAGTCGGTGGTAGGAATTACCGCTGCCGTGGACTTAGGCGCCGTGGCAAAGCTGTACGAGGTGGTTCGATCGGCAAAAGCAGCGGGAAGAAGGATTCGTGGATCCATCCTGGTCATGCAGGAGAGAAATAAAATTGTACCCATCGAGCGTTTGGTAGATCTGGCAAGCTTTGGTCTTAGGAGTGTCACATTCTCACCCACGTGGAAGATGATCGACCGTTATTAGGTGGCAAGTGACTGATTATGTATGAGCGACTTTCAGAAATAACAAGAGAATATGAATCCGTGTCCAAGGAGCTGGCTGACCCCTCGATCTACGCTGATCAGCGTAGATTGCGCGATCTAAGTCGCAAGCACAAGGAGTTGGAGGTAATCGTCAGCTCCTACAAAGCGTATCTGGAGGGGAAGAGCGATGTTGACACCCTCAAAGAGATGATCGCAGAGGCGGCAGGGGAGGATCGCGAACTTCTTCGAGAGGAGCTGGGCGAAGCCGAGGAGAAGCTCGAGCAGCTGAAGAAGAATTTGGAAATTGCCCTTCTTCCTAAGGATGAGAACGACGGTAGAAATGTGATCGTTGAGATTCGGGGAGCTGAAGGGGGTGAGGAAGCGAACCTCTTTGCAAAAGACCTCTTCGACATGTATGTTCGATACGCGGATCGCCAGGGGTGGAAGTGGGAGATGCTCGGAGCCGACATTTCGGAAAGGGGCGGCTACAGCGATGTCACCTTCATTGTCAAAGGAGAGGATGCCTGGAGGAAGCTCAAACACGAGGGAGGTCCTCATCGAGTCCAGAGAGTCCCAGTGACTGAATCTCAGGGTCGGATTCATACCTCCTCAGCAACCGTGACGATACTTCCGGAGGCAGAAGAGGTTGATGTGCAGATCGACCCCAACGATTTGAAGATCGATGTCTACCGGTCAACCGGGCCGGGCGGGCAATCCGTCAACACCACAGACTCTGCGGTGCGAATAACTCACCTTCCAACTGGTCTAGTCGTCGCAATGCAGGATGAGAAGAGCCAGATCCAGAACAGAGCAAAGGCGATGCAGGTTCTGCGTGCGCGTCTGCTCAAGATGGAGCAGGATAAGCAGTCTGCGGAACTTTCCCAAGCGAGAAAGTCTCAGATAGGTGGTGGTGGCCGATCTGAGAAGATCAGGACCTACAACTTCAAGGAGAATCGGGTCACCGACCACAGGATCGGGCTGACGCTCTACCGTTTGGATAGGATCCTATTGGGTGAGCTGGAGGAACTTACAGAGGCGCTCTTGGTGGATGAACGAACCCGGCAGCTGGAAGGCCAAGGGGACGACTGATGCCAGCCAGCCCTCCTGCTCGTGAGTGGGAACTCCTGGAGCGGCTGTCGGACAGGGTCGGGAGACCGCAGTTGGCAAAGTGGATTGTGGACGAGGCCTTTTCGGTGCGTTCGGGCGCAGCCGCCGAGAGTTATGCTTTAGAGATTGCGCAACGTTACTTAGCTGGCGAGCCGATTCAGTACATCTTTGGTCACTGGAGCTTTCGAGGCCTGGAGCTGAAATGCGACGCCAGGGCGCTCATTCCCCGGTCGGAGACCGAGCAGCTTGTCGATCTTGTCAGGTCCGAGATCACTGCCAATCCGTGGATGAGAAAGGTTCTCGAAATAGGAACCGGAACAGGCGCGATCGCCCTTAGTTTGGCTAGCGAGATTGCCGGGCTAACGGTCGTGGCAACTGAGCTTTCCAAAGGTGCACTGGCTCTTGCTAGGGAGAATCTCGCTGCGCAGACGGGTCTTCCAAGTGGAGTTGAGATGGTTCAGTCTGATCTATTTGACTCCATGTCGGGATTCGGGCTGTTCGATCTGATCGTATCGAATCCACCGTATTTGCCTGCCTCGACGGTGCTTGAGCCAAGGGTCGCCCTATACGAGCCGCACGAAGCACTCTTCGGTGGTGCAGACGGTCTCGCTCTCATAACAAGGCTGATCGAAGAGTCGCCAATGCACATGACAAGGCGAGGGGCCGAACTCATTTTGGAGATCGACGAGACTCATGGAGCCAGAGTTGTTGAACTTGCTCATCAGCACGGATACACCTCCGTTCAAATCCATCAAGATCTTTCAGGGCGCGATAGATTCGCACAACTTGTCTACTGAGACGGTTAATGGAATGGAAAGGGCTGGACGGTCTTTGGCGGGTTAAGACCATCCAGCCCTTGTTTGTGTGTCGGGGACCTCAAGAGTTATTGAGAACGATTCCAGCGGCTCAAGCTAGAACCTCCTTTTTCGTTGGCTGGAAATCCTGCTTCTTTGAAAATCTCATCTAACAGGTTCTGGGAAAATGAACTCTTGGGTCCTGTGACAGAGCTTGAAGCGCCTTGTGTGCCAAAATGAAGGTCGGCACGATTTCCGACGCTGGTAGTGGTAGTTGAGCTGTTCGTCGCGGAACTTTCGGCTGAAGAGGTGTAAAATGAGTGTCCGACACCTCGAAGTCCCTGGCTGAAGCCTCCACCGCCAGCCGTGTCGCTTGAATCGCTGCTGCTATCGGGTTTTGCAACAGTCGAGCAAAGCTGCGAAACCGTAGTACCTTGCTTGGCCGCTAAAGCCTCGAGTCTTTGGAAAGCCACTGGACCAGATATCTGAGACAGCGACCCGTTATCAGAGACGCTGGGGGTGTCTCCGCTGCTGAAGTGCGAATGGAATGAACCTGTCGCCAGAGTCGTGCTGGTTGGAATTGAGGTCGTGGTGGTTGAATTCTCGGCGGTGGTCGCTGATCCATGAGAACTCAGATATGCGCTGCACAGACCGTAAATGCTGTTGCCACTGGCAAGTTGCTGAGTGGTATCGTTGTTCAACCCGCTTGACGCGTTAGTGGTGCTGGTAGAGGTGCTGCTTTGGACAGACACGGAGGTCTTTGGCGGCTGCCCTGTAGCTCTTGGAAGAGGCAGCGAGGAGGTAGTTGCACCGCCAGAAGAGCCATGTGTGGCAGGAACCGAAATCCCGACCCGAGCCAGACCGCTTGACACCGTAGTCTGGAAGGTGTTCGGCAGGTCTCCGTGGTATGCCGCAACGGCTGTCCCGGTGAGAGCCGTTGCGGTTACGAGAACCCCGGCAATCTTGGCCGCTAACAGGCTGCTGTGAATCTTGCGCTGATTCGCTTCACGGATGTTCCTGATTGAGTGTCGGCTTTGTGCTTCTTTGAAGTATCCGACGACGTCTCCCTCGTTCTTTAGCTCGTCGGTTGTGGCCGACATCTTGGCGGCACTCACGAGTTCAGCGAGACGGGCTAATGCTCCGAAGTGAAGTTGAGGGTCTATATTCCCTGCTATCAGCTGTTCGATCTGCTCTTGCGAAAGTGATTCGTCACCCATGTCGGAAGTGATATCTCCGTATTCGTCCATTACGTTACAACATTTCTATTAAATTTCTTGACGAGGGTGTTCAAGGCGCGGTGCTGGATGACGCGTACAGCCTCCTGGCTCTTGCCCGTCAATTTGGCGACCTCCTCTACGCTTAGGTCCGCCACGATGCGCAATAGCAAGATCTCGGCGTGGTGCGCGGGTAGATTCTTAGTAAGCATCTCGATGGCCTCCTCTGCTGAGAGGTTAGCAACCGCTGGAACAGCTGTCGTGTCGGAGCCGTCATGGTGATGGTCGCCATTGAGATGAAGGCGCTCCTTCTCAGTGGCCAACTTTGCTTTCCCGCTGGTTCGGAAATAGTCCGCGACCTTTTTCCTCGCGATCCCGAACATCCATGCTCGGAAGTCTCGTGAGTTTCCACTGAAGTCTTTCATGCCTTTGGCTATTGCGACCCATGTCTCCGAAGCGACGTCTTCGTACTCGAAAGGTATATGGTGTCTCAGATAACGAAGAAGTTGGGGGTTGAACGATCGAAACAGCTGGACTATCGCAAATTCTTCGCCCATCTTCGCATCTAAGATAGCCTTCTCTAAGTCAATTTCGATGGTCACCTACTCCTTGAGCAGTTTTGAATTGAGTAACGACACGCAAACGATAACCGCAATTGTCCGAGTTGGGATCAGTCTCGAAACTACCGCATAAATGTGGAGAGTGCCAGGTGTCCAGTCTTTTTGGGGATGGTGATGTAGGCTTTGGAGCTGGAAAGCAGCTGGAAATCTCCTGATTTTCAGGTTTTCCAGAGTTGGTGGCAGTTCAATTTGGCCGCCTCTTCCTGCGATTCCACCGAGAAGATAAGTTTGACATTAATTTTCATTTAAAAAAGGAAAATTGGTGCTTTACTTTCAAGAGATTTTGTGACTAATGTCTCTATAAGCTTTATACGTATACGGATTAGTTCGACAGAGCACTTACAGCGTACTTGGAAGGTGGGCATTTAGATGGGCAATGGAAATGGGGGGTCCAAGGATCCAATACTGGTAGTAGGTGGCGGAATCGGGGGTTTGGCTGCTGCCTTGAGACTTTCTAGATCGGGTCATGAGATCGTGGTGCTCGAGAAGGCGGAGCAGTTCGTCGAAATTGGAGCCGGCCTTCAGCTCGCGCCAAATGCCACGCGGGTCCTCGGCTCACTCGGTTTGATGGACAAGATTCGGGATGTGGGTGTGTTCCCGAATCGGCTAAGGCTCAAGACCGCGCTTACAGATGAGAACCTGACACACCTTGATCTGGGGAAGGGATTCATCGAGAGATACGGTGCGCCGTACGTGGTCATGCACCGGAATGACCTTTTGAGCATACTCTTGCAGGGTTGCACCGAGAGGCCGTCAATCGAGCTTCTTCCAGGCAAGGAGATCAAAGATGTCTTGGATGGCCCAGACGGCGTTACCGCTGTTTGCGCAGATGGCACGACCTATCGAGGAAGGGCGCTAATCGGGGCGGACGGGCTTTGGTCGACTGTGCGCAAGAAGCTCAGCGACGACGTGCCGGTGAATTCAGGATATGTTTCCTACCGTGGCACCGTGCCTACCGATAGGGCGACGGCTCACGCCCCGTTGGACGAGGTCGTTGCCTGGATTGGACCCGGCCTTCATTATGTGCAGTACCCTTTGCGCTCTGGGAATCTTTACAATCAGGTGGCTGTTTTCCGCAGCGACCAGTATTTGCAGGGTAAGCAGGATTGGGGAAACTCACAGGAGCTTGAAGAGAAGCTGTCGGTGACGTGTGACCACATCAGAACGGCGATGCCTCTGCTGGGAAGAGACCACAGGTGGCCCATGTACGATCGTGAGCCTATCGACCGCTGGAACCTCGGGAGAATCACCTTATTGGGGGATGCGGCTCACCCTATGCTGCAGTACCTTGCGCAGGGTGCATGCCAAGCCATCGAAGACGCGGAAGCCATTGGCGTTGCGTTCGATCGGGAGCCGAAGAATGTGGTCGAGGCTCTGACGATGTACCAGAGCGCCCGCACGGTCCGTACCGCAAGGGTGCAGCGAAATGCGAGGCTCTGGGGAGATATGTGGCACATAGATGGCGCCGGCCGGCTGATGCGGGACGAGCTGTTCAAAATGAGAGATCCCGATGACCACTCGCATATCGAATGGCTTTACGGCAAGCGTGATCCATTGGAGGTGAAGCCCTAGGAGCGGGGGATCGCGATGAAATCACCCGGCGCCGTCAGGCTGCTTGGTCCTTGGAAGGATCGCTACAATTATTGGAACAGGTCGCCGTTCCGGCACTGGGATTCTACGGCGGCGGATGTGACCGATAGCTCTGCTGTGAGTCCGTGGCACCGGCAGACTTCCCGAGCTGGAGTTGGTTGGTTTGGTTGACACAGGATTTGGTGGAGAGGGGCAGCAACGGCGTGAGTTTGGTGACGCGTCGCTCGAGGAGCGCGAGTTGCTGACCAATGGTGACGCAGAGTTCGACTTGGCAACGGCTCCAGGCCACTTGATAAGAAGAGCCCAGCAGGTACATACCTCGGTTTGGGCGGCTGTCGTCGGTGAGGATCTCACCAGCTCTCAGTTCGCTGTCTTGAACGTTCTTCACGACAAGCCAGGCGTCGACCAGACAACGTTGAGCCAGTTGGCGTCATTGGACACATCGACGTGTCAAGACATTGTTGCCCGCTTGAAGCAGAAGGGACTGATCGACAGGGTAAGGGATCAAAGCGACGGCAGACGCTGGTTGCTTCGACTCAGTGAAAAGGGAGTTCGGACCCGGGCAGTAGTGGTGCCGCGAGTCAAAGAGGTGGGCGAGCTACTCCTGGACTCGATGTGTCCGCAGGACCGCCGTGATTTTGCCCGCCTGTTGTTCGAAGTTGCGCGCAGGGGTGACAACGCACCTGAATTTTGAGCTAATAGAGGGATGGCTGGGGCTTGAAACGGCACCCAGAAGATCTTTGGAGGAATTTGTGAAGCGAAGACTGACCCTGGCTTGCTGGGATTACGATAGGACTGCCGCGCTTGCCGACGGTCGCGTCGTTCCGGAAGGAATCGATCTCAACTATCTGTGCCTTCCCATAGAGGAGACGTTCTTCAGGATGGCTCGCAACGGCGAGTTCGACATGTCGGAGATGTCTTTTTCGTCCTACGTGTTGAGCCGGAATACATCAGACCGCTTCATCGCGTTACCAGTTTTTCCGTCGCGGGCCTTCAGGCACTCAGGCATCTACATCAACACCAATAGCGGGATCACGAAGCCGACGGATCTTATAGGCAAGGTCGTAGGTGTACCCGAATATCAGGTGACTGCGGCGGTTTGGATCAGGGGGATGCTCGAGGACTACTACGGGGTGCCCGGAGACTCGGTGAGCTACAGGACCGGCGGACTCCACGATCCCGGCCGGTATGAGAAGATACAGATCCAGCCCAAAGGCGTAGAGATCGTGCCGATACCCAATGACAGGACCCTTTCAGAGATGCTGGTCTCGGGCGAGATCGCTGCGCTGTACAGCCCTCGCTCTCCCCAGCCATTCTTGGACAGGAATCCGAACGTGGCTAGATTGTGGGGTGATTCCCCTGACGCAGAGATAGAGTACTTCAAAGCCACCGGGATCTTCCCGATAATGCACACGATTGTCATCCGGCGCGACGTATATGAAAGCGATCGTTGGATCGCCGGCTCGATGTACAAGGCATTCCTCGAGGCAAAATCGCTTTTGAGCAAGCGACTTGAGGAGAGCGCTGCGTTCATTCACATGCTTCCTTGGAGCATCCAGCACCTTCGTATGACTAAAGAGATCATGGGAGAGGATTACTGGCCCTACGGCATCGACAGCAATCGCCATGTTTTGGAGGTCTTTTTAAAATATTCTTACGATCAGGGACTGGCGGCGAAGAGGTTCGAGGTCGAGGAGCTTTTCGCTCCTGAGACTCACGAATTGGTACTGATCTGATCAGTTGTCAACAGCTGTTATATAGGTCATAACCAGCATTTACAGGAAAGGGGGGGTTCCATTGCGGTTAGTCAGTTTCGGTGAAGAGGGGTCTCGTGTCGGCGTGGTGGCCCGCGATGGGACCATCTCGGAGGTGACCGACCTCGCCTCGGGAAGCGATACTGGACTGGGTGCGATGCGGCGGATCATCCGGAGCTTCGCAGATATCGAAGATGGGCTTCGCTCACGTGAGATTGTCGGCGGCGGAAGCAGCTTGAGTACTCTTAACTTGCGTGCGCCCGTAGGCGATCCCACAAAGATCGTGGCCGCCCCAGTCAACTACCTCGATCACATGGAGGAGATGCAGCAG
This sequence comes from Actinomycetes bacterium, assembly GCA_021810525.1. Classification (GTDB taxonomy): domain Bacteria; phylum Actinomycetota; class Acidimicrobiia; order Acidimicrobiales; family Acidimicrobiaceae; genus SCQM01. The sequence continues at coordinate 29,500 of JAJZIP010000005.1, read as the reverse complement.
CTGGGGCACATCGATTCTCTCGGCGTCTTTCTGAAGGCGCCGTCTTCTTTGATCGGCCATGGTGGAACTGTACGTCTCCCGTACAGCAATCGTAGGTTTGATCAGGAAGGCGAACTCTGCATGGTCATTGGGAAGTTGGCGCGCAGCGTGAAGGTCGAAGAGGCCGAGGAGTACATATTCGGTTACAGCGTGCTCTTAGATATCACGATGCGAGGTGGCGAAGACCGCTCGACGAGAAAGTCGTTTGACACCTTCACTCCGATGGGGCCATGGATAGTCACATCCGAGGAGGTTGGACCGGTGGAGGAGCTGGAGCTTCGCTGCTGGGTCAATGGCGATCTAAGGCAGCACGCCCACATATCGGATCTGATCTGGGGTGTTCCCGAGCTTGTCGCCTATGTCTCGTCGGTAATGACGCTATATCCGGGTGACATCATCTCAACCGGGACGCCAAAGGGTGTAGGTTCCCTAGGGGACGGGGATGAGGTAGTCGCTGAGATCTCAAGGATTGGCCGTCTGAGCGTTTCCGTCAGCACCGCGGGAGCATCCTTTTCGGTGACGCGAGGGGGAACAGCAGGCATCTTGCAGCGCTCACATGAAGAATCAGGTTGACCCAGCCTTGTTCGAGCCCAGTTCAGATGCTGGCCCAATAGTCGACAAATTGCAAGGTCCATCGCCGATATCAATTTCAGCAAAAGTGCCAGAAAGCGCCACATCAGATGTCGAATCAAAAAGAGTCAATTGAACAAAGCAGATCAGGAGGAAAGAAGATGGCAAGTCCAAAATTTGTGGCCCCTGTGGGGATGCCGAAGAAAAACGAGGTTGACGATTTCTACGAAGCAGTTGCAGATGCGGACCTGCAGCCGCTCTGGGTGCAAAAGGGGATCATGCCGAACGAGCCACCTCTGGCTGCAGTCCCCTTTGCCTGGAGGTGGAAGACGCTGAAAGAGCTGGCTGAGCGTTCGGGGGAACTCATTCCAATCGACCGCGGCGGAGACAGGAGGGTGCTATCCCTTTCCAACCCGGGCTTGGCTGGTCAACCCTATGCAACTCAGACCTTGTGGGGTGCTGTTCAATATCTCGGGCCCGGAGAGGTTGCTCCCGCTCATAGGCATACTCCCGCTGCACTGAGATTCGTGATCGAGGGTTCTGGGGTTTGGACTCTCGTGAACGGTGACCCGGTTCCAATGGCACCGGGCGACCTTGTGCTTACTCCGAGCTGGTCGTGGCACGAGCATCACAATCCCGGTACGACCCCGATGATCTGGTTCGATGCGCTTGATTTGCCGTTGGCTCGATCCTTGGACGCGGTCTTCTTCGAGAATGGTCCGGATCAGATGGTCAACAGGGCGGTGGATCCCATCTCTAGGTCCGAGCTCAACTATGGGACCAGCACAGGACTTGTGCCATTCGATCATGCGGAGCAGATGCTATTCTCACCCCTGTTTGCATATCGCTGGAAGGACACCGATCGAGCTCTGTCGAGGTTGACTGAACTCTCCACCGACGGTACCGGATCAGTGAAATTTGTGGATCCGACACGAGGAATCGATGTCATGCCAACCATGCGCTGTTCGATGCACCGCGTTCTCGCGGGGTCAAGGACGCGCAAGTACCGGAGAAATGGCTCTTCGGTTTGGGTCACTTTCAAAGGTTCGGCAGTGGTCTCAGTCGGCGAGGAGCGCTTCCATTTGGACGAAGGGGACATGTTTGCGGTGCCATCCTGGTGCGCCCTGTCTATCGAGGCGACTCAAGATTCGGACTTCTTTTGCACCTCAGATGCACCTGTTTTCGAGAAATTGGGTCTTGCAAGGGAAGAACTGCTCGACTAGCGGCCTAGGGCCTATGGATTCGACGTGGAGGCAAAGGGTCGCTCGATATTGCGAAAGCGTCTTGTTGACGGCGCCTCTCGCTACCAGAGCGGGTGCCGATGCATGTTAGTCTTTGGCAAAAGAGTCTATTGGTGAAAAGTTGAAGGAGTGGGTAACAGGCGATGAGATTAGCTACGATCAGAGTCCCGTCGGGGACAAGGGCTGTCATGATCGATGGAGAGGAAGCCGAAGAACTCGGCTACGCGAGCGTTGGCGAACTCCTGTCCAATCCCTCATGGGAAAGTGATCTTAGACAGACCGGGGTTTATTACGAGACCGACGGACTTGATTACGCGACGTTGATACCGCTTCCCTCGAAGATCATCTGCGTCGGTCACAACTACAAGAACCATATTATAGAGATGGGCAGGGAGCTTCCTACCCATCCGACCCTCTTTGCCAAGTTCACCGAGGCGCTCATCGGTGCTAATGACACCATTTACCTGTCACCGGAGTCGCAGATGTATGACTGGGAGGCCGAACTCGGGGTTATCATAGGTAAGACGGTTCGAAACTGTTCCGAGGATGAAGCTCGTGATGCAATTGCGGGGTTCACGGTGATCAACGATGTGACCACTCGAGACTGGCAGAACCGCACACTTCAGTGGCTTCAGGGCAAGACTTTCGAGGGTTCGACGCCGGTGGGGCCACACCTTGTCACAATGGATGTCGCCAAGGTGATCGAGGAGGGTCTCGATCTGAGTTGCGAGGTCAACGGCGAACAGGTTCAGCATGCCGTAACCTCTGATCTTTTGTTCAATCCGCTCCACCTTGTCTCATACATCTCGAAAATACTCACGCTTCGTCCCGGGGATATCATCTCCACTGGGACGCCCGGTGGAGTAGGTCATGCAAGGAATCCTCAGCGATACCTCAGAGACGGAGATATCCTCGTGACCAGGGTCGAAGAGGTGGGAGAGCTTCGGAACATATGCAAGAGCGCGTAGCGATGGATCGATCGGCGAAGATTAGAGGCAAGAGACTTTGAACGCAGAACTTTTCCAAAGGCAACTTAGCTGGATGGACGAGGGCACCACCTTGTTCAGTGAAGGACTTGAAGGCCTAGAAGAACAGGATCATGATCGGCCCACGCTGCTTGAGGATTGGAATCTGGCCCAGCTCGTCGCACACGTGAACTCGAATGCGAGAGCGCTGGTCAACCTCACGAATTGGGCTAGAACCGGGGTGGAGTCCCCGATGTACGAGAGCAACGACAAAAGGGCGAGGGATATCGACGAAGGTGCGAAGCGAAGTCTGGAATTTCTTATAGAAGCTTTCCACGCATCCAGCACGGAGTTCTCTGAAGCGATCAGATCCCTCTCCCCCGAGCAGCTTGATTTCATGGTTCTGAGTGCCCGTGGCAGGGAGATTCCCGTGTCAGAAGCAGTCTGGATCAGGATCAGAGAGATCTGGATCCATGCGGTCGATCTGGGTGTTGGGATCGGGTTTTCAAGATTTCCAACGTCTCTTCTAGACGCTTTGATGGAGGATGTGACACATAGCTTCTCGGTTCGGGAAAACCCTCCTCCGGTTGAACTCACTGCGACCGATGTCTCGAACAGCTGGAAAACCGCGAGATCGGGTACCACCGTCATAGTGGAGGGACGAGAGTCTGATCTGCTTGCTTGGCTAGTCGGCAGAAGCAGGGGCGAGGGTCTGAAGTTCGGTCCCGGCGATGGAGAACCTCCGGTTCTTCCCCCTTGGCTCTGATCTTTGACCTCCCATCCTCTACGGAAGAGGATTTCAGAAAACGAGGGGCTCATGCTGCTGATCCTTTGAGGGGGTTCATCGGGCCGCTTTTGTTGGCCTGGGCCAGCTTTGCCTGTGGTATCTCTCTGCGTCCTGTGAGCCCGTAAAGGGGACCCAGTCCTTTGTTCGGTCGGAGTCCATGGCTGAAAGCTTGGCAAGAGTGAGCTTGGTTCGAGCCCTGCGGTTGGAGCCTTTTTCAGGTTGGCGGGCGCTTTAACTTGCGCCTCCTCTGGGCTTCTCTCAGAGCAGCTTTCACATATTGAGGCGTAGTCCAAGAGAAGTCAGATCGCTGAGAGCTACTCCTATTCCAGGGCGACCACGGCTTCGCTATGTCGCTGTGCAATTTCGGTGACCTTTGGTGATACTAATCTGACAGCAACCGGAACAATCGAGGGTGACACGTGCTGAAGTTGAGACTTGGATCTCTGGCTAGGAGCGTGTGAGGCGGAATCTGGCCGACCCTGTTTTAGGTACAACCATCTCTCCTTGCCTGGGCCTGGTCCTGGCGGGTCCCCATCAACTGGTCCAAGGTCCATGACGGCTTTGCGCCCAGTGGGCATACAATGTGATCCGCTCCACAAGTTCTAAAAGGCCCGGTCGAGGTCTCCGAGCGCCTGATGGGGCGAGTATGGGCCATCATTTGCGCCAGGGCAATCACTGCCAGGTGCTCACAAGCTCTTTTGGCTTGGGTTCGATATGTCATCTGCCAAAGGCGACCCGGTTGCCAGAGGCATCTTTCTCGAGACCGAGGCTGCAGGCAAAACCGGCATCGCAGCTGTGCTTTAGAAGTGCCGGTGTGACAGTACTCTCCGGGCAGTTGCTGGCTGCTGCTCACGGTGCCAGCCCGTCTTCGGATGTGAGGCACTAAATCCCGTAACGGCTTCGCCGCAAGAGCTATCCTTGCCCGCCTTATCAGATGAGGTTTGTCGCGCCGATCGATGAAAAGCGATGTCGGCAGTACTTAGAATCTCAGCTTGGCAAGGGTGTGACGGCTAGATTTGTTTGGTGATGCCAGATTTTTCAAATAGTTCCAGCGATGTCGGTTCGCACTCGGGTCCTCTCGAGGGTGTCTTGGTGGTGGATATCTCGAGGGTGCTTTCCGGACCTTACGCAGCAATGCTTCTGGGTGATCTGGGAGCCAGGGTAATCAAGGTTGAACGCCCTGGTTCTGGAGATGACACCCGAGCCTGGGGGCCTCCGTTTGTGGGACCGGAGAGTGCACGTGAGAGCGCCTATTTTCTCAGCACAAACAGGAACAAGGAGTCGATTGTTCTGGATTTCACCTCCAAAGAAGACATGGAGGTGTTGAGAGCTTTGATCAGGAGGGCGGATGTTCTCATAGAGAACTTTCGCATTGGAGTTCTCGATCGTTTGGGGCTAGGCCATTCTGTGATGCAAGAGTTGAACCCACGGTTGGTTGTTCTCTCGATCACCGGTTTCGGACACATCGGGGACGAAAAAGGACGGCCAGGCTACGACCAGATAATTCAGGGCGAGTCAGGTCTTATGAGCATAACCGGTCCCGATCAGGACACTCCGACAAAGGTCGGCGTTCCGATCGCAGACATTTTGACGGGGATTTTTGGTGCTCTTGGCGTCACAGCTGCGCTTTGCGAAAGAGGCCGTACAGGTCGCGGACAGGTCGTGGGGACCTCGCTATTGGCCAGTGCCATCGCCGTGCACACGTACCAGGGGACCAGATGGCTGGTCGCAAATGAGGTGCCGGTTGCGGAAGGGAATTTGCATCCGACGGTCTCGCCGTATGGAAGCTTCAAATGCAGGGATGGATTCATCCAGATCGCAGTTGGTAATGACTCTTTGTGGCGCAAATTTGCTGACCTGCTAGGTCTGGATCCGGACGACTCGAGATTTGTTTCGAATTCCGATCGAGTGACGAACAAGCGTCTTCTCGCAGGGCTGATAGAAGAGTCGTTGTCTCGAGACGGGGTAAAGGGATGGGTAGAGAGAATTTCCGCAATCGGGGTTCCAGTTGGTGAGGTGCGGAGCATTGACGGAGTTTATTCGGACCCTCAAGTCATCGCCGAAAAGATGATCATCGAGACGCTTCATGCCACCCTTGGGAAGATCAGGCTGCCTGGCAATCCCCTCCAATTCGATCGTGGAAGAGAACGCCACCAGGCACCGCCTACGCTGGGCCAGCATTCGGATCTAATCAGGAACTGGCTAAGGGAGTTCGAGCAGTAAGGGGAGATCGAATCCTTGACGATTCCAGGTTAATTCTGGGTTATGATTCGGTGAACTAACCTCGAAATTATCTGTTCAGAAATAGTTGTTAGACTTACAGCGAGAGGTCGCTGCACAGGTCCTGTCTGTTCGGATTCATTTCCGTTTTGGAACTCACACAAAGGCGTGTTTGAGCATTGATGCGAAGAGTGAAGATTATCTGTACCTTGGGTCCCGCAACCGAGTCAGAGCAAGTGTTGAGCGCGCTGGTTGCTGGCGGCATGGACATAGCCCGGCTCAATTTTTCTCACGGCAGTCACGAGATTCACAAGCAGGCAGCAGAACGCCTTCGCGCGGTTGCACGGGTGCAGGGCAAGTATATCGGCCTTCTGGCTGACATCTCTGGTCCCAAGTTGCGGGTCGGTGTCTTGGACGAGCCTCTGGAGCTGCGGGCTGGCGACTCCGTAGAGCTTCGCGAAGTTGAAGATCCGCCATCCGCCGACGTATCCATACCAATTTCGGCATTGGGAACACTTGCACAGCTCAAGGTTGGTGAAACGGTAAGCTTTGCTGACGGGACGATACAGGTGAAAGTCGTGGGCGTCTCCGGCTCTCGGATTCAGGCAACTGTCGAGGTCGGAGGTCAACTCACCTCTCGCAAGGGCGTCAATTTCCCACGAGCCCAAGTGAGGCTTCCCTCGCTAACCTCGAAAGACATGGAGGATATCGAGTTCTGTGTGGGACTTGGTGTTGACTTCTTCGCCATCTCGTTCGTCAGGCGGGTTGAAGACGTTCTCTACGCTCGCGAAGTTATCTCAAAGTTTTCGCCCAGGCATGCTCACCGGATCATCTCGAAGATCGAAAGACCGGAGGCTCTAGAGGATATCGAGGCGATCGTACGCGCATCTGACGGGATAATGGTTGCAAGGGGAGACCTCGGGGTGGAGATTCCGCCGGAACAGGTGCCGATCGAGCAGAAGCGCATCATACACCTGTGCAATACCATAGGGCGGCCAGTTGTGACCGCCACTCAGATGCTCGAATCGATGGTTCATTCGACTATGCCGACTCGGGCTGAGGCCACAGATGTGGCCAACGCCATCTTCGACGGTACCGATGCGGTCATGTTGTCGGCTGAGACTGCCGCCGGGGAGCATCCAATCGAAGCGGTGAGGTACATGGCGAGGATCTCATCCAGGGCAGAAAAGGAGTTGCAGAATCAGGAGTTGACTCTTTTGAGCCGTCCGGAGCCCTCAAGGGAGACGATTGCAGATGGGATTGGCTACTGTGCGGAGCAGCTCACGAGGTACCTGCCCGTCAAGGCCATTATCGCCGTCACCGAATCCGGCCACACCGCTCGAGTGATCTCAAAGTTTCGTCCTTCGGTCCCCGTCATCGGCGCCACAACCAACTCTGCCGCGGCCCGTAGCCTGAGCCTGAGCTTTGGCGTGATGCCGGCTGTCGTAGACGAGTCTTCAGCCGATACTGAAAAAGTTGTCCTATCGGCGCTGGACCATGCGAAAACGATCGGACTGTTGAGCGATGGAGACCTGTGTGTGGTGGTGGCCGGCATTCCCTTTGGGGTGCGAGGAACCACAAACTTGGTCAAGGTGCAGAGGGTGGGTGAGGCCTTTCTCGTGAATCCGAACCTAAAGGCGGGAACAGACCTGCCTCTCAGTGTCAAATGAGATGTTTATTGTGGCGGGTCGTTCATTGGCAAAACCATCTGAGGCTTGACGATGACATGCTCGTCGGAGATGGGCATCACTGCTGATCCAATGGCTAAAAACTCGATCGTATGTGAACCCCATCCGTGGGACTTTTCGATGAGCTGAACGCCGACGATTCCTTGAGCTTTGACCGCCTGGGCCTCAGCCTGCATTCTCTCCATAGCAAGTTCCCGGGCATCGTAAAGCGCCTGGGTAAAGTTGGTCATCTCTACGTTCTTCATCGAGGTTCCCCAACTCTGTCGCATGCTTTGATGCGCCACATGGTAGACACAGTTGCCCATGACGAGGCCTAACGGTCTGTAGCCAGCCTGGAGCAAGGTCCAGAAGTCTTGGCCTGAAAGATCCGAGGTGAACGGTCTGTTGTCAGCAGTCCTATGGAGGACGCCGTCGCGGTGGCGGACAGCGGTCCCGATCGCGATGAACTCTGCCAGATCCGGACCCCATTCGTAGCGTCCGACCTCCAGTCTGACACCGATGATTCCGTCTGCACCGAGCTGATCGGCTTCCTCTTCCATTCTTGTCATCGCTAGCTCGCGTGCATGGTACATTGCTTGAGTAAGCACTGTTAGCTCTTGGCTCTGCTGCCATCGGGCAAACTGGAAGCCAATGTGGTAGATCGAGCTGCCCACTACAAGGCCAAGTGGCTCAAATCCCGCCTCTTTGACAAGAAGAAACTCATTCACTGAAAGGTCCGATGTGAAGAGTCCGGACTTGTTTTCCGCCAATCGCTTGACGGAATCAGAAGGAAGGCCTTCCTTCGATGTGGGGTCGTAGGTCAATTTGACGCTCCAATACCTTGTTTACGGGTTGACAAATAGAATCTTCTGCTGCTTTGATACCGCCACCTGTTTTGGTTCTGAAATTGCTGTCGCCAATACGTGGGTTATGAATGCGACAGCGCCAACATTTTCACTGTTCATTCCTGGCAGCTGGTAGCTATTTGTTGCGGATCGGAACCTGAAATCTATGATTCCTCTGGCTCCAAGGGATTTAGCGGTCTTTTCGATGTCGCGCATTACTATGCGTCGGCTTGCATAATAACCATCTGTGAACTCTTTGATCTCGAAGTTGACCATGTTTGCACCGTACATGGAGTACATCTGTTGAAACGTGTACGGCGAAAGGGTTGCGAGGTAGCAGGAGCTGGCTCCGACCAGGCCCACTGGTACGATGCCACTTTCCAAAAGCAGGTGGAGATCCTGACCGTTCAGAGTTGTAAGAGCTGCAGCGTCTGTTTTCTTCTTTATCTCGGAGAGAAGTCCACCCACGCTTCTGACGGCGGTTCCCACAAGTGAGAATTCGATAAGGCCAGACTCCGAGTTGAACATCTGCTGTGTGATCCGTGTGCCGACCACAGCGTCGGCGTGTGCCAGCGCGGCCTCTTGTTCAAGGCGGTTCACTGCAAGGCGCCTGGACTCATTGAATGCCTCGGATATCACGTTGAGAGTCTGAGAGCCGCCATAGGGCATCGGCTGGTATCCAACTCTGTACACTGCGGTTCCGGATACTTGGCAGATGGGGTGCAGCCCTGAGCTTGTTAGAAGCGCAAACTCGTTGACCGAAAGGTCGGAGGTGAAGCTTTTGTCGCTAGAGAGGGCGCTTAGCCGCCTCAAGGCCGCAGGGACCAGTTTGCCGTTCTCAAGAGCCTGCTGGGAGGCGATCGGGTCGTCTGTCGTTACAGAGATCTTCGTAGGCGAGCTTTGTGAAGCTGGAGTCTGACCTGGCTGGTTGCCCCTCGATCTGAAGAATGCCATATCAGCTAAGGCCTAGGATCCTGTTTAGTGCAGCTCTGCTCTCAGCGGATCGTTCTGCCTCTAGAGCAGCCTGTTGCGCTAGCGATGCAGCCCACTTGTCCATGGTCAACTCGTCTGTTTTGATGACAATGTCTCGAACGATTTTAGAACGTGAGCACACGATGGGATTGGGCGACTTCGAGTTCGTGATTGCGTATACCTGGTCCCCAAGGCGGATCGAGATCTCCTCGACCACTGTCTCTTTTGAAAACAGTGCCTTCTTGCGCTTCCTGACCTTTACTCCGGTCGGAGAGATGGATCGAAGCAGTTCAGCTAACGCGGTGAGAGAACTCTCTATATCTGAAGTGTCCAGGCGGAGGGAGGCAGCGATCAAATCAAGCTCAGACGGCTTGAAAGAGGCTTTATCCAATCCATTATTTTCTAATGCGCCCACCGGATTCATGCTAACCAATTAATCTTCACCATGTAGCTCACTTTATGTAATTGGGTGGATTGTTGAGGTATAATTTCGCTCCGATATAAATTATGGCTGCAATTCGACCATAATCTATGTCACCCTAGAGTTTTTAAGCCTTTTCGGGTATAGATTCGGGTGCACCGCATTCGGCGCTTCCAGAAAAGTCACATTGCTAGATGATTGTTGATGACGGGAAATCGCGTGATCAGCGCTTGGTGTCCGACAAATACAGCGAGGCACTCTTTTGGGAATGCCTTTCGTCGTGATGCCGAAGCCGCTCCCCAGAGGAACTTTACCCATGGAATCTTCGGCTCGCGCTGAGAAAAGGTGTAGAACTGTACTTAGGATGAGGAGGGAAGAATGGCTCGCAGGGCAAGTCTGACCAGTCAACTTTACAGGGCAGCACGTATGTCCAACAACTTCAGGGCGGTTTCTGAAGGACCATCTGCTTATGCTAAGAGGGCCGTGCGCCGAAAAGTCTATTCGAAACAGATGGCTCTGACGCGTAGAGTGCTCAAAGGATTCGGTCTTTCAAAGTAGCCAGAGTTGAGAGAAGCTGCTATTTTAGGCTCGACTATCGTGAAAATGTCACCCTAGCGCGTGTTCAGTTTGTGATATCGACTGGGTCCTTGCGTCCAGTAGGTCGAGACCTTGCCTTTTTCGCTGGATCGACTCAGACAGCTGTTCGATTGGCTGCGGGTTGCCGAGACAGTATCCAGACGTCAAATCCACGCCTAGATCAATGAGATTCCGTAGCTGCAGCTCTGTCTCGATTCCGCTGGCGCAAACCTTTGCGTTGATTGCATGCGCGAGGTTGATGAGGGCGAGAACAAGCGCGGACCCGGGGGCTGTCACGACCTCGTCGACCGTTGAGTGGTCCAGGATGATTAGATCGATTAGGTAATCCACCAGGTGTGAAAGGGAGGAGTAGCCTCTGCCGAAGTCATCGATGGCAATCTTAATATCCAGATTCCGATGATTGCTGTAACCATCAAGGGGCGTTCGCTGACCTTTATGAGTTTGGTCAGCTCTGAAAGAATGTCCTTTGCGATTTGTTAAGCATCTGCGACGGTGCGTGTGCGCAGCGCTACGACGAACTCGTCTCCGCTGGAGCCTTGCCACTGTGGCAGGATAGTCGACAACGTCTCTCAGCTTGTGTGATATCTGGATGAATACGCGGTCGCCCTTAGCGTGTCGATGAGTGTCATTGACTTTTTTGAAACGGTCAAGATCTATCATTAGAAGCCGAGTTCTGGAATCTCGGCAGGTCCCTTAGCGAGTCGTCAATCCACGACAGAAGGGTTGCCCGGCTGGGGAGATTTGTTAGCGCGTCGTGCAAGGCCGCGTATGAGAGCCGTTCCTTTGTCTGTTCTGGGAGCGCAAGAAGTCTTTCTCGCTCCTCCGTGAAGTTGTGCTGGCGGGTGATATCTCTAAAATAGACCGCTACACCGTTTGGAAGCGGATGAGCTCTTATCTCGGAGCATGCTCGACTATCTCTGGCTATGAAGTCGAAGCTGACATGTTTGGCTGACATTGCGAGTTCCAGCTGTCTGGCGTTCTCCGTCTCGAAGGCTGTTATGAACTGGTCCCACAGGCCAATACCTACGATGTCGATATGCGAGAGATTTAGCAGTCTCTCGGCCTGCTTGTTCGCGAACGAGATGCACCAGTTGCGGTCGATGGCTATGTAGCCGTCGGTCATAGAGTCAACGAACTCACCGACCTCAATTGTTCCTGGCAGAAGCGCTGTAATGTCGATGACCGAACCTTCTATCGTTGTCTCTTGCTCGAACGAGAACTCGGTGGCGGCGACGCGGACGAAAAATAGCTGTTGAGTACCATTCCCCATAAGCGACTTGTATGCAAACTCGACCTTGGGGACGCCAGCCTCTAAAAGGTCGAATTGAAGTAGGAACTTGAGACGGTCTTCCTCAACGACTGAGGAAGACCAGCCTTCGATCGATCTGACTCGGCCAGTTCCTGTCACCACTGAGAAGCCTCTGGGGGGCTGAACTAACCAGTTCGGAAATTCCAAGTCCAAAGGCCAACTTTGGCGCCGTCATGCAACGGTCTGTCCTTGTGGGCCGAAACAGAGGCTTTAGCTCGTCGAGTTGCGGCAAGAGGATCTCCCCAAAGGTCACTGAGACAGCCAAGCAGTGCCTTCGTCGTCAAGGCAAGGGGTAGCGTAAAGCAAGATCCAGCTAACCTTGCCGGTGGGATCTCTGACTCCCAAAAGCTGGTTGGCGACAGGAGCCGCAGTTGTTACTACCAGTCAACGGATCCTGTGCCCGGCTGAGAACAGAGCCGAAAATATCGATGATCTGACGGTGGCAATTGGCGAGTAAAAGCCCTTGGCCTTGTCCGGAAACTACGCCCGATCCTCTCGGCTGTAGAGTTGCAGAAGCCCACCTCGCCCGTTTTTAGATAAAGAGCGACCCCGCAACGCATGCCCATCATGAATTCGAGCAGCTGTCTCTCGGAAAAAGGGTAGTCACTCATGCAGCTGTGACGACGTCCATGATTGCGCCATATCAGGGTCCGTTGCAAGAAGCCATTTCTGCGCCACCAGACCATCATATTTCCAATTTCTGGCTGGTACATGTATCTTGAGGGAAGTTCTCTCCCGGCACAAAACTCAATGATCAATCTATGTCGTCAAAGCGCGTTGAACTGGTTGTTTGATGAAATCTATAATCTATTTGGGGATATGTGCGATGCGTCGGTAATGGCTTGGGGAGCCGGGCACAGTCGAGCGTTTGAGCCGGGTTGGCACTTTTGTTGGGTGCCGGAGATTCGAGGCTATTTGACTACGCTTTGCCATACAGGCCAATTGGAAGCACAGGTCGACCTCAACTAGGCAATAGGGATTGAGGCGACGGAAGGTTTTGCGTTTGGGGGTAAAGGCATGGCTGGCTGGGAAGACGTGGTTCCAGAGTCGGAACGTGAGATTTATCGCAAGGCTGGATTCGGCACGAGCACAAGATGGAATGGAAAACCTGCCCTAGTCATAATCGACGCGCTGTGGTCGTTTATTGGGCATGAACCTGTCGACGTCCTAAAGGCCATGGATGAATACCCCACCGCCTGTGGGAAGCCTGGCTGGGATGGGCTTGAGAAGATCGCTGTCGCGTTGGATTATTTCAGGGGAGCAGACCTGCCGGTCGTATATGTCTGCGCCGACGGCAGCTTACGGGATGTCTACGGAGCCACTACTAGGATGCGAAGTCCAGTATCACTCAAAGACAATGAGGCGTTTGAGATACCGGGAATGATCGCGCCGCGCGAGGGCGAACCGATAGTCAAGAAGACCAAGGCAAGTGGCTTTTTCAGGACGCCTCTTGACATTCTTCTTCGAAAGGCGTCTGTCGACACAGTCCTCATGGCAGGGTGCACTACCTCGGGCTGCATACGCGCTAGCGCCGTAGACTCGCACTCTCTCGGTTTCGAGACGATTCTGCTCGAAGATGCAGTTTGGGATAGATCTTACTTTTCGCATGCTGTTTCAATGTTCGAGCTTTCGATGAAGTACGCGAGTGTCGCGAGCGTTGACGAAGCTTGTGCCCAGATCGCCAAGTACCGCAGCGGGAAGCGAGTCTCAGAATGAGCACGGGAGATTCCAACTCTCGTTCACCAGGCCTCAGGTATAATTACCAGCCGATCGTCGACCGTCCGGAGTTCATGTGGCCGGGTGGGGCTGGAGTTGCAGTGTGGGTCATACCCAACGTCGAGTATTACCCATACGACCGGCAAGGCGCCACCGTCAACGATCGCGCCGCTGTGGTGCAGCCGGACGTTCTCAACCACAGCTGGCGTGATTACGGTGTCAGAGCAGGAATTTGGCGGCTGTTCGAATGCTTCGACGAAGTTGGCATCAAGATTTCTGCGACTCTCAATAGCGAGGTTTGCGATGAGTATCCTCGTCTGATTGAAGAGGGAAACAAGAGGAGTTGGGAGTGGATCGGACACGGGACCAACAACTCGATCAGGCTTCAGGGTATGGACGAGGCCGATGAGGCGGAACTTGTGGGCAAAGTACTTGATCGAATCGAAGCTGGGTCAGGTGCAAGGCCGCGCGGATGGCTCGGCCCGGGTTTATCCGAATCGCACAATACCCTCGATATTCTCAAGCGGTCTGGTGTCGAATATGTGTGCGACTGGGTTGCCGACGACCTTCCATTCTGGATGGATGCAGCTGACGGACGAATCCTCAGTATTCCTTACAGTATTGAAATGAACGACATGGAGCTGATCCTGCGCCAACGTTTGACTGGACCGGAGTACCATCAGCGTCTTTTGGATCAGTACGAACAACTCAGGGGCGAGAGCATCAAGCAGAATAGAGGAAGGGTCATGGCGATTCCGGTGCACCCCTTTCTGGCAGGCCAGGCACACAGAATCGGTTACCTAAGCGATGCACTGCACTACATAGCTGGACAACGTGACACGTGGCTTGCAACCGGTTCGGATATCATGGGGGCTTTCAAGGAGATTGAGCCGTAGCAATTATTCATTGACGTTTCCGAGGTGTGATCGAGTATCGAGTCCACTTTCTGTTTCGGGAGGTTAATGACAGATTGTGGGCTTTTCCAGGGGATTCGATTAATCACGTCTTCAACGTCATTGGCGGCAATTTTTGCGGTTGTGTTTTTCTGGTGGGTTTACTATCGGCACCAATTTACTTGGCGCCGATGGCTCGGTATCGCTTTAGAGGGGAGTGACTTGTGACCGAGGTAGGTTCAGTTGAAGAGCCGGTTTCAGATCAATCCGAATCCAGGGGGACCATCTCGACGGCGTCACGGTCGGAGCTGTTTCAACAGCGGCGCAAGCGCGGAGTGGTAGCCAAGTACGGGATTGTCATCGCTTGGTTCGTCGAGATAGCCATCTTTGCTGCCATCGAAACCTCATCCTTCTTCACTACGAGCAACTTTAAAGAGATCGCCAGCTCTCAAGCTGATCTGGTAATCCTTGCTCTTGCCGTGGTGCCGACGCTGGCAGTAGGAGAGGTTGATCTCTCGATCGCGTCGGTCATGGCGCTGTCGGCGACCATTTTCGGTCGAATGAACGGTTCGGATCACTATGGTGTCGCAGTCTCATTGGCCGTGGCCCTTGGCGCAGCCTTAGTGACCGGCTTGGTGAGCGGATTGATAACGGTCTATCTGAGAGTCAGAGGAATTATCGTGACTCTAGGCATGGGGACGCTTGTTCTTGGTGTCACGACGGAGGTCTCCCATTCATTGACGGTAAGCGGAATCTCGCTGGCGTTTCAGAACGCGATGAATTACCAGATCATGGGGATCAGCTATGCGTTTTACTATGCGGTCGCGGTCGCGATCATACTCTGGTACCTATTCCGACACACGCCTGCTGGCCGATGGATGCTATTTCTCGGATTCAACCGTGAGGTGGCGCGGCTTTCCGGGATTGAGGTTTCGCGGTTACGGCTCCTTGGATTTGTGCTGGGCTCTTTCATCGCAGGCCTGGCGGGAATCGTATCGATCGGGGTTGCTGGTGGCGCGGATCCGTCCTCGTTCCAGCCCTTGCTGCTTCCGGCATTCGCTGCAACGTTTTTGGGTTCACTGATTTTTACTCCAGGCCGTGTCAATGCATTTGGGAGCCTTGTGGCTCTCTATTTCTTGGCAACTGGAGTTGTGGGGATTCAGCTGCTCGGGGTGGGCAGTTGGATTGACGATGCGTTTTATGGGGGAGCGCTTGTAATCACCGTAGCATTGTCAGGTTTATCGGAACTCTTGGGGTTAAGAGTCAGAAAGGGTAGTTCGGCATGATAATTTGGCCAGAAAGATCTGGGTTTTCGCTTCGCGGCGGTTCGGTGGCTATTGCGAGCGGTGTTTTGGCACTGCTGCTAGCTGCATGTGGTTCAAGTAGTTCAACGGCGTCGTCATCATCTTCGACCACTAAATCGCCAAGTGCGTCGAGCGGTAGCAGTTCTGCAGGCAACTCGGCTGCAGGGGTTTCCCAGGCAAGTGCGGCGCTGGCCAAGTACAGTTCGGCCGGGCCGGTGACCGCTCCTGGCCCTGCTTTCGATGCCTCCAAGGCCAGCGGAAAGCTGGTATGGCTGGTGGAGCAGAGTTCGGCAAATCCGGCTGTTTCAATTGTGGCAAAGAATATCGAGACCGCTCTCACTCACGAGAACGTAAAGGTCCTCACTTGTGATGCAAAGGGTGTTTCGGTCAATATGGGCAGCTGCATCCAGCAGGGACTGTCACAACATGCGGCTGCCATAATTGCTGACGGTGGAGATCCTCAGTCGTTTACTTCCGGGGTACAGGCTGCGAACGCAGCACATGTGCCTGTCATATCTGCTTTGGACGTTCCAGTGCCAAATTCCTCGGACGCCAGCGGAATTGATCCTCACTTGACTGGGCTGGCAGCCAATGCCGGCCCACCTGACCCGTTGTCTGGTGCTCTGGCGGCAGACTTCATTGTCAAGGATTCAAACGGGAATGCTCACGTTCTTTTCATTGGCTCCCCGGGAATTCTGGGAGGTCAATATGAAGAGTCAAACTTCGAGTCGACTTTGAAGCAGCTTTGTTCAAAGTGCACCGTGGACACTCAAGCAGTGCAGATAACCAACTGGGCTTCAGATCTCGGACCCACAGTTTCAGCGCAACTCTCGCTTCATCCTGATATCAACTACGTCGTTCCAGTCTTCGATCCTATGGCCGCGTACACGGATCCTGCGATCATTCAGGCTGGCAAGGCAAGCAGTGTCAAGGTGGTCACTGTCAACGGGAGTCTGCAACAGATGACGAACCTCTCGCAAGGTCAGGTTGTGGTCTGTGACGTAGGTCAGGACCTCCCCCAGATGGGTTTCCTGGCAGCGGATGAGACATTGAGGTACTTGAGCGGCGTTCCAACCTCTTCTCTTGTCAAAGAGGCGCAGCCCAGCGTCAGGGTCTTTACCAGCGCAAATATTGGATCAGTTACGCTCAACAGCACTGAATTTGACACAGGCGCATGGTACACCGGATCAACCACTGCGCTGTCAAGCGTCTTCTACAAGCTCTGGAGCGGGAGCTAAGACGGACGTCTTGAGCTGAAGGGCAAGACACTCGACGGGTTGATCATTGTGAAAGGAGTTTTGAGGTGAGCAATTTCGACGGAGCTAAGAGTGAAGTTGGAAATCTCTCTCCAAAGTTGGAAATTCGAAATGCTTCCAAGTCTTTCATGACTGGTCGTCCCGTCCTCTCCGGGGTGAACCTCTCGGTGATGCCTGGCGAGATCCACGCTCTAGCAGGTGCAAATGGGTCGGGAAAGTCAACCATCGTAAAGATATTGGCTGGCTATCATAGTGCCGATGAAGGCTCTGAAATATTTGTGTCGGGGAATCGGCTCTCTCTGCCGATCAACCCGCATGAGATCCGTCAAGCGGGCGTCAGGTTTGTTCATCAGGATAACGGCTTCATAGCAGGAATGTCGGTACTTGACAACATGTGTCTTGGAAGGGGGTACTCGCTCGGCCCGGTTTGGAAGATTCGATGGAAAGAGGAGAGGCGTTCGATCCGAGAGGAGCTGAACCGGCATAATGTTTTTGTTGACCTTGATGCTGATGCAAAGACACTGTCGGTGGCGGTAAAGGCGAAGCTTGCAATAATCAGGGCGCTTTATTGCCGCTCCGGCGAGGCATTGACGACTGTGATACTGGATGAGCCGACCGCAGCCATGGGTCGCGAAGAGGCGACAGGTCTGGGCACCTGGTTGAGGGAGCTTGCCGGTCGTGAAGGGCTGGGCGTTCTTTTCATCGGACATAGGCCACAAGAGCTCAGAGAGATTGCGGACCGAGTGAGCGTGCTGCGAAATGGGCAGATAGTGGCAACGTTCAATTCTTCTGAGGTGAGCAATGAAGAAATTGTCGAGGCGCTGGTGGGATCCAGGATAGGGTCCTTTTATCCCGCTAGGAAGAACGCCCTGAGAGACCCCAACGCCGTGCTCGAGGTCGAAGATCTTTCCGGCCCAAGGGTCTCGAACATGAGTTTTTCGTTGTACCCTGGGGAGATCGTGGGCGTCACCGGGCTCCAGGGTGCCGGCTTCGAGGAACTGCCCTACCTGCTCTTCGATTCGCAGCGTGGAGCGACAGGGAAACTTGTTCGGAGGGGCGTGGAAGTGGATCTCTCCCGCACGCCTATCTCCGATCATATCTCGCGCGGGATGGTTTTGGTTCCTGGTGACCGCGCCAACAATTCGATCGTGACCGATCTGAGCATACGCGAGAACATAACCCAGCCAAAGCTCCGGCAGTTCATCAAGGGTGGCCTCTTGCGAAGTCGGGAGGAAAGCAATGATGCCCAGCGGGTCGCTCAGGCCTTCGGTGTCACCCCAGTAAGCCTGGAAACTCGGCTTGGCGCCCTCAGCGGTGGCAATCAGCAGAAGGTAGTGGTCGGCAAGTGGATGGCGCTCAGCCCTGAGGTTGTACTGCTCCATGAGCCTACTGAAGGTGTAGATGTTCTGTCCAAGAGGGAGGTTTTCAGGCTATTGGCCGAGAGGGCGGCATCAGGAGCTGCGATTCTGATTTCGTCAATCGAATATGAAGATCTCGCACACATCTGCGACCGAATACTTGTTTGCGGTCATGGCAGGATTCGCATGGAGCTAAAGGGTGAAGCGGTCACCGGTGATGATGTCGTGCGAGCGGCTTTTCAGGCGAGTCTTGAAGACGACAGCGAAGAGGAGCGGGTGACTTGGTCGGTTGGCTGATCGGCATCGACCGGCGCCGACCGGCTTCATCGTCCCAGCTGTCTTGGAATTGCTAAAGACCATATCTTGACGAGTCGAACATGCG
This sequence comes from Actinomycetes bacterium, assembly GCA_021810525.1. Taxonomy (GTDB): domain Bacteria; phylum Actinomycetota; class Acidimicrobiia; order Acidimicrobiales; family Acidimicrobiaceae; genus SCQM01. The sequence continues at coordinate 10,958 of JAJZIP010000005.1, read as the reverse complement.
ATAGTCGTGGGAGGCTAAGACCACATCTGCCTCCTTTTCGAGTCGTTTGAAGGATTTGTGGCATTGTTCTATGCCGCAGTTGAGTGTTGGGGGAATATGATTGCCGCCATTTCCCTCCCAGTTCTCCACTTGGTTGACCAGGTCTCCTACAATTGCATGCCTTCCAACCTTGGTGTCGAAGATCGCGCCGGAGGAGCCGGGGGTATGTCCAGGCAGTGCCAGGATTTGGAACCCAGGCGCCACCTCCGTGTCACCCTCGATTGCTTGAATCTTGTCGAACGCCTTCATCCAACTCGGAATGACATTTCTGAAGCCGGTTTCATAACCGGTCTGGTGTTCGGGCTCGGGGGAGACCGCGTAACGAAGTTCCGACCGTTGAACTAGCACCCTTGCATTTGGCAGATGCTCCGCATATGAGCAGTGATCGAAATGCAGATGCGTGAAGACCACATGGGTGATCTCTGTCGGATCGATACCGTGAGAGACGAGCACGCGGTCGATCCTGTGCTCGCCTCTCACGTCAAGGCCTACATGAAATTGCGATGTCTCTTCGGTTGGAACTGCTGGACCCGTATCGATCAAGACGAGTGAATTTGTCGTTGTGCTCCGGGCAAGCCAGGAGATGCATGGAGCCTCTATTTTTTCACTCGAGTCGAGGCCGTAAAGGAATTTGGCCAGCGGAAATGCTGGAAATCTCCCGACTACGAGTGGTTCTAGGACATACTGGTCCGACATCTAATCACACTCCAAAGTCTTGATTGCCAATCAGTGCATGAATGACCCACCGTCAACCACGAGGGTTTGTCCCGTTATGAAATCACTGTCTGGCGAGGCAAAGAAGGCAACTGCTCCGACAAGGTCAGTCGGTTTCTCCGTTCGCTTGAGAGCCCGGTCGTTGGCTCCCGCGTTTCTGAACGAGAGGGTCGATTCATCGGGATTAATCTCACTGAGAGTATTTCCGGGGGCGACGCAGTTGACGTTGATGTTGTAGGGACCCAGCTCCCTCGCCAGAGTCCGAGTGAAGCCAAGTATCGCAGCCTTGCTGGTCACGTAGTGTATCCTGCTGGCGGAGCCCTTGAGAGCTGTTCCGGAGCTTATGTTGATGATCTTGCCAGCCATCTGCTTCTTCATGGTCGGCGACACTGCACGACTTGCCAGCCATGCGCCCTTGACATTGACAGCCATCATGGCGTCCCATTCTTCGATCTCGATCTCGTCGAAAGGCGAGCGCGACATTGGGATTGTGGAGAAGATCGCCGCGTTGTTCACTAGGATGTCGATACGGCCAAAGGCGTCGAGGGTCTTCTTCGCCATCTCATCAAGACTCCCCAGATCTGTGACGTTCGTGGCGACGGCGAGCGCTGAATGTCCTTTGTTCTTGAGCTCGGCTTCTGCCTTTTCCCCAGCTTCGGCGTCAAGTTCCGCTATGACTACCCCAGCGCCTTCGGCTGCCAGGCGTGCTGCGTAGGCTAGCCCGATACCGTGGCCGGCACCGGTGACTATTGCCACCTTACCTTTGAGCCGGTTGCTGATGATCTCAATTGGGGCTCCGCTATCTTCAGTGGCATTCGTGTCATTCTGACTCAAAGAAAGGTCCTTTCTCTCCCTAGGCGACTTGAGAAAGTCGCTAGAACTAGAATGTGGCATCCAAATTATAACAAGACGGTCTCGTCACGGCTTGCTGTCAACCACCTCCGTCGTCCCTCGAATGGCCTACATCGCAGTTCGAAGGTATCGACCATTGCCGAAGTATGGTTTGCGAGCAGCCGAAAGCTAACCACGACCCTGATTGGACATTTCAGGTGGTGCGCCTTCGTAGCCTCTTGGGCTGATCCAGACGTCGATGAGCGCAGCGTTCCCTAAGTCGACTTCAGAAAGAGCCTCTGCCAAGGCCTTCTCAAGTTCGACCGTAGTACGAATCGGACCGAAGCCCTTCAGCCCGTGTCCCCGTGCGATTGTGGCCAGGTCGGGGTCAGGATCCCTCAGATGCTGACCGACCCATCGGTTTTCGACCGGTCGTCCTCGGGTGATGGCGACTCTTTGCTGGTGTACTTCGTCGTTGTAGTATGCCCTGTTGTTCGCAACCACCACTAGAAGTGGAAGTTTGTGATGTGCGGCGGTCCATAAGGCTGAGGAGGCCATCAGATAGTCCCCGTCGCCGATAACGGCAACCGGTATACGATCAGTTCCTGCAAGCGCCAGGGCCGCACCCACGGCAATGCCGGGCCCTGCCCCGACGCCGCCTCCTCCATCACGTCCCAAATAGTCGAGGGGGTCGTTGAAATCCAGCTCTTCTCTCGACCAACCAAGGGGTAGGCCGGTCCAGGTGACTTTGCGGCCAACCAGTGCATTCTGCATTGAAGTCGCCAGCTCAGACATCAGCAGCTGCTCTCCGTCCCTCTCGATGGTCGCGGACTCGGCCGTCTCGAACTTTGGCGGCCAGTTTCCCCTTGATAGAGGCGCTTCACCCTCTGCTTTTACCAGAAGAGCGTCTACCAATGAGTTGGGGTCGGCGCAGATCGAGAGATCCACTTTGGGGAGTACGTAGTGATCCTTGCTCCACCCGTTGTGGAGCGCTTGGTCGTTTGTGCATGAGATGACGGTCTGGGTGTCTCCTGAGTCCGCGGTCTGAAGAGTACCACCGAGATCGACCCAATCGAGGCTGAGGATTACATCTGCATCGCGAATGAGTGACCTACCTGCTGCGGTGATTCTGGCTCCGGGCCATGCTGGTTGGAGAGGGTGCTTGGTGGGGAAGACAGCGCCGACCTTGAGGTCGGTCAAGACGCAGGCTCCAAGGGCCTCCACCAATCTGATCCTGTCGTCCCATGATTTCCTCGTTCGGGATACTCTGCCCATAAGAATCAGCGGTCTTCTCGCTTCCTTGAGAAGCTTCCAGGTTTCGTCCACTACCTGTGACGGCGGCGCAGGTGAAGTTGGAGGCAGATATCTCGCTAGGTTTGGCATTTGGACCGGCTCGGAGAGCCTTTGCTCCTGGATCCCTGCATCCAGACAAACATAGGTCGGAGCGCAAGGGTAGGATCGCGTCACCTGATTTGCTCTGGCCAACGATTCGACCGCAGCAGTAACGGACCCGGGCTGGTCGTCCCACTTGATGTAGTTGCGAATCAGCGCAGCCTGATCTGTTGCGGTGTGGATCCAGTCGATCCACGGCCGTCTCTCGGTCGCATCGAGAGGTCCTGTAGCCCCCAGAATTACCATTGGCATGCGGTCGCAATATGCGTTGAAGATTGCCATCGTTGCATGCATCAGCCCGACGTTGGAATGCACGGCAACGGCTATGGGCTTTCCGGTAACTTTGGCGTACCCCTGCGCCACCGCGACGGCATTCTCTTCATGCAGGCAGAGGATCATCTCAGGCTTGGCGTTGCCAAGATAGTTCACGAGGCTATCATGCACGCCCCTGTAGCTCGCGCCTGGGGTGAGGCTTATGAAGGGAAGGTCCAGCTGGCTCAGTACCTCCGTGATTGCGTCGCTACCCCATTCCATCTGTGGGCGGTGTTCGACGGGAACGGTCAGCTTTTCAATTTTCACTCTGGCTCTCCTTTTTGAGATCAAATCACAAAGGGTAAATGCGATGGGCCGAACCTGGCCGTTGCGCATCACCGAAGCAGCTTGATAGATATTGGCTGCTCACCCCTGGCCGTAATTTCGCTGTTTCTCTCACAGTGATCCAATTGGGCTTCAATGACGGTTGCACGACGTGCCAGATTGGACCACAAGAATCTACAGGTCTATCGAATGTGCAGCACACCCTGACCAGGAAAATAAAGTAATACTACTATCTGCCGTGATCCTGCTTCTGCCAGAAGAGGACTCTATTCTGGCAGAACGTGACTATTCTCATTCCGACCAGCACCATTGCAACCATGATGATGATTCCAGAGAATAGGCCCGCTGAGTCGAACTGCTGTGTTGCCTGGAGGACAAAGTAGCCAACGCCTTTGTCTGCGGCGATGAACTCACCGACGATTACCCCGATCATTGCAAAAGGAACGCAGGCTTTGAGGCCGGCAAAGATTGGGATCGACAGCGATGGCAGGACAACCTTTCTGGCGACATAGCCGCGCTTTGCTCCCATCACCTGAAAGAGCTTCACAAGCATCGGTGAGATGCTGAGCATTCCCATGTACACGTTGTAGTACATGACGAAGAATACGATCATGCTTGCCTGAGCTACCTTTGACCAGATTCCCAGACCGAACCAGAGCAGGAACAACGGGGCGAGGGCAATCTTTGGAATTCCATTTATACCGGCGATGATCGGCTCGAAGACACCTGAGAGGAACTTGACCGAACCCATCAAAATTCCTACCAGTATTCCAAAGACCACTCCTATTGCGTATCCGAGAATCAGCTCCTGCGCGGTGACCCAGATGTCTGTCCACATTGTGTGCGTTTGAAGCAGCGTGATGGTATCACTGATGACCGATATTGGAGAACTGATCAGATAGGCGGGGATCACAGCTCCGCTGATTCCTTGCCAAATGGCCAAGATCGCCAGGATTGCCACGACCTGGCCTATGGAAACTTTGAGCCTCCAGTTTCGGTCGCGACTTGCCCTGCTGGAAGTCTTTGGTGCAACAATCTCTCCATCGACTGCAACGGCTGTCGATCGTGACTCAATGCGCGCACTCATTGCTTAGTTCCCCCCGGACGTGGTTACTCTGTTGTCAATATACTGCTACATACAGCGGACTCTCACTCGCGATACTACTCCTTGAAAGAGCCCAATCTCTTTTCATGTACCAACAAACGATCCCTCTGAGATGCAATGCTACTTTTGCAAGGGATTAATTACAACCGCACCTTTCACAGTCTCGTGGATGGTCTGCGCTTCGGTTGGCTAAGCTATGCTCTCGACTCCAGGCTCCAGATAAGACCAGATCTTGGTGTGCAGCTCGACGAACTCCGTATCGGCAGCGAGGTGGCGGATCTCTCGCGGTCTGGACAATGGTATAGGAATTCGAGCTTTGACGCTACCCGGCTGGCCGTTGATGACGATGACGGTGTCACCGAGAGCTATGGCCTCTACCAGATCGTGGGTTATGAACAGGATGGTCTTTCGCCTCGTCTGCCAAAGGTTCAAAAGCGTCTCCTGCAGAACTGTTCTCGTAATTGCATCGAGTGGACCGAATGGCTCGTCCATGTAGATCATGGCAGGGTCGTAGGCCATGGTCCTCGCAATGGAGCAGCGCTTTTGCATTCCTCCGGATAGCTGGCCGGGGTAGAAATCAACGAACTTCCCCAAACCTACTGCCTCAGCCCACTCCATGGCCTGGGCTCTGCGTTCGGCCTTCGGCACTCCTCTTATTTCAAGAGGAGACATTATGTTGTCCAGCACCGTAGACCAAGGGAGCAGATTGGCATCTTGGGTTATATAGCCGACATCACTTGAGACGATCGACTCCACGACTTTGCCGTTGTGAATTATCTGCCCTTCCGAAACAGGTACCAGGCCCAAGGCAAGGTTCAAAAGTGTGCTTTTCCCGCAACCGCTCGGACCCACTACTACACAAAACTCATCATCGTCAACGGTAAACGACACATCTTGGAGAACATTTACTTCCTGGCCCCCCGGTGTCTCGAAGCGCTTTGTTACGTTTCGAAATTCCAGCAAAGGATCAGCCTCCCTACTTTTTTACTCAAACTTGGTCAGACTGTGGCGTCTGTCATACCCCATTTATACGGTATATCCTTTCGGTCATCCTACTTCAGTTGTTGCCGATCTTTTTTGCCGGAATGTTTCGCAAACATTCTTTTACCTGATCTGAGCTGCGATATTTCCCGATTCCCATTGATATTCCAACATGGACAGCCTCTTGTATGGCTGAAAATTTGTTTAGAATACAGAAGGAATTCGCGACTATGAACCGATTTAGTCTGGTTCATTGTGCTATAAAAGCGGAATGCAATTTGATAGCCGTGTGGCTAAGTTGCATTTTCCAATCAGGGGGAAATTTATGTTTTCTAATAAGAAGGCAGCAGTGGCTGTCCTTTTGGTAGCTGGGACGGTGCTCGCTGCATGTGGATCGAGTTCGAACACATCTGCAACAGCCACCACGGCTGGCAAGAGTGCAACGACGACGACTGCTGCGGCACCTCTAACCAATATTACAATTGCGCTTCCCGTTGCTGAGCCGGTTCAGTCCCCGGTATATCTTGCCAAAGTAAATGGCTACTTCAAGAAGCAGGGACTTAACCCCAAGATCGTTGTGTTGGCAGGTGACGTGATCGTCAACTCGGCACTGGTGTCGAATAGCGTTCAGTTCACTTCCGTCAACGCAGTCTCGCTTCTTACCGCTGTCTCAAAGGGGATTCCATTGCAGATGGCGTGCATGGAGTATAACGGGCCTGAGTGGGCCATGGCCGTGACCAACCAGCTTGCGGCTTCAGCCCATTTGAGTTCCTCGAGCACTCCTCAGCAGGTGCTGTCGGCGCTCAAGGGCGACAAGGTGGCGGTAGTCGGCGGTGCGTCCGCAGCCCCCGGAATCATGCTGAATGGACTTCTCGAGCACTACGGAATTTCAACGAGTTCGCTGACGATATTTGCAGTCAACAGCTCCGCCGCACTTGTCACAGCTCTTCAGCACAACGAGGTTCAGGCTATATTTGATACCCAGCCGATCCCAGCTTCAGCTCAGGCAGTTGGTGCAGGAAAAGTTGTCTTCGACACCACGGAGATCTCATCTCTTGCTGCTGTTCCTTGGGAAGGGATCTTGGCCGCGAAGTCGTACATCGCATCAAACCCGAAGATCGTCAAGAGTGTTTGTGCTGCCATTGCTCAGGCGGACAACTACCTCATCAGTAACCCGAGTGGTGCCACCTCTGCTCTGCAGCCGACGTTCCCTAAGCTGAGCCCGTCTCTTCTTCAGAGTGCGATCACGAGCTACAAGTGGGCCAATGATGCCCAGATGACCGATAGCCAGTGGACCAGTGGACTTGCGGCTCTAGAGAGCTTCCACCTTCTGTCTAAGCCGATATCTTCATCGGTGCTGTCCTCCTCCTACACACTCGCGGATCTTCCTCCTGCGGGTTAGGGAAGTCAGGCCTTCTCGGCCCTCTGCTTTTTCGGAGTGGAGGATTGACGTGCGGAGACCAACCCTTGGGTTGGTCTCCGCAGTCGTGTTGAAGACACTTTTTCTAGGGGTCTGTGCGGGAATTGCAGTAGCCATCGAAGGCTAAGGCTGCCGCGAATCCTGCAGCCGGTTATCTCGAACGGGGCCAGCTGACGGGACTATCTTAGGGCGCTGGTTGAACTCCGTTTGATGCCATAGGGATCGTCATAAACCTGTGTCCGAATTTCAGAGCAGCCATTCGATATCGGTGGCAGGTAGCGTCAGGCGTTGGAAGTCGACAGAAGCGGTGACCGGGTCATCTTCGGAGGCCTGAGCCATGGTGTCAGTAAAATCATGATTCCAAGACTGATGACGAAAATAACGCCCGGGACCGCCAATACCCATAGAACCGGAAAGCTATCTGTGAGAGCGCCCCAGAGAAGGGCAAATGTGGACATGGTCGATCCAACGAGGATATTTGAGAAGGCAGCCACTCTGCCTCGGAACTCTCTCGCAGTAGTGCCCTGTAGCAGAGCAAGGTATAGTGCCATGAAGGCCGATTGGCTGGCTCCCACCAGGGTGGCCCCGAAGAGGGCGAGAAGGATGTCCTTCGAGATCCCGAGTACCACTAGGGATAGTCCACTGATCACCCCTGTAAAAACCAGCATGAATGTGAGATCGAACCGCCTGGCGCCAACTATGACCAGGAGCGCGCCAAGGATGGCACCGACGCCGATAGCCGTCATCAGTTCCCCGTAAATACCACCGTTGCCACCAAGGTTGGTTTGCGCAAATTTCGGTAGCAATCCAGTGTAGGCCATTGTCAGTCCGCAATGAAGTCCTACAAGGATCAAGAGGCCACCGACCATCCGCTGTTTGGTCGAGACGTAAACCAGCGCCTCTTTGAGCGGATGGTAGATCCCTTTTTTTACTGAGGGGATGTGGGGGATGTGGTTACGGAGGCTTATCGACAACGTGGTTGCGAGAGCATAACAGGCTGCGCAGAGAAGGTAGACGGGTGCTGGTCCCAGTTTGACCAACAGAGGTGTAGCGACCGCAGGACCAAGAAACTCGGACCCTTGTTGGGCGATACGGATCATCGCACCACCGTTCACCATTCGCGTCACACCGATCACGGCTGGTGTGAGAGAAGACCATGCAGGATTCTGGATCGCGTTCCCTATTCCAACGCCTAGCGTCGTCAACACGAGCAGAGGAAGGCTCAAGCGGCCGATATAAAGAAAAAGAGCAGCCAGAAAGGCCGAAGTCATAGCCACCGATTGACCGATTGCCATCTGGGTAGCCTTGTTGATTCGATCTGCAGCCGCCCCTGCGAGGGGGCCGACGAACGCAACTGGGATAAGGATGCAGAACGCGATGATGCTTGACCAAAAGGCTGAGTGGCTGAGGCGGTATGCTTCCCACCCTGCGACGACTATCAGGCTGAAGCGGCCAGAATTCCCGCTGAGTATGCTTGCCCAGATCCTGCCAAAGCCGTAAACCCTGAATGCGGCGAACATCGAGACGTCCTGCTCGACCTCTCCGATCACCTCGTCTTTAGGCGGCGTCGGTGTATCTTTGTCTTCGGGCACCAAAGCATCAACTTTGCTAGTAAGGCTTACCTCTTGGATAGGTCAAGCATCAATCAGGGAATCGAGCAGGAGTGGTCCAGCGCCAAAAAGCCCCATCGTAAAGGACGGTTAGCTACTCGCCCTCACTCATTTCCAATACTTTACCATCCACGTACCGCTTGGGCTTGAGATTGTTAGGGAACGCACGTATCTTTGGGCCTCATCCGTCAGAGCTGTAGCGGGACTCTAGGCCGCGGTTTGCTTGCTATTTGAGAGTGGAGAATATGCGCGCCTTAGAGCCAGTGCGGCGATGGAGCCTCGATCCTTTCAAGCCTGGAATTCACGTTCCCGAAACGTTCAGAACGGGATTGCCAGTCGAGATATGCCTGATTTATCTCCGCGTGCGTGCGTCCGATGAAGTTCCACCACATGAAAGGAGTCTCTTTGAACGGCTCTCCTCCGAGCAGCAAGAATATGCTTGGTTCGTGGGCCGTCAACATGATCTCGTCCCTGCCGCTGCCAAAGTATGCGAGCATGTCAGGTTCGACTGGCTGACCTTGATAGGCCACCATTCCTTTTAAGACGATGATTCCGTATTCGAAATCCTTTCTGAGTTGCAAGATGCTCGATCCGATGCCCAAAGTTGCTTCGACTCCGACGATCGGCGTGTCGGCTCTGGCGCTGGAGGTGGCGCCGCCGAAGCTTCCCAAAAAAACCGTCGCCGTAGCGTTGTCGAAGTTAGCCTCCGGCAGCGCGTCGTGATGCTCGAATCGAGGCTCTTCGTTACGGGTGCGATCTGGCTGTGCAATCCATAGTTGAATTCCGTGCAATGTAGTGCTTTTGGCGGTTGATGATTCTTCGGAGTGCGCTACCCCTCTCCCTGCTGTCATCAAGTTGAACTCTCCAGGGCGAATTCGCTGTTCAGAGCCTAGGCTGTCTCTGTGGACAAGCTCTCCAGCCAGGAGCCAGGTGGCGGTTTGGAGCCCCATATGCGGATGAGGACCCACCTCCATCCCTGGTTTGCCATCCAAGTCTTCTGGACCGAAATGGTCGGCGAAACACCAGGCTCCGATGGTTCTCCTCTGCCTCTTTGGCAGCGTACGTTTTACGTCGGTACCTCCGACCACGCTGTGCCTGGATCGAAAGAGCACGAAGGCAGGTCCGTCAGGGGGTGGGGGAATCTCGAGGGAAGGCAAGGCGTCAGCCTGAGTAATTGGACCGCTCATGGGACAAGCCTATCAAATGAGGTCATGTGATGACAGCCTGTAAATTCGCATAGCTGCTATGGTCTAGTTATGCCGCAGGACGAGGGGACCCCTGGCCAGACCGTTCGAATTGGGAGAAGAGTCTTTCTTGGGATGGCAGGACTCGGGGCTCTGGGAGTTGTCTTTGGTTCAAGGGTTCAAGGGGCGGTCGGCTCAGCAATTGGCACGGGTTTGGGAGGGCTGCTGCCAGGGGGTGATCGATTTCGGATATACAGCATCACGGGCAATTTCCCCAGCATCAAGCCGGAAGCATACCGTTTGTCTGTCTCGGGATTGGTTGACAGACCGATGACTCTGACTTTGGAGCAGTTGATGGCGATGCCAAGCACGAAGCTGGTGAAAGATTTTCAATGTGTCACTGGCTGGAGAGTGCCCGAAGTTCACTGGGAAGGGGTGAGGCTAGGGGAGATCTTGGACTTGGTGGGCGTAACGGGCAAGGCGGCTGCTGTCGAATTCGACTCATATGACGGAGTGGACACCGAGAGCCTCACTCTGAGCCAGGCACGCTTGTCCGACGTGATAGTTGCATACCGCATGCTCGATGGACCGATATCGGTTTCCCACGGTGGACCCGTGAGGCTTTACGTTGCACCAATGTACGGCTACAAATCACTCAAATGGCTTTCAGAAATCCGAGTGGTAGAGAAGCCAACTTTGGGTTTTTGGGAAGTGAATGGATATCCGGTCGATGCGTGGATCGGAAATGCGAATGCACCAACCATCTGAAACCGGTGACAAAGACCAGCGGGAGATCTTGCGCTTCGACAGGGTCGAGAGGCTAGCACACTGGGTCAATGCAGCGTTTTTCACAGCTCTCATCCTAACGGCGCTCCCGCTTTACTTCGGGCAGGTGGAGGCATTGGTTGGTCGGCGTGCGGTCATCGCCGAGATCCACACTTGGACAGGTATCCTGCTTCCGGTACCCCTTCTGATCTCAATGTCAGGGTCATGGGGCAAACGCTTCAGAGCTGATATCAGTCGATTCGGTCTATGGACCCAAAGCGAGCTCAACTGGTTGCGTTCGTTTGGCCGTTATCCCCTCG
>JAJZIP010000091.1 GCA_021810525.1 Actinomycetes bacterium | reverse complement strand
GTTCACAGCATCCACACCCTTTTTTTTGATCGGCAAGCCAGAGCCAGAACGTCTCCGGATCCAACGATTTCGCCTTATTGACGATGACCACCTCATTCAATGGGCTGGCGAGCCATGTTGGGCTGGTTGCGCCCGGCGAGAAGCCAACCGAGCAGCGTAGCGAGAAGAGGCATGGCGACTAAAATCATGACAAGGCTTTCAACCGGCGCGTTAGAGATAGACGAGATCCCCCCGCCCTGTGCGCTTGACATGAACCAGCCTATGACCCCCACGTAACCGGCTATCGTGCCCAGAATGGCACCGAGGAACGCGAGCGCACCTGCAGTTGCTGCGGTGATGTTGCGCCGCATGAAACTGCTGGCACCGGTCGCAGCCAAGATCCTCAGATCCGAGGCTGTCTCGCTTCTGAGGAGACCGACCGACATCGCCAGTATCGCTATAGCAAGGGCAATTCCGAATGCCGTCGCCCAGCTGATGATCGTCGAGGAAGTCGGCAAATCGTTCCTGGTCTCGATCACCATGCCCGCCGCTACCGCCGCCTGCTGGGCAGAGCTGATCTGGGCATTAGTCAGTGGGCGAGTGGACTGCATGAGCCACCCAAAGACCGTTGTGCTCAGGCCCAGTTTTCTAACAGCGGCTTGAGTTATTACCGTATTGGGCGCCGAGGTGCCCGACGGAAGCCCCTTGACATCTTCGATCACGGGATTGGCGAGGCAGTCGCTCTGGGGACACGAAAAGGCCGAATGCGAACCGGGCGGAGCGAGTCCGGAGAAGTTGCTTCCATAGACCAGCTGCATCTTGGACAGGGTGGAGAGCCCCGGCCGCATCGTTAAGATATCCGCACCTGAAGAGATCTCTGAGGGGTTGATCCCGAATGTCTCGAGCAGCTGAGGAGTCGCGACATAGATCGGTCCCATCCAGTTCCGCCCCGGTGAGCCATGCTGCAAAGTGGCGTTGGCGCTTTCCAGCTCCACGACACTACTGATGCCAGCCGCCTTTGCAATAGAGCTTGCCGTTTCGGAAAGAGCTTTCGCCCGGCTCGACGAAGTTGGGATTTCTGCACCCAGGCCTGGCTTCGCGAGAATGCCATTTCCTGACCCAGAAGGGACGGGCGGCGCACGAAGAACTAGCTGGTTCGGCGCAAGATTGGGCCCGACGTAGTCCAAGACGTTGGAGTAACGGACGGCAGCAATCCCAGAGATCATGACCGATATCAATATTCCAAGGCTGACTGCAGCAAGCACCGATCCAGACCTTGCCCGATAGCGCGCAAGATCGCGAAAGGCCAAGCGGATGGAGACGGGGGCGTCGCGGCCGGCCCTGCCAAGAGCGGCAAGAAACATGGGCGAAAGGAGCACAACGGCAGCGACAAGAGCTGTGAGTCCGATTATCAGTAGCTCGGGGCTGAACCGCTTCCCCGCATACCATGTCACAACGAACGCAACTGCAAGCAGTGCAAGTCCGGGAACAGCCGAACGATGGATCTGCCTGGGAGGGGCGGGCCTCCCCGAAAGCGAAGCTGCGATTGACACATGGGTCAAAGAACGGGCTGGCAGGGAGGCCGCAAAGTAGGCGGCAGAAATGGCGAGGACAATTCCAGCAACAACGACCGTCCAGGGCATGGCAAATACTCCGATTAGATGATGAGAGCTAGACTCCAAAATCGGCCGGTAGGCAAACCATCCGATCAGAGCCAGCACCACTCCGGCAAGTGCCCCGAAAAGGCCCACAATTACCCCATCTGCCTTCACCACCAGCTTGACATTTTTGTCGGTGGCTCCAAGCGACTCGAGAATGCCGAATGCCCGCATCCGCCGCTGTGCCACCACCGTGAAGCCGCCAACCGCGACCAGCGCTATTAGAAGCAGGCCCAAAACCAGGACTGTGATCGAGATAGTCGCCGGGTTTGCCAAGCCACCAGCTGAGCCGCTCGACGCAGTCTGCACCGCCAGGCCCGCGACCGAAATGGTCCCCGGGGCTACAAGGCTGTCGGGCGCGACACCCAACGCGGTTTTACCGCCCAGCCCAACCGTAGGTGCAGCGATCACATTCGCGCCGAAGAGCACAGTCACTGACGTCGGGGCGGTGATCTGGCCGGGCAGGACAAGTGCGAACTGGTTGAGCAGGTTCTGTGGATTCTCAACCAGGCCCACTACCCGGCGGACGACTCCGCCATGTCTCCAGAGCTCGCCGACCTGGAGGTCCAGAGCCCTAGCAAGATCGGGGGTCAAAGCGACCTCCCCGCCAGTCAGGGGATACCGACCTGATATCAGGGTCAACATCGGCTGGCCGAAAGGGCCTTTGGGGCTTTGGGAACGCAATTGGTAGGTTGAAGTTGAACCCGGTATCGAAAGAGTCTCATTCTCTATCACATCGACTGGCCCGAACTCCTTGGACAGAGACGCAACCTCGCTCTGAAGTCGCGGATCCGAACCAGGCATAACAGCTCGGTAGTGCGCAGTGCCGAATCCGCTATTTGCTGGAGGGGGCGTATCGGTGGCCACCGTCGCGCCGATGATAGTAGCTGTCACAGCAGCAGCGATGAGCGCCAGGATCAGAAGCTGTTGACGCCACTCCCGCTTGAAGAGCCGCCATGCCCACCGGATCATGGCGCGGCGAGCAGGCACGCCCCCGTCGTCAACCCTGGCGAGCGTTGCAAGGTTAGCGGAGTTCATGGTCACAGGCCTGAAGACGGGTCCTCTAGCCCCGATAACGGCTGAAGGAAGGATTCGGGGCTGGGAGGCGCCGTTGTTTGATCGACTACACACCCGTCGCGCAAAAACACCACACGATCTGCCCAGGATGCCAGATGCGCGTCGTGGGTGACAACCACTGCTGCCACACCGGTCTTACATGCGCTTAGAATCATCCGCATCACAGCCTCGCCGTTGACGGAGTCCAAAGCGCCAGAAGGTTCGTCAGCCAGAACCAAGCGCCGCTCCCCTACTACAGCACGAGCGATCGAGACGCGCTGGCGCTCCCCACCTGAGAGCTGATCCGGATAGTGATTAGAGCGATCCGCCAGGCCAAGCTCTTCGAGAGCATCCATCCCGATGGCCCGGGCGCGCTTCGCCGATACTCCGTCCAGCTCCAGAGGCAGGCAGACGTTTTCAACCGCTGTCAACCCGGCTAGCAGGTTGAAGTCCTGGAAGACGTAACCGATGGTCCTGCGGCGGAGTCGAGCCTTCTCGTTCCGGGAGAGCCGTGACAAGCTGACCCCATCAATAAGCACCTCGCCCCTGGTCGGCTCTTCGAGGCTGCCGGCAATAGTCAGCAATGTCGACTTTCCCGACCCGCTCGGCCCCATTACAGCAACGAAGCCGCCGGGTTCTACCGATAGGTCAACTCCTCGAAGCGCATCCACCTTGGCTTCTCCCACCCCGAAGGACCTGGAGACGTTTCGCAGCTCTAGAAAGCTCATCGCCACCTCACCAGCCTTCTGCGCAACAGCGGAGCGCCGCTCTCATTTCGGGGCTCCATAGAGCTGCGGCGCAATCTGCTCTCAGCGGCATCGAGCCATCTTGCAACCGAGTCCAACCGAAACAGCTCGGCGTCGACGACGAGAGCAAAGCTGAGATCGAAATCCGCCTCGTCCTCCTTCAACCTGGTCCACTGCTGCATCAGCTCCACAAGGTATCGCCGGTGCACCTGGATGACGGTTGTTACATCGACACCTGGAACCTTCAGAGCACACAGCACCTTTATGACTAGCTCGTCTCGTGGCGGCGCCGCCAAATCGGGCGGAGTGTTGAGCCATCTTGAGAGCTCCGCCTCCCCGGAAGGAGTGACGAGAAAGCTGTTGTGGGCGCTGTCTGATCCTGGATCATCTGACTCAACGAGGCCATCGCGTTCCAATCGCTGGAGGGTTGTGTACACCTGACCGACATTTAGCGGCCAGACGTCTCCTGTTGTGGCCTCGAACTCTTGCTTTAGCTGAAGCCCGTACTTTGGACCTGTGCTTAGCAAGGCTAAAATTGCATGCCGAATACTCACCGCATCAACCTATTTCGTATCATACTGAGTATGATACTCATCGAGCATCTGGATTGCAAGCACTCAGCAACATTTGCTCCGGAATCTGGCCATGCTTGGTATGCCTCACCAAGATTCATGCAGATTAGGGGTTACACGAGGACAGTAGCTTTCACAGATCATGTCATTTCTTAGTCATGACCTACGGTTACCGTACCATGTTCTTCACCATTTGATACGGGCGAAACTCCCGCAAATGCACACCAACCATCCACCAGCCGACATCAAAGCAAGATTAGCTGATTAGAGATCCAGTTGAGCTGCTGTTATGTCGGCTAGTGGAAGTGGCACTTCCTCTGAAGCTATCCAATACCCCACAGTGTCTTGTACCCAGCGACATATGCATTTCCGTAGACGCTAGCCAAGTTGGTAAGGTTGGCGCCTGCAAGGCTGGACTTGTCCAGGTACATGATTGGAACCGTTGGATCTCCGGGCTGCATGCCGCTCATAGCCCTCAAAGCCTGGTCCATGGCTTCCCAACCAGCCCATGGTGACGCAAGTCCGGGGTCTGCTTGGAACACCGGGCCCTTTTGCACCAATCCGAGAGTACCGGCGCTCGAACCGTCGGATGAAACTACGAAGACCTTACCTGCTGCTCCGGCCTGACTTACACCTGCCGATGCAAATATCCCTATTGTGTCCACCACAGGAAACACGTAGTTCATCGAAGGATTAGCAAGAATCAGCGACGATACTGCGCCCGCCGTCTTTGTCGGCCAGTTCTGAGGCTCAATATCCTGAGTAGTGATGATCTTGCAGTTTGAACACTGCTTGAATACCGAGCTGATGCCGCTCAGTACGGCAGGCGATATGGGGTTGTCAAACGTGATCTCTGCAGCGTTTATCGGTCCCCCATTCGCATTCACGATTGCCGTGTCCGCCATCAAACGGCCAAGCTCGTTATAAGAGGGCGCAGAGCCGCCGTACATCCCTTGACCAAATCCCTGGTTAGGCGCTGTCGGGTCAGGTTGACCGGTATTAACCCCGATGACCGGAATGTGTGCTGCGTTTGCCGCCGAAACAGACGATGGAACAAGTGAGGCTGCAACGCCAACGAGAATGATTGCCCCCGCCTTCTGGTTGATGCCCTGTTGGATCCCCTGCTCGATTGTGCTGACGGTGGCTTGTCCGTTGAAGACGGCTACATTTATGCCCAGAGCCTGACCAGCAGCCTGAATCCCTTTCGTGATTTCCACAAGGGCATTAGACACGGTGTCATGGTCAACAACCATGATCGTCTTTCCTTTGAGTTTTGACGCGTCCACCGGCGGGCCAGGAGCCTTGAAGACGGGCTGTGAACTGTATTTGGCTATCTCAGCTTTGGCCTGAGATACAAGGCTCGCCGACGAGGCAGCAGTCGTGCTGGCGCCCGAGTTCGACGCCGTAGAGGTAGAAGTCTGCGTCTTAGTTGTAGTTGAAGTTGTGCTGTTTGAGCTACCACAAGCTGCAGCAAGTAATGACATTACAGAAAGTCCACCGAGCGCAACCAGGGATCTTCTTTTCGAAGAATTCATTTTCCCCATCCTTTGATTCACTAGTTGGTGCGGTTCCCCTAAACAAATTCTGTTCCAAGTGGTCCATCACCGATTTCTTCCCAAGAATTGAACGGCCCACGAGCGGCATTCCTTGAGCCGGCACCGCCTCCATCTTTGGACTAAATACCAAGTCTGCACCAATTGGCGCAACCTACCTCGAACCCACCCAAGAATTCCACAGGCCGACCAACGTGGCCGTCCAATTGATTAGTAATTCCCCCTCTTGTGACCAAAAGTTACCTAACTATAACGCGATTTCTTTCAGCCGTACAAAATCGCTCTTGAAAATTCCTTCAGCCGAAAAAGTGCCTGGCAATGCGATGCTTTCTCCGTATCCGAGGGAGGCAGACGAGGTGTATTGATCTTGAAGCACTTAATCAAATCCAATCCAATTCAATACCCCTGGAGAAACTATGGTAAAAATCTTTCTAGCTGACAGTGAATCCGCTGTCTACCGTGAACACCAGGGGGAGGTCCGTATGGGGTTCTTCGACGAGTATCAGGGTTCTACGTTTGGCCTGAACTGGAAAGTTTCTCCTCGCAAATTCCAGGTCGAGATTGAGGAACATGTACAAATACCAATGACAGACGGCATCATGCTTGATGCCATCATATTTCGTCCGCGGGACAGTGGGAGATTTCCTGCTCTTCTCGGATTTCACTGCTACAATCCCATGGCACAGGTCGGGCCAATCAAGCCCACTGCCATTTCCACGGCGCAATGGCGCCACGCTGGTCAAGAACGCACCAATGCATCTCTCGAAGCAGGAGATCCACGCTTTTTTGCCCAACGAGGCTATGTGCATGTGATCTGCAACGCGCGAGGCACAGGGCAGTCGGATGGTCTGTGGCATGCATTCGGCCCCCAGGAGGTCGCTGACTGTTACCAGGTAATTGAATGGATGGCATCTCAGCCATGGTGTGACGGCAATGTTGGTATGTTTGGCGTATCCTATTTCGCCCGCATTCAATATCTTGTGGCACAGCTGCAGCCGCCATCCCTCAAGGCCCTGTTCTGCCCTTGGGCAGGCACCGATTACTACCGCGATACCATTTATCGCGGCGGAATTCTTTCTTACAAGTGGCCAGTCGGTTGGAGTGAAACATCACTCCATTACGCTCATTGCCGACCTTACAACCATACCCTGGCGGAGGTTGGCGAAGAACGCTACCGTGAACTTTTGGCGGAACGTCTCGAAGACGAAGATATCCGCGCAGTTCCCGAGTTGGTCAAAATCCTTGAGACACCTGAACAGGGTGTCCATCCATTCGTAGTGGATCTATTGCTCCACCCCACTTGGGGAGAGTTCTGGGAGGTTCGGGCTATCAACTACGACAATATAGAGATCCCCGCCTACGCTGGTGCCGATTGGGGAATCTATGGCCACCACCTCTCCGGAGCTTTCCGAAGCTGGGAGCGGCTCAAGTCTCCTAAGAGAATGCTGGTCGGCCCGCCATACTATCTTGACCGCCCTCTCTATCAGCTGCATTTTGAGGCATTGCGCTGGTTTGACCAATGGCTCAAAGGAATTGACACCAAAATCATGGAGAGGAAACCAGTTGAACTTTTCATCATGGGAGCCAACACATGGAAAGAGGCTGACCAGTGGCCCCTGCCAGAGACCGAATTCACTCCTTTTTATCTCCATGAAGGTGGCGTCCTATCTGAACGAGAGCACTGGGCCTACGAGGGAAGCGACTCGTACGAAGACTCGCCCTGGATGCGCGGAGAACTCACCTATTCAACGCCACCGCTGGTGGAAGAGACGGAGATCGTCGGGCCTGTAATGCTGAAGCTTTATGCAGCCACCACTGACATTGACATAAATTGGAACATCACCCTTTTAGCCATCGACCCGTCGGGCGACCATCAGGTCCTTACAAAGGGGTGGCTCAAGGGGTCACATCGCGAAATCGACATGAGCCAGTCCAAACCTTGGGAGCCAATCTACACCCACCGCAAATCTGACCTTTTGGCTCCAGGGGAGATCTACGAGTTCGCGATCAAGATAGTTCCCACGGCATTCCGATTTTCCCGAGACTGGAGGATTGGAATACGAATAAGCGGTGCTGACGCGGTCCCACGGAATCCGCAGGAACTTATGGGAGTCGGAAGTCTCACTCGAGCACGCATTTCACGCGTAACGGTGTTCCACAGCTCCGAACACCCGTCTTACCTTCTCCTCCCCGTCACGGCCGGAAACAGGGTCAACACCTACTTCTCGGGAGGGAAATGGCCAGCTCGTGGATAGATCAAGTGACTTGGCAAAAGCAAGAGCGTATCTACAAACGCGAATCGATCAAAACAACCTACTACAAACACTGTCATCGGGGGGTCGAAGTTGGCTACACGCGCAGATGTGAAAGAGCTAGCGGAAAGCTGTAGGAACTGGGGACGTTGGGGACCGAATGACGAACTTGGAACTCTCAACTTCGTCACTTCGCAAACCGTCATCACAGCGGCGTCGGAAATTCAAAGTGGACAGGTACTCTCGCTTTCAATACCGTTTGGTACCTCCGGACCCCAGCACGGGCGAGACGGCAGATTCAACCCAATCCATCTAATGCTGGCGACCGGAACCGATGTTGCAACCGACTATCAACAAGCCCGGGGAGGCGGCTTTGCAGACGACGTCGTTATCATGCCGCTCCAGTGTGCAACCCAATGGGACGGGTTAGGCCACATCTACTATGAGCGCAAGATGTGGAACGGATACGACGTTGAATTGGTCGGCTCACAAGGGGCGCGAAGAAACGCTATCACCGCATTCAAAGACCGGCTGGTGGGACGAGGGGTCCTCATCGACGTAGCACACTTCAGAGGTGTCGACAGCCTCGCACCTGGTGAGGGGATAACTACCAAAGACTTAGAAGAGACGCTAGCGAAAGAGGGGGTAGAGGTCCGACAAGGTGACTTCCTACTCATCCGGACCGGGCAGCTGGGACGCTGTCTCAAGGACGGATGGGGCGACTACTCGGGAGGAGATGCGCCGGGTCTGGCACTCGATACCGCCTCTTGGATTTATGCCTCAGAAGTCGCTGCCGTGGCTACTGACACGTGGGGGGCTGAAGTGCGGCCTAACGAAGTCCCGGACATGTACCAGCCGTGGCACCATGTAGTCATCCCCAACATCGGTCTTTGTGTGGGAGAGATTTTCAATCTGGAAGGACTCGCACAAGCGTGCGCAGAAGATGGGCGCTACACATTCTTCCTTTCCGCACCTGCCTTGCCTCTCGAAGGTGCCGTGGGAAGTCCCGTAAACCCGCTCGCAATTCGTTGAACCCTCGCTACCTCTTAAGAGTTGAAACATCTCACGACCTAAGGCTCGGGACCATCCATAGGAGCTGCAACTTGACCACCTACTCTTCACGACCTGGCAGAAGAAAATCTTGTGCCTGCGATTTACTTCTTTGAGCTAAGCGTCAGTTGCCGCAGCCGAACTCGACCACCCGTTTGCAGCACAGCAGTTCGATAGATACGGGCTGCGAAAACAGCGACGAAAATAGTGCACACTATACAAAGCACAACCGACAAAAGAAATTGCCACCAAGTCGCTTCTCCGAACCCGACCAAGGTCGGCATTGCAAACGGCGCAGTAGGCGGTAAATACGCAAGGACCTTCACTAAAAGTGAGGCTCTACCAGAGCTGATTCCTACAAGAGACACGATGTAGCCGAGGATCAGAGGCACGCCTAGCGGCAGTGCCAAGCTTTGGACTTGGTCCTGACGTTCTGCCATAGAGCCAGCCGCCGCATATACCCAGCTATAAAAGGCGTACCCGAGAATCAGCCAAAGTAGTGTGGCCGCTACAACGAGCGGAGCAGTGCCTTTCACAAGGCTGGAGCCAACTGCTGCACCGAGCGCCAGTGCGAATACTACAAGTCCTGCCGCCTGCGCGAGCGCAACTGCACCGATGCCCATCACCTTGCCTGCAAGTAGTTGAATTGGGCGCACCGTGGAGAGGAGTACTTCTACAACGCGACTTTGCTTCTCTTCCATTACCCCCATGAGTGTCCACGTCAAGTATTGGTTGAGCACAATGAAGATCAGGATGATGCCTAGCAGCGCTGTAGTTTCTGAAGTTGTCGCCCGTGCCTTTTGGGGTTTGACGCTTTCGATAGGTAGTGGCTTCGCTCCAGCCAGAATGGCTGCTTGTTGAGAGGTTAAGGCCGCCTGGGTGTAGGCGTGTTGTTCGCCCAGGCTAGCTGAAAGCTCTTCTACGAAGCGTGCACCTGGGGACGTATCGGACGCCGAAATGGAATTCTCAACGATTATCCTCTTCGTCCCTTCCAGCACCATGGCGACCCGGCCAGAAGCGAGATCTGCACGTGCCTGGGCCACATCGGGCTCGCTAATCAGCTGTACAGTCAATCCGATGCGCTTCGCCAGGTTAGAGAGGCCAGTATTCAGCGCTGCCGAGCCTTCGACCACACCAACGCTTTCGCTCTGCGTTGTCCCGCTATGGATCGTCGGAATCACGATTGCAGCAGCTACTACTGCGAAGAGTATGGCGGTTACAACACGGAATACCTTGCCACGAAGGCGTTCTCGAATCTCTCTTCCGGCCACGAGTCCGGTGTCGCCAAAAAACCTTTCATTGTGCTTTGACTTAGTTGCCCGAGAAGGTGATGACGGGAACAACCGCTTTCGGCGGCGAAAGAATAGGCGTATGATAATTACAAACACTAATGCTGCAATGATGACTGGGGCGTGGTTCATCGGGACACTGCCTCTCGAAACACCTCTGAAAGACGGCGCCTTTCGAAGACGAACTTGGTGACCCGACCAGCAGTACGCGCGGCATCTAAAACAACATCACTTTCTGCGGAGTCGTCAAGGATAAGGCGAATCTCACCACCTTGAATCTCAGAGACGGTGACCCCATGGATGGCCTGTGCCCAGGCTCCTTGGCGGTCCCCCTCAACCCGAATGGCGAGGCGCCGCGCGCCTTTTGTAGCGAGTTCGTCGACGGTCCCACTCACTACTAGGCGCCCGTGATCAACGATGGCTACTGATTCACACAAGTCCTCCACGAGGTCGAGCTGGTGGCTAGAGATCAAAACGCAGCGTCCCCTTTTTGCCTGTTCAACTAAGACTTGTCCGATTACATCGATGGCAGTAGGGTCCAGCCCCGCGAGAGGCTCATCGAGCACAAGCACATCTGGGTCGTGCACGAGCGCTGCTGCCAGTTGCACGCGCTGCTGGTTACCATGTGACAGTGTCTCAACCTTGCTTGTTGCGCGATCTGCGACTTCCAGGCGCTCCAGCCACAGTTTCGTGGCGGAACTGGCGTCAGCAACCCCCAACCCGTGGAGTCGGCCCAGGTACTCGACCTCCTCTGCTACGAGCATGTTCGGGTAGAGGCCTCGCTCTTCGGGCATGTATCCGAATCGGCGTCGCTCAGCGGGCCCTACCAAAGCTCCATTCCACCTTACAGATCCGCTTTCCAAGTCTGTTAGGCCGAAGATGGCCCGCATGGCGGTGGTCTTTCCTGCCCCATTTGGCCCGAGAAAACCTACAACCTCACCGGAGGGAACGCTAAAGCTGAGACCGTCGAGTGCCGTCACGGCGCCGAATCGACGGGTCAGGCCATCAAGTTCGAGGATACTGCTCACAAGGCTGTTCCTTAGAATTTTGATTTCCCATAAATACAGGTACATGCTATCGACTGCACCGTCACGCCTCCCGAGAGAGTGGGAGCACTCAAGATTCGGCGAACTCGAAAAAAACCGGAGAAATTGCGGCGCCTGAAATATAGCTGAAGTTTATTGCCATGTTCAAGTTAGCTCTAATGACGACATGTTCAGGCGTGATTTTTCAAGAACTGAAATCGACCGCTATGGCAATTTAGAATCTGGTGAATGACAACTCGGCAGTTGGTCGGCAGTTGTTCAAAATGACGACTATTTGCTCCCAGCGGATCTCAAAGGAAAACTTAGCAACCCTTCGCGTAAACTGCCGCCAGCCCCGTAGCCGCCACCGGGTGGTTCGAACTCAGTCTAATATTAGGGACGCACTAAAAATGGGAATTTGGATATGGCACGAAAACCACCGGAATAATTCGCTACGACCAGCCATGCTCCGTGGATCTAGTTGCGTGCCTTTGCCACATCGCGGAATTCATGCCGCAGGCAATCCTTTATGAAGTCTGGGTCAGGTTGCGATCCATTTTTGGCATTCAGCGCTTTAGCCAGCAACTCCCGCGGACGATGCCGAAGTGGTCGCGTTCCTATACCCACGAACTGACACGTCGACCCTGAAATGGAGCTGGCAGTTGACAACAGAGCCAACGGTATCGCACGAAGAGCCCGTCATACACGGCTTTCCATTGAACGTAATGCCGATGACCCTAACGTATCGAGGTCTTGACACGAAAATAATTGCCAGCTATCAGCAAAAGTTCCTTTGGCAACTCGGATGAAAGTGGGGCCGCCTCATCTTTTTGACTTCTCAAACCTCCGTAGTCCCGCGCAGAATGCTTCATTTTGCGATTCCTTGGAGCGGCTTTGTGTCAGTCGAAAGAACCCGCCACAGTGGGAGTGGGAACATGCACGGGCATTAGCAGCCCGTCATGGCCTTCAGTACTACCCGGCAAAG
>JAJZIP010000090.1 GCA_021810525.1 Actinomycetes bacterium | reverse complement strand
AGCAACCTCCTAAGTCGCCTGTATTCTCAGGACCCCGCCTTCTTCGAGCAGGCCGTCGTTGACCTGGTTGTCGCGATGGGCTATGGGGGTGCCGATGCTCGTGCAACAAGAACTCAACTGTCGAACGACAGTGGTATTGATGGCATCATCGACCAGGACGTTCTTGGTCTCAGTCGCGTTTACATTCAGGCCAAGCGTTACTCGTTGGATAGTTCCGTGCAGCGCCCGGACGTTCAGTCCTTCGTAGGCGCACTCCAAGGGCAACAGGCAAACCAAGGCGTCTTCATCACGACAGGCCGGTTCAGTTCCGGGGCGATGGAATATGCCAAAAGTGTACCAACACGAGTCGTGCTGATTGATGGACCTCGGCTGGCTGAGTTGATGATCCGTTATCGAGTAGGGGTCCAGATCAAGCGGACTCTGCAAATTGTTGATGTGGATGAGGATTTCTTTGAATGAATGCAACGCCTGATCATCGTCACAGCATGTCGTTGAAACCAGCGAATTTACTCGAACAGCACCTTCAGGATGAAGGCAAGGTGACACGACGTGTCCATGTTCGCGTGATTCGACTGAGGTGCGCAGCTACGCGGAAGAGGCCGACAACTGCATGAGCGACACTACATTGAGCGCCTATCAGGCAAAGTACTACGCCCATGAACTACAGCGCAGCTACGCTAATGATCACGTCGGCAAGTTGGCCGGTCTGCTATTTGACGCTCAGGTGGAACCGAAGCCGCATCAGATTGATGCTGCCCTCTTCGCTCTACAGACCCCATATCTGCCTGGCGTGATCCTTGCCGACGAGGTAGGTCTTGGCAAGACTATCGAAGCCGGTATCGTGATCAGTCAATTCTGGTCCGAGCGTAAGCGCAACGTTCTCGTCATCGCCCCGTCAAGCCTGCGTCAACAATGGCAGCAAGAGTTGCAGGAAAAGTTCCTTATTCCAAGCACGCTGCTCGACCCGAAACTCAAAGACGAGCAGCTTGCCCGTAGTACCATTATAAGATCGGATGTCCTGATCTGCTCTTACGAATTCGCCTTGCGCCACGAGGCCAACCTTATGCGCCAGTGGGACTTGGTCATCTGTGACGAGGCCCACCGCCTTCGGAACTTCTACACCGGACGCAACAAGTCGCCAGAAGCCATCAGTCACATCGTGCGTGAAGCCCACAAGACATTGCTGCTTACCGCGACCCCACTCCAGAACCGCCTTGAAGAGCTTTACGGCCTCGTGTCCGTGTTTGACCCCAACTACTTTTACTCCCTTGGTGCATTCCGCGAGCGTTACGTCAAGGCCAAAGGCATCGACGACAACGACGACCTCGTCGAGCGCGTGGCCGCAATCAGCAAGCGCACACTCCGAAAGGATGCCGACAAGTACATTCACTTCACCAAACGTCTGCCACTCACGATCGAATTCATGCCAAGCAGGGAAGAGATCGAGCTCTACAACAAGGTCAACCAATACCTACAGCGTGAAGAGCTGTTTGCGCTCGGCAACTCACAGCGCCACTTGACAGCACTGATCATCCGCAAGCGTCTCGGTTCGTCCACTTACGCCGTAGCCAGCACATTGGAGAACATAGCCAACCGTCTAGATGGAGAGATCAAAGAAGGTATCCGTCGCGACAGTCGCGGCGGCTTCATCATGGCCGACTTCGAAGAGAGCGACCTGACCGATGAAGAGATTGAAGAGATGGAAGAAGGCGATACAGTCACAACGGCCACATTCAATACCGGCGCAGGCGACAAGCTCGACAACGAGACCATCCAAGCAATGAGGCAGGAAGTCAACGAGCTTCGTGGCTACGCCGCACTCGCCCGTAGCATTAAGGTCAACCAAAAGGCCGTCAAGCTCACTGAGGCGCTGGACAAGGGTTTCGAGCGGTTGCGCGAACTAGGCGCACCCCAAAAGGCCATCATCTTTACCGACTCGACCAAAACACAGGAGTACATCGCGCGTTCCCTGACAGAGGCCGATCGTGGTGATGGACTTGTACTGTTCAATGGATCGAACGATTCACCAGCCACGAACGAAATCTACAGAGCATGGCTTATCGCCAACAAAGACGGCGATCTTATCACGGGCATTCCCGCGGCCGACCGGCGCAAGGCACTCGTTGATTATTTCCGCGACCACGGCACCATCATGATAGCCACCGAGGCAGCAGCCGAAGGAATCAACCTGCAATTCTGTTCGATGGTCGTGAACTACGACTTGCCGTGGAATCCTCAGCGTGTCGAGCAACGCATCGGTCGAACACATCGTTTCGGCCAGAAGTACGACGTCGTGGTTGTGAATTTCTCCAATAAGGGCAATACCGCCGAGGCCCGAATCCTCGAACTGCTGGCCAACAAGTTTCATTTGTTTGAGTCCGTATTCGGAGCCAGCGACGAGATACTCGGTGCCATTGAGGACGGTTTCGACTTCGAGAAGAAGATCAATGAAATTCTCTCCAGTTCGCGCAACGATGCCGACATCGAAATGGCTTTCCAACAACTCGAAGACCAGTACGCAACCGAGATTACGAGCGAGATGGCGGTCGCCAAGTCCAAGGTGTTCGACAACCTCGACCCCAACGTCCAAGATCGCCTCAAGTCGTATGACTCGCAGTCTGGCGAAGTGCTCAACAAGTTCGAGCGCCTGTTGCTGGCTGTGACGAAGCGAGTGCTTTCCGGCTATGCAACCTTTGAAGGTGACGGACGCCATTTCGTACTCAACACTTCACCTGTCGACGAAGCCAAGACCGGCCGGTATTACTTCAAGTCTGAGCCGCTGGAGAACGCACACCAATACCGATTCGACAGTCCGCTCGCGCGCTATGTCGTACAGTCATCCAAAGCTGCAGATACCCCTAGCCGTGAGCTCACGTTCGACCTGGGCCGGTCTGAGCGTATCAGCACCGCTGTCAAGGCGCTTGAAGGCAAGTCCGGCGAGCTCACCGTCAAGGTCGTAACGTTTCGCATCAAGGCCAAGAATGAGGACATCAGTGAGTCCTACATGCTGGCCGGGGGTATGACGGACGACGGCCAGTGGCTTGACCATGAATACGTAGCTGACATTCTCGATCTTTCCTGTACCCAAGAAGGAGCGGAGATCAGTATCGATGAATCTCGGTTCTCGCGACAACTTAATGACCGCCGTGAGCAGTTGCAAAAGGAAGTCCAAGGCCGCAACTCACGCTACTACGACCAGCAGGAAGAACTGCTCTATCGCAATGAGCAGGACCGCCGCGCCGAATCAGAGGGCAAGATACGCGAGTACCGCAACAAGGAGAAGGAAGCTCGCAAGAGTGCCAAAGCTACCGACGACCCGATGGAGCAGCTCAAGTTCAAACAAGAATCTCGCCGCTGGGCCGAGCAGGCCGAAGAAGAGGATGAAGCTTCGCGCGCAGCACGCAAGCAGATGCGCGAGGAAGCTGACCATTACCTGCAACTCATTGAGCAAGCCCTCAAGGGTACGCAAGAGATCGAAGATCTGTTCAGTATCCGCTGGAGGGTGGTCGCGTAATGCGCTTCCACATTTCGCGTACGAAGTTAATAAAATGTAATGAGGACCAAATTAATGAGTGACGGCACAGACGACATTTACGAGACCCCTGCCACTTCGCCCAATTTCAGGACCGAGATGGCCGAGCAGCTCGCAGAGCTAATGCCCGAAGTAATTGCTGATGGCAAGATCGATGTCGACAAACTCAGAGAACTTCTCGGTGATGACGTAGGCGATGACCGGGAACGGTTCGGTCTGTTCTGGCCGGGCAAGAAGCGTGCGTTGCGTGCCGCTCAAGAGCCTACCACCGCGACGCTCATGCCGGACTTCGAAAACAGCAAGGACTGGGATACCACCAAGAATGTATTTATTGAGGGCGACAACCTCGAAGTGCTCAAGATCCTGCAGAAGCACTATCACGGCAAGATCAAGATGATCTACATTGATCCGCCGTACAACACGGGTAAGGACTTCGTATATCCAGACAACTACAAGGAGGGACTTGAGACCTATCTGGAGTGGACACGGCAGGTCAACGAAGAGGGCAAAAAGGTCAGCACTAACTCAGAATCTGAAGGCCGCTACCACTCCAACTGGCTCAACATGATGTATCCGCGACTGAAGCTCGCGAGAAATCTCTTGACCGACGATGGCGTCATCCTTGTCTCGATCAACGACGTCGAGCAAGCTCATCTCAAGCGCCTGTTGGATGAAGTGTTTGGTGAAGCTAACTTCCTGGCACAGTTCATCTGGGTAAACGAAGGAAATATCGACCAGCAGAGTAAAATTAAGGGAAGCCACGAATACGTGCTGGCATACGCACGGAGTGCGGCAGCTGTCCTGCGGCCAACGGTAATTGATCCGAACATCGAAGAATCTAGCAAGCTCTATAACGACACAATCGAGAACTCGATCACGAAGAACGGCCCGGCGAACCCGCCGTCTGAGGTTGAACTCCCGACCTGGTTCCCCGTGGCGTTCGAGTCCGGGACCATCCTGCCGCGCGACGACACCTACCCGCACGTGCTTACCCCAATTGAGGTTGCGGGCGGCAAGCTCACAAAACCAGCTCGCGTCAGGAGCGGTTGGAGCTCGAGGAACCTCTTAGATTTGTTTATCAAGAACGGCGGCATCCCGATTCAGGATGCAGAGGGCAAGGAGACTTGGTTCGAGTTGCGTGATACAGGTGCGATCTACATGCTCAAACACCGTTCTTCCGAACAGGGGCATCTATTGTCAGTACTCCGAAACATGGGCACGACAAAGCAAAATAGTTCCATGTTGTCTGGCTGGGGCCTGACATTTTCGTACCCTAAGCCGGAGTTCCTGATCGAGTACTTGGTCACGGCGTTTACGCGCACAAATGACGACGCGATCATCCTTGACTTTTTTTGCGGCTCCGCGACGACTGGTCATGCGGTGATGTCTGCGAATCGCCGAGACGGTGGGAAGCGTCGATGCATTCAGGTTCAGTTGCCTGAGCCAGCCAAAGACAAAGACGGCAATTGCACGAATATCGCAGACCTCGCGCGTCGACGAATGCATCGTGCTGGGACAGAGCTGGCCGGCCCGCAGGACGGCCTAATTGGAGACCGACTAGACGTCGGGTTCAGGGCCTACAAGCTTGTAGACACCAACTTCACAAAGTGGCAGGTCGAGAGTGACTCCGATGTCACTGCGCTTGAGCAACACCTACTAGACCTGCGCGACAGCTCCGCCGACAACGCAACTCCAGACGCTCTACTGACTGAGATTCTGCTCAAGCAGGGCTATTCGTTGACCGAGCAGATTGGCGATATCGAGGTCGATGGCCTCAATCTC
This sequence comes from Actinomycetes bacterium, assembly GCA_021810525.1. GTDB lineage: Bacteria > Actinomycetota > Acidimicrobiia > Acidimicrobiales > Acidimicrobiaceae > SCQM01. The sequence continues at coordinate 6,856 of JAJZIP010000090.1, read as the reverse complement.
AAGACCGTCGGTGGCAACCTTCTACTGGCCTACCTTGACGAGCGCACCAAGCCGACACTCGCGCAATTGCGCAAGGTCATCGAGCAGAAGCCTATCCGCTTCATCATTCTGGAAGATGCCTTTCATGGTGATGATGAGCTAAAGACCAACCTCTTTCAGGAATGCAAGTCACGAGGCGTGGAACTCTGGACGCTCTGAGATGGAATTCAAGTTCGATGCACACCAGCAATATCAGCAAGATGCAATCGCTTCCATCGTCGACTTGTTTGACGGACAACCTGCCAGTACAGCAGTTCTGACGACGACACTCACTGGAGAGTTGCCGGACTCGGGAGACCAGATTGCGTTCGACATTGCAAGCGAGGTCGGAGCTATAGGTAACAGCCTGCTCCTTGACGATGAAGCCATCCTTCAAAATCTGCAAACCGTGCAGGACAGAAATGGCCTTGAAGTCGTCGACGAACTCGCTGGTGGCGAACTCGACTTTGACATTGAGATGGAGACCGGAACCGGCAAGACCTATGTCTACCTTCGCACGATCTTTGAACTTGCCAAGCGATACAACTTCACCAAATTCGTCATTCTGGTGCCCAGCATTGCCATCAAGGAAGGCGTCACCACGAGCATACGGCTGATGACCAAGCACTTCCAAGAGCTCTACGCCACACCCTTCGATATGACTGTATATTCAGGGACCAGCGCCGAAGAAGTCCAGCCGTTTGCCACTTCCACCAGCGTGCAGATCATGGTGATGACCATTGACTCATTGCGTGGAGACAAGAATACCCGCGTCATTCACCAGACTCGCGACAAGCTCAATGGCCTGCGTCCCATTGATTTTCTGAAAGCTACGCATCCGGTGGTCATAATGGACGAGCCGCAAAATATGGAATCGCTACTTTCCCGTTCGGCTGTTGGTGAACTGAACCCACTATGCACTCTCCGCTACTCGGCCACGCACCGCAAGACACGTAACGTCGTGTATCGACTCGACCCAGTTGATGCCCACGACCTCGGCTTGGTCAAGCAGATCGTGGTCGCTGAAGCGCGCCAACTTGGTGCAGATGCCGGTCAGTATGTCAAGCTCATCTCGGTCAATAATGACAATGGCTTCGTGGCCCGTATGGAACTAGCCTGCCGAAAGGTCTCGGACGGTTCCATTGAGCGCAAGGTGGTATCAGTGAAGAACGGTCGAGACCTCGCCGACGTCACTGGCAATGCAGCCTACGAGGGTTGGCTTGTCAACGAACTGACCATTGAGCCGGAGTCTGCCGATATCTTTCCGTACGGGGTCGTTCACGTAGGCGAGACGGTTGGTGGCTCCAACGACTCAATATACCGCGAAATGATCCGTGAGACCATCCGGGAACACTTCCGAAAGGAGACGCAGCTTCGCGACAAGAATATCAAGGTGCTCAGTCTGTTCTTTGTTGATAGAGTCGCCGGCTTTCTCGGCGAGGGCTATAACAATGACACCGCCAATGGTCAGTTTGTAGAGTGGTTTGACGACCTCTTCAACGAAGAGCGCTCCAGGAATCAGACATGGCGCGATCTGTTGCCAGACCGACCTATCGACTATCGCCGTGCGTATTTTGCCTCGATCAAGGGTAAGAGGGGTGCTCCCGACACCTACACCGATACCAGCGGCACCACCAAGAACGACGACGATGCCTATGACCTTATCATGCGTGACAAGGCTCGCCTTCTCGACCAGAACGAACCAGTGCGCTTTATATTCAGCCACTCCGCTCTGCGTGAGGGCTGGGACAACCCGAATGTCTTCCAGATCTGTGCTCTGCGGGAGATGGGCGAGGCGACCGAGCGCCGGCAGACCATCGGTAGAGGTTTGCGCCTTCCGGTGAATCAATCCGGTGAACGCGTTGGTGATCAGGGCATTGCACAACTCACTGTAGTCGCCAACGAGTCTTACCGAGAGTTCGCGGACAACTTGCAGAAGGAGTACACCGCCTCGGGCGTTAGCATTGGATTGGTTCGCCCTGGTGAGTTCGCCAGGATCCCAACCGTTAATGCTTCGGGCGAGGAGAGGTTGCTCGGCTTTGCCGGCTCCAAGCTGATCTGGGACGAATTGGTGCAGCGCAGCTTTCTTGACAAGGAAGGGAAGGTAACGCCTCGGTTCCTTCCCGAAACGCTCGGTTTTTCGCTTGGTCCCCAGCCCGACTTCTTCTGGCCGGAAGCCGAGATGATCGACGTGATGGCCAAATGCAGGATTGAGCGTTTCGTCAAACAGCAACGCAAGCGCAAGACTCGCAAGCTCAACAAGGAGCTGTACTCAAGTCGTGAATTCGAATACTTCTGGGAAACCATCGCCCAACGCACTACCTACCACGTTGCGCTTAAGCGTGACGAAGTCATCGATAGAGCGATAAAACAGATCAAGTCCGAACAATCCGTCCAGCCGTTGCGTATCCAGGTGACGAAAGCAGGTGTGAGATTGATACGCGGTGGAACCAAGACGTCCGAGACGGCTTCGCGTATCGTCGAGCTGGCCGGCACTTATCAGCTGCCTGACATCATCAGCGAACTGCAGGAGGCAACATCGCTCACTCGCAAGACACTAGTGAAAATTCTGGTCAGCTCGGGCAAGCTTGAGGAGTTTATCGGCAACCCCAACGACTTCATAGCAATGGTGAAACGCAACCTTCAGAACGTGCTTGCCGCCGCCGTGATCGACGGTCTCCAATATGAAAAAATCGGCGGCTACATCTACGAACTCCGTGAGTTACAGGAGGATGGCAAAGAGGAACGTGACTTGTTCATAGATCGCATATACGAGGTCAAGAACAAGCAGAAGACCGACTTCGACTGTATCCAAATTGACTCAGACGGAGCCGACGCTCCGGAGCGCCAGTTTGCCGAACTGCTCGACTCCCGCGAAGATGTCAAACTGTTCATGAAACTGCCGGAGAAGTTCAAGATTGACACCCCCGTTGGCAACTACAATCCCGACTGGGCGATCATCAAACAGGTCGACGGCGAGCCCCGCATCTACATGATCAGAGAAACCAAAAGCACTCTCGACGAGTCGAAGCGCCGGCCGGACGAGAATGCCAAAATCAAAGCTGCCACCAAGCACTTCGAGGCAATCAGCATCGGTACCGACGGCGTCGACTTTGCCGTCGGCGTACCGGGAAACTGGAACCTGTGATGCGCATTTCAGCAATGGCTTTCCCCGATGATGCTCGGCTGTTCTCCAATGTCAGGGCCGCGATCTTGAAGATAACGAATCCAGCCTATGACCGAACCAGCAGCAGAGCAGTCGAGAACGACTCCACTACTCTGCCCACCAGATAGCGAGGAAATGACTGCCATGCCCAACATGACCTATATCCAACTCTTCCACCAGTCGATCGGCAGCATCTCGGTCGACAGCGCGATGATCCGCGGCGAGGGTGGCCCGATCAACCCCCAGCTGGTGATCCCGATTGAGGTCCAACTCGACAACCAGCCGGACGAGGCGATGCTCGCGATTGCACGCCTCCGCGCTCTTCTTGGCACCGACCAGAACGTGCGTGAGGATACCGCCATCTGCCCGCCTGTGTGCGAGGAACTCGTCGGCGGTCCCAACGGCTTCCGCGTGCACTCCAGGTCAATCTCATCAGGCGGCCAACGCGGTGAGCAGATTGAGCTACGCTTCTTCCTCACCCCGGCTCAGGTCGAGGACCTCGAACGCCGCCGGCACGTGGCGGACACGAATGTCTTCAATCTTTACCTGGCACTCGAGCCGACGGTGGTTGGCCTGAAGAACTACAACGGGCATTCCAGTCCAGAGCAGCCTACGGCACCGAGGATCTGGGATCCGAAGTACGGCATGTACGCCGAGCTGGCAGTGTTCTGGGCGGCGAACCGGCCCTTTGTACTACCAATCGGCATTGAGACCTCGACCTGGGTCCGAAGCGTGCTCCCCGGTCTCGGCTATGATCGTCTCCGGCTCGTAGAGGTCACGTTGCCACCGCCGCTTCCGGGCCAGTCGAACGCCGCTGCCGAGTTCGACAAGGCCAAGACCGCGCTGGACGCCCGCCGCTACGAAGATTGCGTCGCGGCGTGCCGTGGACTGCTGAACATGTGGAAGAGGCAGTACGGTGCGACCGATCAGCAACGCATCGCTGAGAAGATCGCCGAAGAGCGCCAGTGGCCGGAGGGCGACGGCAGGCGCCGGTTTCTTGACACGCTTTGGAATGCCGCGATGGGCTTCGTCAACGCTCCACACCATCCTGAGGGAAGTGGCCAAGGCGTGTGGCTTGATCACCGTGATGCCCGACTGACGCTGATGATGACGGCGCTTCTCTCTGAGTATCTCGGGACCCTACCGCCTCTCTGATGCTGAAGAGCTCCGGGAGAGTGGAGGAAACAGCCCGGCGTCAGCGCAACGGCGTACCCGTAGCCTCCTTAAGCAATACCGTCTGCATAGATACGTGAGCCTGCGCCGCATCAGAGTCCATCACAGGAACCAGTCATTTACATGATATAGAATGAAGACATGTGTAGTGGATCAGCAATGCCGTCTTCCATGTCCAGCAGGCATACAAGCGCGGTACGCTTGGATACGTCGCAACCGCTTAGACCGACCGGAGGATGTACTGCATGACCATCAACATGCAACAGTCCCGTAAGATCGACAGTGCCAGCAAGCCGGTACGAGAACTTCTTTCTCAGAAGTACTCAATCGAGTACTACCAGCGCGAATACAAGTGGCAAACCAAGCAGGTGGCCGAGCTGATTGATGACCTTGCCACCAAGTTTATGGAAAACTACGATCCAGTACACGAGCGTTCAGCCGTTGCCGAGTACAGTCACTACTTCTTAGGCTCAATCATCATCAGTGATAAGGGTGGATGCAGGTTTATCATTGACGGGCAACAACGGCTCACCACTTTAACTCTCCTGCTGATCTTCCTCCAGCACAAACTCCAAGATCAAGATAAGGAGCAAGCAACCCAGCTATCTGAACTGATCTTCTCTTTGAAGTTTGGCAAATATTCCTTCAATCTGGACATCGACGAGCGGGATGCCTGCATGAAAGCACTTTACGACGGAAATGACATCGTCGATCAGGACCCCGTGGAATCGGTCGCCAATATCGTTGGTCGGTATTCTGACATCGACGAATATTTCCCGAAGGAGCTTCACGACTCTGCGCTTCCCTACTTTGTGGACTGGCTTATCGAAAACGTACACCTCGTGGAGATCACGGCGTACTCTGACGGCGATGCTTATACAATCTTCGAGACCATGAATGACAGGGGGCTGTCGCTGACACCAGCGGACATGCTTAAGGGCTATCTGCTCACCAACATCAACGATGCCGACGAACGTAACGATGCCGAGAAGAGCTGGAAAAAGCACATTGGTGCCCTCCAGAAACTGGGCAAGGATGAGGATGCTGATGGAATCAAGTCGTGGCTTCGTAGTCAATACGCCAACAGCATCCGCGAACGCAAGCGGGATGCAGCACCTCAGGACTTCGATCTGATCGGAACGGAATTCCACCGCTGGGTTCGCGATCACAAAGAAGACCTCAAGTTAAAAGAGAGTACCGACTTCGCGTTATTCATCAATCGCAACTTCGCCTTCTACGCCTACTGGTACGAGCGACTGCGGAGTGCTGCCGATACACTAACCAAGGGTCTTGAATGTATCTATTTTAACGCAGAGCACAACTTCACCCTGCAATATCCAGTACTTCTCTCTCCGCTCCAGGTAGACGACGATCCCAAGACGATCCTGCGCAAACTCAAAGTCACCGCGTCGTACCTCGATATTCTAATTTACCGGCGAATCTGGAATTTCCGCACTACTGACTACTCGACGATGCAGTACGCGATGTTTCTCGTAATGCGCGATATTCGGAGGAAGGAGCCCGAGGAGCTTGTCAAGCTGCTTCGACAGCGCCTCGATGAAGAAACCGAGACCTTCAGCACAAATGATGGCTTCCGGCTCCACGGCATGAATGGACGCCAGATCCACCGCCTGCTTGCTCGCATGACCGATTTTGTAGAAACCCGGTCAGGCTTGCCATCCCGATACACCGAGTACGCGAAGAGGGGCGGCAAGACCGCATACGAGATCGAGCACATCTGGGCGGACCACCCCGACCGTCACGAGAATGAGTTTTCCAATCCAAGCGACTTCGTCGAGTATCGCAATCATATCGGAGGCCTACTCCTTCTTCCAAAAAGTATTAATGCCAGCTATGGCGATATGCCCTATGAGGAGAAGCTTGAGCACTACAACAGAGATAACCTTCTTGCCAGTAGTCTCGGTGAGAAGGCATACAGCCATAATCCGGGCTTCCTGCAGTTCAGAGATCAGAGCGGCCTACTTTTCATTCCTCACTCTGAGTTCAAAAAAGACGATCTTGATGCTCGCCAACACCTGTACCGCCAGCTTGCCGAACATATCTGGAGCGCCGACAGGCTCGAAAGTGAAGCCTCCTTTGACAAAAGGAACTGAGATGGAAGAATAGTCGTAGCATTGCACGAGGATAATAATGAGATGCATCGACGCATTGCCAAAGAGATGTATACCCGCTGGCTGGATGGTGAATCGAAGTCGAGCCTTGAGCTCGATTACTGGAAAAATAGTGCCAGCCATGGCAAGCGCTTTACAGCATACGTGCGCCGATGGCTCGATGTCGAGACGGAGCGTCGCTCGGAACAGACCGAGGAGATCCGGCGCCTGGAGGCGTTACTGCGGGTCAACGGTATCGCGTCCACCGATGCAGGCGATCTGGCTGAGGAGCACCACCTGGTTGCCAAGGCGCGCGAGTCGGCGTTCGCTGCCGTCAGGATCTACAACGACCCGGCTGCCAGATTTCGTACCGAGACATTCATTGTCT
>JAJZIP010000089.1 GCA_021810525.1 Actinomycetes bacterium | reverse complement strand
AGGGCACACATGCACGATCGTGCTACTCCCCACCATAAAAAGTGACGGCGCGTCAAATTTCCGTGAACATTACAGCCTTAAATACCAGGTCACCATGCATCATTATGTTCTAGACAGAATCACACCGTTATCATGCAGTTTGAATACGCCCAAGAGATGTCCTCGGATCAGTGTTGGGAGTTCCTTGGTGCGTATTCCATCTGCTTATTATGCGCTATTTCGACGAATCGATGGTTAACAGATCTGTTCAACCATGTGAGCGTCATTGTTATAAAGAGAACTGTGCATAGTCACCTATGTGATGCCGCTGCAATTTCTGGCGAATTTCGAAGGGTAAATCCCTGTTCGACCTATCATGGGGCTCAATTCCCCTCCACTTCCGTTTTCACTGCATATATCTAACCCGACAGCGCGTATGCGCAATAGATAAGGAGGTTGGCTATGCAAAAGGTAAAGTTTGATCTGGCAAATCTGCAATGGCAGCTGGAGTTGCTGGTAGATCTCGATCCCCCGATCATAGGCTTGGCCCTTCAGGACCTAGGGACGTCTCTGACTGCTGCAGATCCCGAACAACAGGCTGCAGGCATACTGATCCATTTCATAAAAGCAGGATTTGCAGGGCTTGGAGCATTCCTTAGGGCAGTAGAGTGTGGCTTTGAAGAAGAGGGTCCGGTTCCAACGGTTGTGAGTGAGATCTTCAGATCCTGGACTGCCCTAGCCTCACATAACGATGCGGAGCTACTCGAATCAGCTGACACCGGCAACATTGTCGCTATTTTCCCGGAAGACAATACGGTAGAGATCATTGGATCTAAGAGGAGAGATGGCTTCATGAGGCTGTTCGACCCATTCGACCTCTACCAGTTCGGCCAGAATGGCATCACCAATCCAGATGGCGACTTCCACCACAAAAGAGTCACAACAGCCCTTGTAAGATCAGGGCCGTACAGAAAGTACACCTTTGAACAAAGTGCCCTTGAAAAGCTCTCTGAGCTTCGCTCAACTACTCCCAATTTCAACCTGGTGACAGATTGCCTCATAGATGCGGTATATCTTGCCATGATAAGTGCGAGGCCGATCCGGATCACACCTATTCTTCTTCTCGGAGAGTCAGGTGTCGGAAAGTCTCATTACACAGCAGAACTCTCTAAGTGCCTGGGGGTTCCCACCACAAGGGTGGCTGTCGACAACCTCCAGGTTGGGGCAGGTCTGGCAGGCTCGTCGTTTATCTATGTGAACTCTCAACCAGGAGCGGTATTCAAAGTACTTAGCCAGCAAAACCACATCAGCCCGCTTGTGATACTAGACGAGTTAGACAAGGCCGAGGTCTCCTATTACGGCGATCCGCTGAATCCACTGCATAATCTTCTTGAGCCAATATCAGCAAGAGAGTTTAGGGATGAAAGCATCCCAATGTCTATCGATGCAAGCCATGTGATATGGATAGCGACTGCAAACTCCTTAGCAAGGATCCCTCCCACCATAATAAGCAGGTTCGAGGTCTTTGAGATACCTATCCAGAGCCAAGAGACCAAAGAAGCGATACTCAGAGTTATTTGTGAAGAATTCAAAAAAGAGTACCCGGATATCGAGTTCTCAAAAGAGGTCATCAGTGCACTTATAGATAGAACCCCGAGGGAACAGCGCCAGTTGTTACAGCGGGCACTGTCACGGACTGTCCGTCTCAGAGAGGAAATCGTCTGCTTGGACCACTTGAAACAGGTGGTTCCGAACATCAGGTCTCAGCCCCCAAAGAGCGGTTTTGGCTACTTGTGAGCTGGCAGCAAGGCCAGGTGACGGGATCCCAGGTGAATTCCCGTGATCCTCAGCATTTGAAGCTCGAGTCGATCTTCAGAGCCACAACTCTGTGGTCTGGACCGGAGCTACAGAGCTTCAGGATCATAAGTTGAGAAGCCATCCTTTCACCGGGTGGCTTCTCTTGGTCGAAAGACGACCGTGAATTGTTTGAAAAGCTACCAGATCCAAGTTACCTGCAATGGAAAATCCCTGAGTGGAATTCAGCTTGATTTCGGGGTACCACTTGTTAGCAGCAAGTGGGGAATAGCGTTTCGCGCAGAATCTGGAAAGTCACGTTCCAAAATATGACGCTGCGTCACTTTCTGGCAGATAATCGAGTACGAACGTCCTGGTTGAGTGATACATCATTATGTATGGGTCATCAAGGTTCCAAGAGGTGTCCCATGATGTCGCTTGCAGCACGATCGTTGTCCTCAAGAACGTGGGAATACACTCGCAAGGTTACCGAGGGATCGGAATGTCCGAGCCTGCCAGATACTGTTCGTATGTCCACTCCCGCGGCAATCAACTGAGTCGCGGTAAAATGCCTCAAGCTATGGAAATGAAACTCCTCGATCCCCAACCTCTTGGTGGCTCTCCTAAAGGCAGAACTGACACTATCGGGATGCAGCGGCTTTGAACCGTCTATCTCGCCAAAGAAGAGCCATGGGTTCTCGACATGGGCGATCTCCAGCTTTGCACAGGCGTCTTTGAGCGCCTGGGTCTGCTTTTGGATAACAGCTTGCATAACCGGATCTAGATGAACCTTGCGGGTGCGCTTGGTTTTAGTCGGTCCAAGCACTACCCCTGACTCCTTGGTGTAAATAAGCGAGCCGCGGATCCAAAGGGTCGAGTTCTCTATATCGACGTCTGACCAGTGAAGCGCGAGCAGCTCGCCACGTCGGGCACCGCTTAGGGCAGCTAATGCGACCATCGCGGCGAACTGAAGATTCGATGAAGACATCTCAGTGATGATCGCTTTGAGCTGTTCCACTCCGGGTGCGGAACTTGGAACAGATGTGGGAGCTGAAACAGTGGCAAGTAGCGCGACATTGCGCTTCAGCCACCCCCATTTGACTGCTTGTCCGAGTGCCTGGCGCATTATCGCATGCGTATGTCTGATTGTCGAGGAAGAATAGCCCTTGGCGTAAAGCGCACCGTAGTAGTCATCCAAATGCTTTGCCGAAAGTTCGTCGATCGGTATCGAACCAAGTTCCGGAATGATCCGCTGCCGGGACCGCCACTCATAGTCGCTGGTTGTCTTTGGCGACAAGCCCTTGTTTCGGCAGAATCTGAGCCACTCGACCAAGAGGTGTTCTAAAGTGGTATTGCTGGCGGGATCCTCTTTGGCGTTGGCCTTGGAGATCATCTGATTCAGTAGATCTTCCGCATCTTTCCTGCCGCCGTGAAAGACTTTGGAGCTGTATCTCTCTTTCCCAGTTGCTGGATCCTTGCCCAAGTAGACACGCAGACGCCATGCACTGGTCTGTCCGCGGTGTTGGATGATGCTTCCTCGCATAGACACAGGATAGCATCTCGCTGTGACATTTCATGTCACAGACCATGGCACAAATATTTTGCTCCATGTCACCGTGTACCTTGACCTGGCGCGCTCGGAGGGATTCGAACCCCCGACCTTCTGATCCGTAGTCAGATGCTCTAATCCGCTGAGCTACGAGCGCTTGATGCCGACATTCCAATTTAGCGGAATCTGGGCCTCGTCATGCTAGAAAACTGCTAGTGGCCGATCGCTTATGGTCAACGGTGATGGCAGATCTGAGGATCCCATTAGATGTGCATCCACAGCATTTGCGACGGAACGACCTTCAGCTATGGCCCACACGATCAGGCTCTGACCCCGTCGAGCATCGCCTGCCGCAAAAACCTTGGGATTGTTTGTCGCCCAATTTTCATTGGTGGCGATATTTCCCCGAGAATCAGATGCGATACCAAGCTGCGCGACTACCCCATCTTTTTCTGGTCCAAGAAATCCCATAGCAAGAAAGACGAGGTCACATTCGATCTCGAATTCACTGCTTTCGACCCTTTTGAATGTCGGCTTGCCGTTCTCGAAGACCGTCTCAACTTTGTGGACAAGGATTCCTCTCAGCGTCCCGTCGGGATTACCGAGGAACCTTTCGGTGTTCACCGAGAACTCCCTAAGTCCGCCTTCTTCATGGGCGGAGGACACACGGTAGATGAGGGGCCAGGTGGGCCATGGTGTTGAGGCATCGCGCTCATCAGGAGGTCTTGGCATGATCTCCAACTGCATCACCGACTCCGCTCCTTGCCTGTGCGCGGTTCCCAGGCAGTCGGCACCAGTGTCTCCACCGCCTATGATGACAACCTTTTTCCCTTCTGCGGATATCGAAGGGGAGTCAAAGTCACCCTCTTGTACTCGATTAGCAATCGGAAGATATTCCAGGGCCTGATGGATCCCTTTGAGCTCTCTTCCAGGTACAGGCAGATCTCTGGCCAACGTCGACCCAATAGTCAGGACTACTGCGTCGTGGTCGTCGAGAACCTTCTTCGCATCTAAGTTCTTGCCAATTTCTGTGCTGGTGACGAAGACTGTCCCCTCTGCACGCATCTGCTGGATACGCCTTTCGAGGACTGCCTTCTCCATCTTGAACTCCGGAATTCCATATCTGAGCAGGCCACCGATCCGATCGGCACGCTCGTATAGCGTGACGTCGTGACCAGCCCGCGTGAGCTGCTGGGCAGCTGCAAGGCCAGCTGGACCGGACCCAACAACTGCAACTCTCTTACCTGTCTTTATGCTGGGATGAACCGGTGTCAACCAACCTTCGTCGAAGGCCTTGTCGGCGAGATACTGCTCCACCGTCTTGATTGCCACAGGATCTGCCGAGATGCCAAGTACGCAGGCGGCTTCACAAGGCGCGGGGCAGAGTCTCCCGGTGAAGTCGGGGAAGTTGTTGGTGGCGTGCAGTCTGTCAATCGCCTCCCGCCAGTTCGATCGGTAGGCCAGATCATTCCATTCCGGTATCAGATTTCCCAGAGGACAACCCCGGTGGCAGAACGGAATTCCGCAATCCATGCACCTTGCCGCCTGGGTGACAAGGGATTCTTCGGGGAACGGGTTGTAGACCTCCTTCCAGTCGCGGATACGCAATTCAGCGGGTCTGCGACTAGGGGAGGAGCGTCCATACTTTAAAAATCCTTTGGGGTCAGCCATCTCTTTCCTTGTGCCTTGACTTTTCTAGACTGCTTGATCGGGTGTGAACACGACTGTTTCGGTGCCACCCTGGGCCCTAGCGGCTTCTCTGGCCATCAGTACGCGCTTGTAGTCGCGGGGGAAAACCTTGATAAACCTGTTAACCTCCGTATTGAAGTTTGCCAAGATCTTTTCGGCCACAGTTGATCCAGTGTGAGATGCATGTTCAGTCAGTATTGCTGCGAGCCACTCCCGATCGTCGAATTCCAGCGGATCGAGGTCGACCATTTCCACGTTGACAAGCCTGGTGAACTGGTAATGGGGGTCGTATACGTATGCCTCGCCACCGGACATCCCCGCACCAAAGTTACGTCCTGTCGGTCCGATTACGACGACGCGTCCACCTGTCATGTACTCGCAGCCATGATCCCCGATGCCTTCAACTACTGCTGTGGCGCCGGAGTTTCGAACAGCAAATCTCTCTCCGACCACGCCACGGATGAACGCCGATCCGGAAGTTGCCCCGTAGAGGATCACATTGCCTGCGATGATGTTCTCGTCCGGGACAAAGGGAGAAGCGGGATCGGGCTTGACGATAATCTTTCCGCCCGAAAGCCCCTTGCCAAGGTAGTCGTTGGAATCGCCTATTAGCTCCAAAGTGATTCCTTTGGGAACGAACGCTCCGAAGCTCTGCCCCGCGGAACCGGTAAAGGTGAGCCAGATGGTGTTGTCAGGCAGGCCTGCGCCGCCATGAAGCTTTGTCAGCTCGGAACCAAGCATTGTTCCGACGGTTCTGTTCACGTTCCGAATGGGGAATGATGCCCTTACTTTCGCAGAGTCGAAAAGGGCCGGCCTGCAGGTCTCTATGAGTTCGTTGTCCAGCGCTTTGTCAAGGCCATGATTCTGCTTGGACGTAGCCGTGAGTGACTGGTTCTCACTGATCTTGGGCATCTCAAAGAGTGGAGACAGATCAAGCCCAGAAGCCTTCCAATGCTCGACCGCTGATCTGGCCTCGATCAGTTCAACATGTCCAACCGCCTCATTTAAGGTCCTGAAGCCAAGCCGCGACAGGTACTGGCGTACCTCCTCCGCTATATACTCGAAAAACGTCACCACGAACTCGGGTTTTCCTGTGAAGCGCTTTCTGAGCTCCGGGTTCTGGGTTGCGATTCCAGCAGGACAGGTGTCGAGGTGGCACACTCTCATCATGATGCAGCCCGACACAACGAGCGGGGCAGTGGCAAAGCCAAACTCCTCTGCGCCAAGCAGCGCAGCGATGATCACGTCGCGGCCGGTTTTGAGTTGGCCGTCGACCTGGACCACGATCCTGTCACGAAGATTGTTGGCAAGGAGGGTCTGCTGGGTTTCGGCTAGGCCGATCTCCCATGGGATCCCCGCATGCTTCAGCGAGGTCAGTGGGGAAGCTCCGGTTCCGCCGTCATAACCGGATATCAGCACGACGTCGGAGTGCGCTTTGGCTACCCCAGCAGCCACCGTTCCGACTCCAACCTCTGCGACCAATTTCACGTGGATCCGTGCACTCCGGTTGGAACACTTTAGGTCGTAAATGAGCTGTGCCAGGTCTTCGATCGAATAGATGTCGTGGTGCGGTGGGGGAGATATCAGGCCCACCCCAGGAGTCGAGTACCTCGTTTTGGCTATCCACGGATACACCTTGTCGCCAGGAAGCTGGCCGCCCTCGCCAGGCTTTGCTCCTTGTGCCATCTTGATCTGGATATCGTCCGCACTGACAAGGTACTCGCTAGTCACTCCGAATCTTCCGGATGCCACCTGCTTGATTGCGCTCTTTCTCGAATCACCATTCGGGTCGGGGATGAAGCGCTCCGGGTCCTCCCCACCCTCACCCGTATTTGACTTTCCACCAAGACGGTTCATGGCAATGGCGAGGGTCTCATGTGCCTCAGCAGAAATGGAACCGTATGACATTGCGCCGGTTGCGAATCGCTTTACGATCTCAGAGACCGCCTCAACCTCTTCGATAGGGAGTGCGGGTCGCTCACCGATCTTGAGGTCAAAAAGTCCTCGAATGGTGGCAAGCTTTTTCGATTGGTCATTTACCAGATTTGAGTAGTCTTTGAAGATGTCAAAGCGCTTCTGGCGTGTTGAATGCTGCAGCTTGAAAACCGTTTCCGGGTTGAAGAGGTGGTACTCGCCTTCGCGCCTCCACTGGTATTCTCCGCCGACTTCGAGTGAGCGGTGCGCAAGCTCTTCCGGCCGGTCGGAGAAGGCGAGGTGATGGCGGACGCCGACCTCTTTCGCCAACGTGTCGATGCCGATGCCCCCTATTCGACTGGTTGTCCCGGAGAAGTACTCGTCTATGAGCTCTCTGGAAAGGCCCACGGCCTCAAAGACCTGTGCGCCCGTGTAGGAGGCCACCGTGGAGATCCCCATCTTTGACATCACCTTGAGGATTCCCTTGCCTGCGGCTTTGATGTAGTGTTTTACCGCCTTGTTTGGCATGACATCGGTCAAGAGCCCTTCTCTTATCATGTCGACGACCGATTCGAACGCCAAATATGGGTTGATTGCTGAGGCACCGTAGCTCATGAGAAGAGCCATGTGGTGAACTTCCCTCGCTTCACCTGTCTCGACGACGAGGGCAACCTTGGTCCGCAGGCCGGTACGAATGAGGTGGTGGTGCACCGCAGAGAGAAGCAGCAGTGATGGAATTGGAGCAAGCTCGGGACTAATGTGGCGGTCGGAGAGAATTATGATGTTGGCCCCATCCCCGATCGCTTGGGTCACGGTCCTTCTGATCTCTTCAATTGCTTCTCGCAGCCCCGCCCCACCTTGGTGGACGTCGAACAAGCCGTCTACGACAAATGACTTGAAGCCGGGGTTTTCGCCGTTTTCATTGATGTAGAGCAGCTTCGCCAACTGGTCGTTGTCGATAATAGGGAAGGGTATCTGGATCTGGTGCACAGAGCTTGGTCCCGGGTCCAAGATGTTGCCCGAGGAGCCGATGGTGTTGGAAAGAGATGTGACGAGTTCTTCCCTGATGGCATCCAATGGCGGGTTCGTGACCTGAGCGAAGAGCTGGAAGAAGTAGTCGTAAAGAAGCCTGGAGCGATCTGAAAGGACAGCCGTTGGAGTGTCGGATCCCATGGATCCGATTGGCTCCACCCCTGTCTTCGCCATTGGGGCGATGATTATGCGCAGTTCTTCCAAGGTGTAGCCGAAGGCACGCTGCCTCTGAACGATCGAGGAGTGTTGAGGAACCAGCATGTGACGAGGAGGCAGGTCTTCAATAGAGACGAGGTTTTCCTCTATCCACTTCTTGTAGGGATGCTGCGACGCTAGCTCCACCTTGATTTCTTCGTCCGCGACTATGCGGCCCTGAGAGGTGTCGACGAGGAACATCTTTCCTGGCTGCAGGCGGCCTTTTTGAACGATCTTTTCTGGTGGAATGTCTAGGACTCCGACCTCGGACGCCATAACGACCATGTTGTCGGATGTCACCCAGAAGCGTGAGGGGCGGAGTCCGTTGCGGTCGAGCACAGCTCCAATAACAGTTCCGTCAGTGAACGCTATGGATGCCGGACCGTCCCATGGTTCCATGATTGCGGTGTGGAACTGGTAAAAGGCCTTTTTGTCGGGGTCCATCAATTCATGGTTCTCCCAGGCCTCGGGGATCATCATCAGCACCGCATGCGCCAGACTGCGCCCATCGAGGTGGAGTAGTTCGACCACCTCGTCGAATGAGGCTGAATCTGATGCCTCGGGAGTGATAATCGGAAAGATTCTCTTCAGGTCTCCAGGCAGAGTCTTGCTCTGGATGACAGCTTCGCGAGCTGCCATCCAGTTCCTGTTGCCGCGCAGAGTGTTGATCTCTCCGTTATGAGCTATCAGACGGTAAGGGTGGGCTAACGGCCAGGACGGGAACGTGTTTGTAGAGAACCGCGAGTGAACGAGCGCAAGCGCGGATTCGAAAAGGGGGTTCGAGATGTCGGGAAAGTACTCGGATACCTGAGGAGTGGTGAGCATCCCCTTGTAGACGAGCGTGCGGGACGAGAGGGAACAGAAGTAGGCCGCTGCGGTTGTGTTTTCCACTCTTTTGCGGAAGGTGTATATCAGCCGCTCGAGATCAGTCCCTTGCTGGCCCCCTTTGCCGCATACGAACAGCTGAAGGATCGTCGGCTCTACACTCAGTGCGGTAGCTCCAAGGGAGGAGTTGTCGGTGGGCACCTCGCGGTAGCCAAGTACGGTCACTCCCTCGTCCGCGGCCATCTCGGTGATGTCGGCCTTGATCTCTCGCTCCGCTCCCTTGTCAATGAGGATGTTGCCAGCCGCATACGAGCCGAGCGGCGGAAGCTCGAAATCCAGGACGGATCTGAAGAACTTGTCAGGTAGCTGAACGAGAATCCCTGAGCCGTCTCCGGTGTTCACCTCCGCTCCTGAAGCTCCGCGGTGTTCAAGGTTTAGCAGAGCAGTGAGGCCCTTTTCAACGATGTCATGGGATTTGGTGCCGCTCATATCTACCACGAACGCAACACCGCAGGCGTCATGCTCGAATGCGGGGTCGTATAGACCGAAGTTTTGTGGAGCTGAAGTCATTTAAAAACCTGTCGCCTCTTGTGAAAATTGGTGGAGTAATCAGACCTGGCTTCGTTCGAGACGACGTTGGCTCAAGCGATGACAAGTCCTAGTTTATCATTCGGCTTTCGAATCCCTGCTATTCAACCAGCCGAACGGGGTGATTGCTAATTGGCGAGAAACACTCCCATCACCAGTGCTGCAACTGCAGAAAGGCCAGCGATACTTCCCCAGACCGCCAGACCCGCGGTACTTTTCGCCTTGGTGTGCAGATATGCTGAAGCGCCTGAGATAACCACAACTGCGATCTTCACTCCGAGTACCACCTTCCACGCGGTCGTTTGAGAACTCATGTTGACGGCGCCGATATTCCAGAAGCCCGTCAGCACCAATACAGCGAAGGCAGGCCAAGACAACCTGGCGAATGCATTTGCTGCCACTCGAGTCGCCTCGGGAGAGACCCTTCTTAAGCTTGGGACCAACCCGGCCAGGACAATCTGACCACCGACCCAGATCGTTGCCGCCAGCACATGCAGGCTCAGGCGAATTCCGTCTATCGCAGATGAGAGCACAGTTGAAAACCTCCGCAGTAAAAGATAGTCGAGAAGGATCTCTGAACCACCTTTGCTGTGTAGAGCCTGTGAGACCGGTGTAAGGTCCGGCAATGCTCTTTCTGGTGGGGTAGACTGCGCAAGCAGGTCATAAAAGGTGATATCAAGCAAAGGATCAATGATGCTCGCAGTGGAACAATCAGCTCCAGACTTTGAACTACCTGATCAAGATGGAAATCCCGTTTCTCTTTCCAGCCTCAGGGGGAAGTGGGTACTGCTCTGGTGGTATCCAAAGGCGAATACACCCGGCTGAACTTTGGAAGGGCAGGGCCTGCGTGACAGGTCCGCTGAGATAGAAGCTCTAGGGGGAGTAATATTGGGTGCTTCGTTTGACCCGATTGAAGACAACAAGTCCTTCGCGGACCAGCAGTCGTTCCCTTACCGGTTGTTGAGCGATGTGAACCGGGAGGTCGGTACTCGCTACGAAGTGCTGAGGGATCCTGATGACAAGGCCTCTAACTTTGCCAAAAGGATAAGCTATTTGATCGATCCGAACGGAGTCATCCGGAAATCGTACGAAGTTAGCGACCCTCAGGGTCATGCTGAAATAGTGATTGAGGATCTAACTAAACTGTTGCAATAGAAATGAAATACTGGAACGGGCCAGGTCGCTACCGAGCAAATTTGGTTGGCTTGTCGACTTGGCCCGATCGGCAGTCCAGCGTTAGTGCCAGGAACTTAGCTTGCGAGAGTCAGTTTTGTTTGAATGTTGTAGTGAATTTGTCGAATTATGATTGGCGCTAGTTTTTGTTACTCTAGACACGTAAAGAGACGCGATAGGTGTTTTTCCACTTGACTGCCGCCATCGGCTTCGATCTGATTGATGTGCTGCTCCTGGTTGCCGTTGCCTTGGCTGCGGTGCGTGGGATACAGCTGGGAGCGTCGGTCCAGCTCGGCTCTTATGGAGGGTTCTGGCTTGGCCTTTTCTTGGGTGCCATCGTGGCTCCGGCACTTGTAGGTCCGATACACTCCCCAGTTTGGCGTACCGTTGGCTCGCTGGTCATCCTCTTTGGAACCGCAACGATTCTCGCGGGAATCGGACGAAGATTTGGCGTGACGTTGTGGAAGTCGATAAGACGCGTGAAGCTCGCAACGGTGGACTCTATCCTTGGAGCTGCGATTGCAGTGGTCGCGACACTGCTTGGCGTATGGGTGATTGCCGGTATAGCGGTCAATTCGCCGTTCGCCCTCTTGTCGTCGCAGGTGGCGAACTCTAGGATCGTGCGCGGTCTCGACAGGCTATTGCCTCCCGCTCCATCCGTTTTCTCCCGGGTCCAGGCGTTCATCAACTCGCAGGGCTTTCCGTCCGTCTTTGCCTCGCTTCCTCCGCAGCTGGCAGGGCCTGTCGGACTTCCCGTTACAGCGCAGGTCAATCAGATCGTAAAGCAAACCTCTGCCTCGGTGATCAAGATCGAGGGAGTAGGCTGCGGGCAGATACAGGAGGGATCGGGATTTCTTGTCGCCCCCGGGGTCGTGGTCACTAACGCCCACGTAGTTGCCGGAATTCCTCATCCCTATATCCTTGACAGCCAGGGTCAACATCCAGCTACCACGGTCTTCTTCGATCCGCAGCTCGATATCGCGATCCTGCGAGCGCAGGGTCTGACGGAGCCGGTGCTTCCAGTTTCGACCAACACATACTACAGAAATACGCAGGCGGTTGTGCTCGGATATCCGGGTGGTGGTCCGCTTACCTATGGTCCCGCGGGCATTATGGCAACCTTCAATGCCACCGGTCGAGACATCTACGGTCAGGGACTGACAACACGACTTGTCTACGAGATCGATGCGATAGTAAGGCCGGGCAACTCCGGTGGCCCTCTCGTTGATATGAATGGACAAGTGATCGGGATAGTCTTCTCAAGATCCACGACAAATCCCGACGTAGGTTTTGCGCTGGCAAGTCCCGGCGTCGACCAGGAGATCGTTACCCACGAAAGCGCTACTAGCGGCGTTTCGAGTGGGGCCTGTATCTCATAAGCTTTCGGCATGAGGCGCTCTCTTATCGGTTGGAATTCACACAAGGCGGCCAAGTCGAGCAAGGCTTCGCCAAAGG
>JAJZIP010000088.1 GCA_021810525.1 Actinomycetes bacterium | reverse complement strand
TACCTGCTGAAAGGTGCGTCACGAGGAGGACAAACCACATGGAACACGAGGAGACCCCTTCGACTGAGCCGGGCGACCTGGGGCAGTTCACGCGCCAGAAGACGATCCTGCTCAAGACGAAAAAGCGCGACGACACCTGGGTGGCCATGCCCGTAAGCATCGTCGTGGCCCACGACCGCGCTTACGTCCGTACTTACGACAAGTCCTGGAAGTCCAAGCGGCTCCGCAACTTCCCCGAGGTAGGTTTGCGCCCTCCACGTTCCGCAGATAGCCGAACGGCCAAACGCCTGGCCGAGCAGGGAGTGATCGTCCGCTTTGAGCAAGAGACCGATCGCCAGGCGATCAGCTACGCGCTGGACACGATGGTTGAGCAGGCGGTACCGATCGTGCGTGAGATCGAACGCTTCGCCCGAGCGCTTACCAACGAGCCCATCACCCCTTCAGCCTCGGGACCGGCCGTCCGGACCGGAGCACCACAACAGCAAGCGCAAAGGAGTTGAACCATGTCCACGCCAGAGACCCTTCGATTGATCGGAGCTGGCAACATCGGTAGCACCGTTGCCCGGCTCGCCACGACCGCCGGGATCGACGTTGTGCTCAGCAACTCCCGCGGGCCCGACACCTTGACCGGCCTCGTGTCCGAACTCGGCCCACACGCTCGCGCGGGCACCGTCACCGACGCCGTGCAGTCCGGCGAGATCGTCGTGGTCAGCATCCCCTTTCGCGCATACCGCGAATTGCCCGCCGATGCGCTGGCCGGCAAGGTCGTGATCGACACCAACAACTACTACCCCGACCGCGACGGCCACCACGCCGACCTCGACTCCGGGACCGTCACCTCCAGCACCTTGCTCCAGCAACACCTCACCGGGTCACGGGTCGTAAAGGCATTCAACAACATCGCCTACGTTCACCTCGGCCAGCTCGCCCGCCCCGCAGGAACCACTGACCGGACCGCACTACCGATCGCCGGTGACGACCCGGACGCCAAAGCCCAAGTCGCCTCGCTGCTCGACACCCTCGGCTACGACACCGTGGACGTGGGCACGCTGGCCGATAGCTGGCGGTCGCAGCCCGGCACCCCGGTCTACGTCAACCCCTACATGCCCGCCCCGCCCACCGAGCCGCCAGTCAACCAGGCCGCCTGGTTCCAAACCACGCCCGGCACCCCCGTCCCTACCCGCCGCATCCGCGAACTGCTGGACGCCGCCAGCCGCGACTAACCCGTCACAAGACACCAAAGACCGTAGCCAATGTCCTTAGCGAGTCTTAGCTCCGCCGAACTGTCAGCTCGCAAATAGTTGCTCGGCCCGTACGCGCATGGTGTCGAGCGTGTCGATCGTGGTCTGAACGGCGGTGAAGTCGATGCCGGCGCTCAGCGCCTGTCCGGAGGGAGTCGGCGAGCCGGTCGCATCGAGCAGGCTGGCGTCAGCAAGTTGAGTGCGCGTCGCAACAACGATCTCACGGGGTTGCCTGAGCGCATCGGCCACCAGTTCCTCGACGCGCGCTGGGTCCTCGGCACCGTCTCTGATGTTGAGTAGAAATTATGGCTGATCTTCAGCGTAAATGATGGCTGTGAATTGGGTGGACTCAGGTTGTGAATGTTGAGGTTGGGTTTGATGAAATTGAACAGGCGGATGGCTCGGAGGGAGCGAATGCTTGTTTTGATGTGGCGACTCTGTGTTCGCTTGCTAGCTCGAAATTGAGAGCACAGATGCGCGATCGTGCTACTTTCCCACTATAAAAATGATGTCGCGTCACATTTCCGTGAACATTACAGTGCTAAACACCAGGTCACCATCCATCATCATGTTCTAGACACAATGTGGGTAATCGTGCAAGAATGATCGGTGAAGTTTCCTAGTAGAGCAAAGGTTTTTGGGGTGAGGACTCAGTCGTCGATCTTTATCCGTTTGAACAACATCCTTGGATCGGCAAGAGAGCTGGAGATGCGGCCATCGGTGTGATGCCCACGGGTGGTTCCTCGCCCTCCTGCATTTTGTGGCTGCTGTACTCAGACGGATAGCCCTTCTAAAAGAAACCCGGATCATCCACTGCCTCCGCCTCAACGGCAATTTCAACTTCCGTTCCCGATAGACCAGCGTCTTTCGTCGGCGGCCTTCAGCGGAAAAGGATCCAGTACAAGGCGGCATTGGCGCATTGAAAAACCGCAGCCAGTTCAAACGGTGCCGCCAGGCTGACCTCGTCAAAGAGATAACCGGCAAGGACCTGGCTTCCACCCATTGTGGCTTGTAGCGGCAGATTGGACAGGGCGGCAAGGCTTGACCGTTCGGATGGATCAGCCATATCCTGAGTGAAGCTCTGGCGCAGGGGCATGCCCAGCCTTTGAGAAAGCATGCGGACACAGTACAGTGCACTGGCTGCAAAGAAACTCGGGGCGAGCGCTATCGGCACCAGAAGCACCGCACTTATCCCTCGCACAATTGTAATCGTGTTTACGGTACCCATCCGGCGGGCCATCCCTGCAGCAGAGAGGGAGGACACGAGCGAGCCAAGGGCCACTATGGCAAAGAGAAGTCCAATTTCCCCAGGACCCACCCCAAATCGGCGGCTGAACCAGTAACTAATGAAAGGTCCGCTCAACCCTATGGCAAATCCGTTTACACCGTTGGTTATCCAAAACCGCCAGAGCACCGACCAGGAATGCCGTGGCCAACGAAAGGCAGACTTAGCCCCACCCTTTGGCCTGATCTCTTCCTTGAGACCAAGCGCCAGCAGTCCCGCTATGAGTGCCAAGAGCGCCGCTGCCAGGAACGCCGGACGGTAGGCGCTTGTCGCCTCTACGGGTCCCATGCCGGAACCCCCGTTTGCCAATCCTGCAAGCAGCCCGCCAAGAAGCGCTCCCAGCGATGAGGAGAAGGCAAGCCGTCCAAACGCATCGGCACGGTGTTTCTTGGGCACTCCTTCAGCTACGAATGCCGACTCGGCTGGCTGATAGGGTCCCACCCCTGCTCCGCCAGCCCCTGTTCCCCTGCCAAGACTCCCTACGGCGGCAAAAAGGAAGAGCATGGCAGGCGCCCTCACCGTGCCAAAGATCACCGCTGCCACCGCGGTCAGCAATGGAACTGCGACCAGAAATCGCCTGCGCCCACGGTGATCTGAAACCAGCCCAATCGTTAGCGACATCAGGGCAGAGACGACGGTAACCAGCACAAAAAGCGTGCCGATTTCAACCCCGGAAAAGCCCTCCGAACTTAGATACAGCGCGGTGATTACCCCGGCGGTTGATCGAGAGGCGCTCATAGAAAGCCGCGCAGCCAAAATTATATGAAAATTTCTGTCGGCCCAATTCGGTATTAGCGCATGGTGCCAGCGTGTGATTAGCGCTCCGCTCTGATCGTTACCCTCGCCTGAGGTCATGCACTTTCCTCGGTCCCTCCCGGACCGTCCCTTGACATGGGCCACCGCCTTCGAAAGACTCACCGTTACAAATTGTTCATCGCCGTGAGTCGCTATCCCGCTGAGTAGCTATCCCTTTGAAATCTGACCAACCCATTCGACCGGCGAAAGAGTTGACACCGGGCCAAGAGTCACGGCAAAGAACGCCAACAGACTGCCCCAGGCATCGCGTGCTGCCTCCTGCCTGTAGCTTGGCCGGGTATCGTTGAAAAATGCGTGGGGCGTGTTGGGATAAACCCGCAAGTCATAATCTAATCCAGCTTTCTCAAGCTCCTTGGCAAAGCCGGGAAGCGCCGAGACTATATTGGGGTCGTCCTGGCCGTAGAAACCGCGGATTGGACAGCGGATGCGGCCCACCTGGTCCTTTTCGGGTGAGGCTCCATAAAAAATTGCCGCGGCAGAAAGGTTTGCTTCGCTGCAGGCCAGCTGAGCAGAGAGCCCTCCGCCCATGCAAAAGCCGACTACGCCAATAGAACGGCCTTTGCAGCCGGGGTGTGAACCCAGAAAACCCACTGCGGAAACAAGCACCTCCAGATTGCGCGAGGAGTCTCCGCGCACACCACCGAAAAGAGCGCCGATCGTCTCTGCAACTTTTGGACCCTCGCCATCTGGCAGCTTGGCAAGCTCGCTGTCGCGACGTGTTTCGTCACTCAATACCGTCATCCATTCGGCGGGCGGGATTGAATTCATGAAAGCTTTGGCGGCACCGATTCTCCTCGCTTCAAGGACCGGGGGTCTGCCACTTCCAGCCGAATAAAGGTCTGGTGCCAGCGCCAGGTAGCCCGCATTCGCAAAACGTTCCGCGATGTCTTGAACATGGTGGTCAACGCCCCATATCTCCTGGACAACAATGACGGCCGGCATCGGTTCACTTGCAGAAGCCGGCCGGGCCAAAAAAGCGGCGACTCCCCCAGACCTACTCTCGTAATCCACCCATTCTCTCACCAACTCCATCAGATGGCCCTCCTCTTGAAATACTGCTCGGTTGTTCTAGGATCTGCTGCGGAACTAACGCGCCTTCGGCATTGCTCGCAGCGAATGAGCGCCATCTGGATGCTCCAGGCAGCCTTAGGTTGCAGCCCTGCGACGTTTCCCCGTTGTATCTGCCTTGGAACTCTCGCGCTATCACCCGCTCGGTTGCCCGTCAGAATCGACTGAGGCGATATCCGGACTCCCATCTGCCACTGAGGCGCGGGTGTTGCGTGATTCCTTCTGGCCAGATAGGCGAGTATCATCACCATGCTGCGATCCGGAGTATGCGGGCGAAACCCCGTTTCCAATTGTGGATCCGGCCTCCTCGTGGATGAAGCGCCTACCTCGGAGAGCAGATGCAACGGCTGCAATCAGGCTCATCACCGCCGCAAAAGCAAGGACAAGGACCAGACCGTGCTTGAATGCCGGACTGATGAGCTGGGGGAAGAACGCCCTGCCAGTGAGAGACGCCTGCTGCGCAGCTGAAAGCTTTGACAGCACGCCCGGTCCGAGCAGACTGGCGATCGGGTTGTAGCCCAGGAACGCTGCAAAGAGGTAGCCGAGAGGAGGAAGGTGGGAAAGCCCTATCGCATCCGAAGCGGGTACTCCATGACTGATGAGGCCGCTATACATGGCAGCGGGCACCTTCTGGTTCAGTCCCACAACCATCAGGGAAAAGAAGAGTCCCATGGAAAGTGGCATCCCGGCGTTACCAAAGGTGACACGCATCCCTGACCCTACTCCGCGCTGCCGGGCAGGAACTGAATTCATGATAGAGGCGGTATTCGGCGAGGCAAATAGCCCCATGGCAATCCCGCTTACCAGCATGACTACCGCAAAGGGGAAGTAGGAAAAATTGGCAGGGAAGGCCATCATGGCCAAATACATCGCTGCGGACAGGACCATTCCCGCAGTGGCAAAGGGCCTGGCCCCATAGCGGTCGGAAAGTTTGCCGGCCAGCGGACCCGAAAGGACAAAACCGCCCATCCAGGGGATCATGTAAATCCCCGACCAAAGCGGCGTGTTAACGAACGCGTATCCATGCTGGGGAAGCCAGATGCCCTGGAACCAGATGATCAGCATGAACTGCATGCCTCCACGCCCGACGGATCCAAGAAACTGCGCGAGGTTCCCAGCCGCAAACGCCCTATTGCGAAAGAGGCTCATCTCAAACATGGGCTCCGGCACCTTCAATTCGATTACAACGAAGGCGGCCAGCAGCAGCAGGCCAATGATAATCATCTCCAATACAAAAGGATTGCTCCAGCCGGTCAACGAGTGTCCATACGGCTTTATCCCGTAGGTGACGCCTACCAGCACCATCCCGAGGCCTCCGGCAAAGGCTAGGTTGCCCAGCCAGTCAATCTTGGCTCTTACGTGGATACCGATCTCCTTGAGTTTCAAATATGCCCAAACGGTGCCAAAAAGCCCGACCGGAACATTTACCAGAAAAACCCAGCGCCAACCGACTTGGGAGAGGAGCCCGCCAGCGAGAATTCCAAAAAAGCTGCCAAAGATTGCTGCCACCATATTCGTGCCCAATGCCAGCCCCAGCTGTTCCGAGGGAAACGCGTCGGTGATGATCGCAGCCGAATTCGCCATCAGGAGCGCCCCGCCTATCGCCTGGAACATCCTCAGGAAGACCAGCTCAAGCGCCCCAGCCGATCCGTGGCTCCACACCAGCGACAGCAGCACGGAGCCAAGGGTAAAAACCGCGAAGCCGAGGTTATACATCCGCACCCTGCCGAACATGTCGCCTATGCGGCCGACTGTCACAACTAGTACCGCAGTGACAAGCATGTAACCCATCAGAATCCAGAGAAGGTAAGGGAAGTTTGCCGGATCGAGCGGATTGAGCCTGATGCCCCGAAAGATCACAGGGAGAGCGATGATCAGACTGGTTCCATTCATGGATGCAAGGACGACACCAACGGTAGTGTTCGAGAGAACCAGCCACTTGTAATGCGGACCGACTTCATGAGTCCTCTCAGCGGACATCGCGCTGCGTATCTTCACCTGTCTACCTCCACGACACTTCTTGTTGAGATGACCTACTATTTTGCTTGCGTGCTTGCGTCCAGCGGATCTTCATCAAAAAGCGCTTCGAGTATCCCAATTGCGTCAAACAATGTTTTAATGTCACCTGCGCTCAGTGATTGCAGGCGCTGAGCAAGCCTCTCATTGCCTCGCTCCCGATGGTGGTCCAGGACGCGCCGCCCCTTTGCAGTCGCCACCAGGTTCACGCCTCGCCTGTCGTTAGGGTTGCGTTTTCGTGCGATCAATCCCGCCTTTTCGAGGTGATCTGCCAAACGCGTGGCTCCCGGGGACGGCAGCTGCTCACAATCGGCCAATTCGCCGATGGAGACCTCTTGCTGCCCTGCAATCGTGGCAAGTGCGGAATAGAGGGAGGCGCTAAGTCCAGGGGGATCATGCCGACGCAGCTGGCGACCTAGACGCACCATGACGATTCGCAGACGACCAGCAACAATTGCCGGTTCAATATGGTCGCTCAATTTTTCGGAGTCTTTGGAAATCTGGAACTGCTCTCCATCCGTGGTCACGAAATCCCCCGTCTTTTCCCGAAAACTCGTGCACATGACCTGTATTCCACACACACTGTATGTGACAAACAATATATTTTACATAAGTATATTTGTCAAGGAGATCTCGCAGACGCAAACTCATCAGGAGGCCACCAAGGTCCGCAGGGACCCTATCTCCCGATTGGGAACGGAAACGGGGCGCGAAGCGAGGAGCGAGACCTGCGATGTCCCCCCGTGCTCCAAAGGGCGACACAGCATGGGGAAAGTGCCCCAGATGATGGCCTCACTCGGCCCCTACGCCACGGGTCTGCTGGTGGAAGTCCTGTCGCCGTCCCTCCAGAAGAGCCGCACCCAAAAAAATCGCAGCAAGAGGAGTCCTAAAACCGGCTGAAGTCTATGAGCAGATAGAAAAGAGTGTGTTTTGATGCCAAGACAGGTAATCCCACGCACCAAGCCATTCATGTCCGTAAGCGAGGTGGCGACTGTCCTCTGCATGTCCAAGGCGACGGTGCATCGTTCGCTAAAGAGAGGCGACTTTCCAATCCGTCACTTCGTCATCAACGGAGCAATCAGATTCATGAGAAGAGATGTTCAAGCGCTGCTCTATGGAAATCCGCCAGAATCTGCTCAAGCCTTCTTAGTCCAAGATTGACAGGATTCACTTTGACTCTCACTCGTAAAGCTGCCTGCCGACTTCAGAAGCGATCTTTACGGGCTCTTCAGTTATGGGGTCGGTGTAGTGCCTGGCCATGTGGCTTGTCGACCACCCCAACCGGGCCTGCTTCTGTCGCTCAGAAGAAAGAGGGTCGATCAGCGTTGCCTGGAAATGCCGCAGGGAGTGCAGATGGATATCCGAGCTTGCTCCAGAGGCATTTACCATCTTCTTGAAGGCGTGGGAAATGCTGTCTGGATGGGGCGGAACAGAGCCGTCAGGAGAATAGCTGAAGACAAAGCCCTCATCAAATAGGGAAAACCCCATGCTTTGTGCAAGCGTTTCCTGCTCAGCTCTGAGATGTCTGAGTGAACCAAGCGTCCATTTATCGAGCGCCACGACTCTCTTTGAGGCCTTGGTCTTTGGAGACTTGATCACAATCGAACCCATAGCCGTTATGGCTGCTTCGTCTATCACAACTCTCGACTGCGAAAACAACACGTCAGACCAGCGCAGCGCTGCCGCCTCACCTCTTCGCATTCCAGTTGCAGCCATCACCTTAATGATTGTCGCTACTCGGATATCGCCGCTCTCCTCCGCTTTTTGAATGATCGCTTGGACCTCCTCGATCGACGGCGCACGGACGGGTTCTGATTGTGCGGCATTTCTTGGAAGGTCAGCCAGTGCGACCGGATTGGGAATTATTCCACCTGACCACTTGCCAGCCAGTCTTGCAGCCTTGTGCAGCATGCCTTTTGCATTCTCGATCCCAGAAATTCCTAAGCCCCCGGTTGCCAGCGACCGAAAATACTTCTCCACCTCGAAAACGCCGATCGCGCTAATGGACTTCTTTCCAATCGTCCTTCCATGTGCCGCCTGCAGAAGCCCTCATAATCCCTTATGGTCTTCGGGGAGAGATCCTCCCACCCGTTCTCCCTCCAGGCCAAGATCGCGTCATTGAACGTTGTCTTCGGACCCGCCGAATCTGATCAACTAGCTCAGCGGACTCTGCGATATGCTCTGGGCATTCTGGCTCTGACTCGAGTTCAAAAGAGAGTCTCGCAAGTTCTTTCTCGGCGTCGCGCTTTCCACCAACGAAGGCCGCATACTTGTGAGTCACCTTCGCGTTTTCATCCCTGCCGAGATATAGACGAAGTTCCCAGACGTTGGGCTTCCTTCTCAAGAGGTTTGACCCCACCTTCATACCCCACTCAAATGTTGGGTTGACTGTTGGGTTAATCGAATCTCAAGGGAATTACAACAGCACATTTCCTCTGACCTGGTGGGCGCTACAGGACTCGAACCTGTGACCTGCTGGTTGTAAGCCAGCTGCTCTAACCAACTGAGCTAAGCGCCCTAAGCAGAAAAGACTAGCAAACTGCTCGGAGGCTTCGGCAGTCAATGGAGGTTTCCGAAGGCCTTACTGCGCAGTTCCTCAGCCAATTCCAGCGTACCTGCTGCCACGATCTTCTTCCGTACCTCCAAATCGGAGGCTTGGTACCTGCTTCCGTCCTGGCACATGACCGTAGCCCCTGATTCAAGACAGATAAGAACACCGCCCAAAATATCCCAACTCGCCAGCGACGCCTTGGAAAGATCGGCATAGCCATCCAAGGATCCCTCAGCCACCATGCACAACTCAAGCGCCGCCGAACCAAACGACCTACATTGAGCCCACCCTAGGTGCTTGTCGGAGTAGCCATTTAGCCCTATCACGGCACTTGATACCTCCGTGACGCTGGAGGGGGATATGGGTAACCCATTCTTGGTGCTGCCCCCGCCTTCCTCCGCAAAGTAGGTATCTCCCGAAGCAAGGTTCCTCACGAATGCCACAATTGGCTTACCATCGGCTACTGCACACAGAGACACCGCGTAAAAAGGGATTCCTTTGGAAGCATTTGTCGATCCATCCACAGGGTCGATTACCGCGATCACACCTGCCAAGGCTCCAGCAGAGGTAACAGTCGTAAAGCCTGATTCCTCCGAAAATACAGTGAACCCATATCCGGTGAGAACCTCAATCCCTACCTTGTCCGCATCTATGTCACCCTGATGCTGTCCCTTGTGGCCCCCTCGGCTAGCCCATGAAAGCCCACTCGAGACCTTCTCGCCAATCGCATCGGCCGTCTCCTTGAAAGCCTGAAATATTGTCAAAGTGTCATAGGACATATATAAAAGCTAGTACCTGGACTCCACAGTTCTCGATAACTCGGTCAAGAGACGAGTCAAACGCGACGCGGTTCTCGTCCCGTTCTCACACGAATAGTAATCGTAGTAGGCATACTTTGCCTCCCGATAATAAGGGTGGCTCGGCAGCACCGCTCTAAGAGTCCGTGCAGCCAGACAGGCGAGCCTAATTGAAACAAATGAGGCAAGTTCGTCCCGCTCGAAACCATACAGTTCGAGCGCATACGAGGGCATGATAGCCATCGACGCACTCCAAGCAAGGTTCCATGCCGGATGAAAATGCCGCGGCAGATTCATGTGCCTGATCGTCTCAGCCGCTAGCTGGGCCTCCGCTGTCAGGAGAAGCCCCGATTGCGAACTCATCCATCTCGAGAGAGACGCCGCGGTCTTGGGTATCTCGGTGGCATCCGCTCCGACCAACTCCGCCAAAACTGCCATCTCATCCACGTATCGGTCCTGATCGCGACGCGAGAGGCCCCCCGCAATGTTCACGTACGCCACCAGGAGCGAGTCCACGAGACAGTTGTGCACGTACGCCAGGAGATACGGGTCATTTGCATTGAAAGGCTGTCCGGTGTGCGGATCCACTCCCACGATAGATTCGTGCACGCTGCGCACCTTGGAGATTGCTCCTTCGGCCTCGTTTCGAGAACGATAGGTCACCACCATTACGAAGTCACTTGTGGTTTGAAATCTCCGCCACGCATCTTCGCTGAAACGGGAGAACTGAGCTACTCCGGCCATGGCCCTTGGTTCAAGTGCCTGTAGCAAGAGGGCCCTTATCGCACCCACCCACCCTGAAGGATGCGCATGAATCCTCCACGCCACGGACTTCGGACCAAAAAGTCCGAAGTCCTCTAGTTCGTCGCCCATACCCACTCAGTCTAATTTGACTCAAATCGACATATTGGTTGCAAAAGAGTAGTTCCACTGACCGTATTTATCTCTTTCCACCAGTACACAACACGCATTTGGCGCTAGACTTACTTTTCATATGGCAGCGGTGGATATTTCTGGGTTTGTGACTGAGCTTAAAGATCACGCTATGGAACATGGGTTTCACGTCCACGATGAGCGCCATTTCATAGAGACCTATTCGATGAGACAAGCTTGGGAAATTGACCTCCATCCCGAAGACGCTTGTGGTGAACCTCTTGACTTCCATCTGAATCTTGATGTCGAGCCAAGGATTCTTCTTGCATTCGAAGATGAAGCCGCACTTCTCGGTGACGACGAAGTTCCCGAGGATACGTATCACATGCTTCTCTCGATGACGTGGGATCTGCCGCCGCTAGACAAGGATACCGATCTCTTGCGGCTCGCCATCGAACTGTCCGCCATCGGTGGACTGGATCTTCCGTTGGAAGTCGGCACGATCGAGACTACTTATTCTCCGACCGATGCGCCGGTACGGAAAGTGACAGTCGTTGGACGCGCCAGCATTTCTCTCGCGAAGATTTATGCAGGAGAAGACACCATATGTCCAACGCTCGAAAAGTGTTTGCAGATCTCGAAGTTTCTGTTAGCAAAGACCGTCAAATGGACAGGCGAATAGTCAAGCGACCTCGTGCTCTCGTTAGAGCTACGCTGATTGCCTCCACCCTTGCATTGAGCGGAACGATCCTTGCGGCATGCGGTGCTTCCTCAAATGCAAATGCGAAAGAAGCTTGCGGATATGTACAGCAGTCAATCTCCCAGTTCAATCTCGCGCAAGGCCAACCAAGCCCGGCCACGTCGGCCGAATACAAAAAGAAAGCACTGAACCTGTTGGGTTCGGCATTACCTCTTGCGGCCATAGCCGCCGGAGCGAATGGTGAGTATCAGGCGCTTATGGCAACACTTTCTGAAAGCTCCCGCGTGCCCGAAAACCTTTTGGTCAGCGCGCTGACCCGGGAATGTGCACAAATACTTCCATCCACACAGCAGGTTCCTGGGGGATTCGTACCTCCCGCAAACGTAAAGGCGACCTCGTAACTAATAATCATATGAAGGACTACTTTCAGAAGCCTGTAAGGCTCCTCGGGACAGACCTCGACGGCACTCTTCTAGATCATCTCATGTGGAACGGCTTGTCAAGTACTGCGAATAAGTTGTTTGGAAAAGGTTTCAGGGCGTGTTGAATCAGAGGTCTCATTCGCAGTGTTGTAACTGAGCAGGCGATGGGGTCTTGGAGTTCGAGGCAGTCGTATCCAGTTAAGCAAGGACAAATGACCTTGATGTCGGGGTGGCGGCTGCTATACCATCCCGAATACCCAATGTACAGGCGGTGGCCGGGCTCCGGTGCTCGCCAGGCGTGCCAGCCAATCGTGGATCGTGCCTCCGCCACTCTCATGTACGCGGGTCGAAACCGCAGTTTGTCTATCCGCAGAAAGTTGCCCCAAACTGGTAACGGTACCGGTGTTACCCGGCTCCAAAGATGAAACGGGGATCTGGTCTGCGAC
>JAJZIP010000087.1 GCA_021810525.1 Actinomycetes bacterium | reverse complement strand
GTGCTACACGCCTATCGGGGTGAAATCGACCTCAACCGGAGAAGTCAGGGGCCAGGATCATCCGGCTGGCATCGTCCTCCCACAGGATCACATACGGGTGTGCCGAGCTCGTGCGATGGTAGTCTCCGTGGAGCAGGGAGCCCGAGTGTTCCCGCTCGTAGCGACACCGGGAGCGCTTCCGCTGCTTGCGAGGGTTGGGGCGGCTCCAACCCTGGCTCTTGGCGTATTGGTAGACCTTTTCGTGGGGAAGATCGAAGCCCCGGCCTTGGAGCGCTCTCCAGAGCTTGGTGGGGCCCTTGCGGGTCCGCTGCCACTCTCGAGCGAGGAGGGCTTTCTGGCCCTCGGTCAGGGGAGGAGCGGAAGGTCGACGCTTGCGATTGAGTCGGGGCACGACTCCAGTAGTGCGCCACTGCTGAAGTAATTGACGCAGTCACCGCTTCGTCACTCCCCACCGGGCGGCCATCTGCCCCAAGGACTCCGGAGGATAGATCCAGTCTGCCTGGGATTGGCGGATCAGGCAGGCTATCTTCCGGTCCGTGAGCTTGGTCATGGACCGGCCGGAAGAGGCCTCCCCCCCTTGACCCCCCTCCTCCTAACTTTCCCCATTGACCTCCACTTGGACCCCCTCCCCCGGTGGGGGCGTGAAATAATTGTTGTACTCCACACCTGTTTCACTGAGGAAGAAAGGGCTAAGTCTAAAACTTAGGAAAGTGTTAAAGGCACGGCCTTCTTAGTGGACATAATATGGGGTCCGACACGTGAATACTGCCACCGCCGTGTGCTTCAGCGGCCGAGGCTCCGGGCTTCTGCAGGTTACTTCTAACCTTACTTGGAGCTCCAGAGTTCAATTGAGGTCTTGACAAAGAAAAGATGGGCGACTGCCCCTTGAATTCTTCGGGTGTTAAAAACATGGTGATTCACCTCGCTTTTGTTTGCGGTTAAATGAGCCTAGGTGGTTAATGTCTTCTAAGAAGGCTTTTCTGACGGATTCCGAACCCGTCGCTCGAACTTCACCAAACTTGAATGGACATCAATTTGAGCGAGCGCGAAGGTCTTTACGCGCTTTAGGTGTCGGACGCCCAATTAAAACATTGGCTAACCGTGTCGGAACCGGCAACTTAGTCATTCTTTTTTCCGGATTAGTTGCTTTTGTTTGGTTGCACGGTGGGGTCCTCTTTTTCTGGGACGAAGTACTTCCATTTCAGCCAAGACTTGACATTTATTATTATTTCTTCACCTGGAATCAGATCTCGGGGAGCTTTGGAATACAGAGTATACCCAACGAGTATCTGACATACTTTGTTTATTTTGAGTTGACGGAGTCAATATTACACTTTGGTCAGTCGTTATCAGAGACATTGTTAATTTATGTCCTGTTTGCCGGATCAGGCCTGTCAATGTCTTACCTAATTAAGAATCTCCTTGGGAGAGATTTGACGTATCAACGACGTCTTGTACCAATGGTGGGCGGACTCGCCTACATGTTCAATTTTTATGTTGCCTATTTTCTCCTAAATGAATTGTGGCCAACCTGGCCGTTGTACACGTTACTTCCTTTCGCACTGTCCATATTCTTGACTGGCATGTCCAATGCAGCCAAAGGATTGGATACTCAAAAGGAGGTACTCCTTATCGCAGTCCTAGTCCAGATACTTGCCATGTCGCTTTTTTTCCCCCCCTTTCTTATTTGGTCCGGATTACTAATCGCCTTTTTTGGATTCCAACGATACAAGGGGCAAACAGGTGGTCAGTCGAAAGTTGTCAAGTCCCGGATACTGAAGTTTGTTGCAAAGACTGCTCTGATCTTGGTGGCCACTGGCGCGTGGTGGGAATACGGAGAGGTACAAGCAGTTTTTGGTTATATTGGAACATTTAGTCAGCCTGGCACCAGCTACAATCTTGCCATCAACATCGAGCTAAGCCGCTTTCTTAACCCGAGCGGAAATGGTTTCAGATCGTTTCTTAATGTGGCCGCCAATTATCCAATTCCATATCCCCCAGTAGGGGCGAACATTTATTCGTGGCAGAGCCTTTATTCCGCCACAAATAGCCTTTTCGTCTTTTTGGGCGTAGGATATATTGTTTTGCTATTTCTTCCAGCTCTTAAGGGAAGGCCAAGTAAGTCAATATTGTTCCCTAACGTCTGGCTTTACACACTGTTCATTATACTCGTAGGGTTGGGCATCAAGGGAGACGATCCAATAGTTAGTGCAGTCGTAAACATGCTGTACGACCACCACTTCCCATACCTTAACTTGACTTATGGGTTACGCCAGGAATTCATTGGATTCCCCATCACTTTCCTGTCAAGCATTTTGATTGCGAAAGCTTCAATCGTCTTATTTGAATCATCGATCAATTCAAGGAAGAATTTCCCCTCAGGAGTTAGGAGTGCAACATTCCAGCGACGAAATTTCGGGAGTTTAGTGTATAAAACGTATCGGACCCGTCGAGTCGCGTTGCCGGGATTCGCGGTTACTCTTTGCGCATTGCTGCTTGTCGTATCAATTGTGGTATATCCATGGTACCTCTTGACCCCATATGCTACTCAGGTTTTTCCCATGCAAGATGGTCAAGTTATTCCTTCGGTTGTCTCATTTCCCAATTACTTCTACAGTGCGAGCGACTACTTAGCAGCAAATGCTGGGAGTGCTGATACCTTAATTTTGCCTGAAATGTATGACTTCTACTCCATGCAATTTGGCAATTCGGGATTTGCCGACGATGCACCTGCTGGCCTCATTTATGGATCTCCAGTCGTCTATCACATTGATCCCGATAATTCTGTTTATGAGTACATTCAAGAGGCAATAACCGAATCACAGGGTAACTCAAGTAAGTTTGCCATTTTACTTGCCGACTTTAATGTCAAGTATGTCCTTTTGAATACCGTGTTTGCTGGAGACCTGCAATCTCCCTCATACAACATTTCACAATTGACACAATTCCTTGCGATGCAATCAGGACTAAGCTTCGTAAGATCATTTGGCCCACTCCTATTGTATGAGAATTTGGTCTATGGCGGCATCATGCAGACCGGGGTACCCGTCAGTTTCTCTGGTACGCCAGTTTACCCACCAGGGTCGATATCTATTTTAGGGGGAAACAACTTGCCTTCAAATACAACCAGTCACTCAGTATCATTTTATAACCCGTATCCAAATGAAACGATGTTGTCGGAGAACAGTTCGACACTAAATTATTCATATCCATCATACCAAGTTGGCAAAAATCCCTTACTGGTGTATACTGCCAGTGGGTTGTCATGGCTTAACCCTGCGATTTACAGATACCTTACAGTCACGTTCGAAACAGCACCGTTTGGACGTGCACTCTTCTACATCCAGCTAAACCTATCGTATCGAATTGGCAATTTTACCAGTTACCTAAATCCACACTTGCTTGCCATTGGGTCTGGCGCTAAGACAGGGATAGTGACTCCGCCAACTGATCCATACTACTACAGTTCATCCCCAGACGTCCTGGTGTTTTCGACAGTTGGCGGGGTAGGCTCCAATTTTAATATCCCTTTGAATGTCACAAATATCACCTTAAATCGAATATACCTCGGCCTTTATGTGTTAAATGGGGAGCCGAAGCAAGCTGATACGGTGTCAATTTCAGGTTTTGTATTTTCCAAGAGATTGCCAGTTTATGGAGGGTCTGACTTCCTCACCAATTATATGAATGGCACTCTTCAGGTAATGATACCTGACGCATCAAACTATAGTCACTTTGCCCAGGGATCCTATAGTGTGAATTGTGTTGAGGACTCCCCCACCCATTACGTAGCTCACGTATACAGTTCAGGAGGCCCCTTTGTACTGATGCTTAAACAAGATTACAACCCGAGCTGGCATGCATCATTTGCTGGTGGAGATGAGATTCCCCCAAGTCAACATGTGCTGGCAGATGATTATGCGAATGGCTGGATCATAAACCGCAGTGGCAATTTTACAGTTGACGTATCATATGGTCCTCAGACCACTTATAACTTGGTCGTCGGATTTTCAATTGTAGCTAACGGGATCACATTCGCGACTTATGTTGTGCGGAGGAAGTTTACGTCTGCCAAGGTAAAATGAATCGTGGAACTAAAATAGTGGTCTCGGTTGTAGTCTCTGCGTTCAACAGAAAAGACCTTGTTCTCAGGGCACTTCAGTCAGCCCAACAAAGCACTTACTCTTCCACTGAGCTAATATACGTAGACCAAGGATCCGAAGATGGAACCATAGAGGCCCTGAAGGACATACCCGGACTTCGAGTGGTCAGTTGCGAATCCAGAAGTGCTACTATGTCGAGAAACGCAGGGGCTAGTGTTGCAAAAGGCGACATAATATTATTTCTTGATAGCGACGCGGAACTATTTCCAGACACAATAGAACGTGCAGTAGAAATGTTTATAGATGCACAAGTAGGAATTGTTGGCCCCGTGATTCTTTCTTCTGAAGACCGGAAAACAGTGCTGACCCGCGGCGTGGTCTTTGTCCCCCTTCTTTTTGTACCAATTGAAGTTAGATTGACCACAATCAACCACGACCCAACAATGGAGTTTCACTCGAATACGACCGTTTTTGCGATTACCGAGGCATGCATGTTTATGAGGAAGTCATTATTTGATAATTTAGGTGGGTTCGACACCGACCTTTTACCTTACGGGGAAGAAGGATTTGATATTTGTTGGAGGTGTTGGAAATAT
The DNA here is from genome assembly GCA_021810525.1 of Actinomycetes bacterium. Lineage (GTDB taxonomy): Bacteria > Actinomycetota > Acidimicrobiia > Acidimicrobiales > Acidimicrobiaceae > SCQM01. Next base: position 7,650 of record JAJZIP010000087.1, on the reverse strand, counting down.
GGACATTCCGTGCGAGTGGTGGACACGGTCGCGTTTCATCGTCCCACCTCAGTGAATCCACGTTTGCAATCTACTAATGTGGTAAAAGAGAGGCTCACATATTATCTGGCAAACACAGTGTTAGTCTATGTAAAGGACTCTGATGCCACTGCTATTTTGAATATGCCAATCGCATTTATAAAGAGTTCCATTGTAAACTACAGATACACAGGCGTACTCGGACCTTTGAAATCCTTGGCCCTCTTTTGCTCAAACCTCGAGGTTTTCACTCGTAAGCGATCTCAGGCTATCTCCTCGCCTCAACGCTCGAGTCGTATGATTCGTCATTTGGTGATGAACGAGAAGTGACCTGGTGCAGATACTCATTCATTGAGCTAGCGTAGCTTCTGTTAGAGTAGTAAGTCTCGTATGCCATTTTCCCGTTATTCCCCACCTCTTCTGCAAATCCCGGGTCCGCTATAAGCCGCCCGACAGCCGCCGCAAAAGCATCAGGCGTGTCATGTACCAACAAGTCCCTCCCTGGAACTAACTGGGGGTAGGCCTCCGATGCAGGCGAAGTGGTTACCACCGCGCGACCGCAGCGTAGACCCGGGATTAGTTTCGTGGAGATGCCATGTCGAGAAAACACAGGGAGCGTTATGCAACTCGCCCCGAGCGTAATGGCTTTAAACTCTTTGGGGCCCACGTAACCAGGGATCCTAATTCGGTCTGAGTTGTTTAATCTGATTCCCAAATCTTTCGGAGACATGCCCAAGACCACCAATATAAGATTGTCTGATCCCTTGATGACTTTATCCAGATAAGATAGCACAAGCGGAGCATTCCGATGAACTGTTGAGTAATATAAGATGTACTTATTATCTGGCACTAGTTTGGCAAGCACCTTGCCTTCGTCTCCTTCTAAATGCGACTTCGGCGCCACATCAATGTCAAGTGGCATTGCCAAACTCCTAATGTATCTCTTCGAGAATGCTTCGTGCAGAATCTTTGAGTCCTGTGGAGTAACGGTGATCAGGTTTCTAGCGGTCAAACGTGCTAGCTCAAACCGCAGTAGCTCCGCATCTACCAATTTGCTAGCTGCTGCGGAAATTCTGTTAGACAAAGGATTGTTTAGGCCAGAGTAACTAACCCACGTCTCAAAGTTTAGCAGGGATACAGGTGGACCCACCCAAAGGGGGCGCTGCACATATTCTGCATTGAATCTATTTGCGAGCTGTGCACCGAGTGGACTGCCATCTGGTCCTTCGTGCAAGATGACGTCATACTTAGGCCCTACCATTTGCGCCACTGCTTCTAGAGTGGGCCCTTTGTCGAGTAGAGTTTGAAACAGAGTTGCCCTAAACCCAGCCAACAATTGCTTAGACAAATTTGCAATACCAGGGTTCCAAAATGTATCACTCGACAATTGCCGAGCACCTTTACTTTGAATATGTTGTACCCTTAAGTTTGAGGATAATGTAATCGCATATGATTTGGCGCCCCCCCAACTAAGGACATTCACTTCATGAGTCTTGGACAATTCTACGCATGAATTGTAGATGGCAAGCGGTGCGCCACCAATCGGAGGATAAATGCTTGAATGACTAAGGACTAGCACTTTCATGGATTCTATTCCAGCAACTCGGCCATTCCCCTCGGCATAAAACCAACGATCCAAACTTAAACCGCTTGCGCAACGTCACACCCACCGAGAGCAGATTGAAAGGATTTTTTGATGCTTCATGTTCAGCAAAGCAGGACCACTACGCATTCAGGGTAAACGGCTGGCAGTGCGGTCATGCCGACCTTCTTCGCAGGCTTGGACAATGGTCACCAATCGTTTTGCGCTGGCCTGAACTGAAAACAGCTTAGCAGTATCCCGGGCTGACTTCGATACTTCAGGGGTCAATCTCTTGGACGTTGCAGATCTCACAACATCTATCATTTCCGAGGGACTTTTAACTACCCACCCATTTAGACTATTCTTAATGAGTTCAGACGGACCACAGCAATCATAAGCAATAACTGGCGTTCCGCAAGCCAACGATTCGGCGACAGCGTACCCAAAAAATTCTGCGACTACAGAAGATATGGTTACTGATGCTTTCGCAAACAGTTGAGAAAGTTCGTCGTCACTAACTGAACCAAGATTTTTCGCCCCATTCACACGAGCACCTCCGACGACAACTAAAGGTACATGTTTAGCAATCATATCTAGCAACTTTATACCTGGTTCATTGGCATTTCTTGCGATTGCCATAACATAGCCTTCTCGAGACTCATCGCATATAGGCTTGAACACATCTATGTCAACAGGAGGGTAAATGTAGTCGTGGAATGGCACACTATAGAGGTAAGCCATGAAGTTGCGAGTAAATTCGGAATTCCCCAACCTTAGAGTATAGGTGCTTGCATCCCTGGCATTCCGGAGTATCAAACCACCCATGTCATGGGACAGTAATCTTTTGACGGCGCGGCCCCCCCCAATATAGAACCGGGGATTTAGAAACATAAGTGAATAGTCACCGTTCGAAATATACACTGTATTGCGCCCAGAAAGGTGTGGTCCCGACGAAACAGCGTTGTCTGAAAGGATCACATACCAGTCTGCAGGTGGCGATTCTAACGCGAGTGTTGCCAATTCCCGGCCAACACGCGGAAACCTAGTCATCATTTGCACTCGATATACTGGCCCAGTAGTATCCTGATGAAGAGAAAACGTGGAAATACCCTGGCTCTTGAGGGAAATTTCCATCTCATTCGTAAGGTCTGCACAAAGCAAGGAAACTTTGTGCCCTGCCTCTCGAAGCCCTTTGGAGAGATTCAATGCAAACCTGCTCTGTCCACTCGTCAATTCTCCAATCTTTTCGGCAGTGAGTACAGCGAATCGCATAGACTAGCTCAGGCAGAGTGCCAGTAGAGTTTCGTGATACTTTAAGGATACCTCAAGTACACGGTGCGGCTAAAACGCTTCGAGCTGATCTTTGACAAATCGCATGAAATCAGGAGATGCTCACGGCGAGAGCCGCCTTGCCTGGCATAATATTGCACAGTTATCGAAAGCATGACCGATAATTCCCTTTCCCTCGCCCCTTAATGCCGACCAAGCGACGACATTCTACCTCAATGCCATCCAGTCCTACGTGGCGGTGTCTACGCCCGCCTTAGGGAGAGCTACAGTGACCACGGCCACGTCAAGATTCGAGTTTTCGTCAACTTCGGAAAGGTCGAGAATGATTAGGTCCGCCCTTTCCGGAAGTGGATCTCCGCCAACTCCACCATCAAGGGCAATCCAACCCATATTCTCCCCTCGACGAACGAGTTCCATTGCAAGTAGTATAAGAGTTACAGATGGAAGGCTCTCGCTCACTTCCTCTGGTGGAAACTGAGACTCCACCAGATTGTCATCGAAGCGGTAAACGGAACCCCAGGCAAGTTTACCGTCGCGCGATGGGTCGAGACCATGATGCTTGATTGCCTTAGCCATCCCACTTCCAGGGACAGGGTCCTAGAGTGGCTGGATCACCCCAACGCCTCATTCCTTCTGAACTACGGGGCGTAACCACGCTACGACAACGCCCTCTAATTAGCCATTGATACGCACCGTGTCTAGCAGAGCGTGTTGAAGGTGACGGTCTATGAACGAGTCGTCCGAGCCCTGTCCCGGAGCCCGGGCGTGCTCTACCATGACCTCACCAGCACATACTGCGAAGTTAGAACTGGGATGAGAGACCCCAGACAGGCCCTGCGGTGGTGAAGCGGTTCGTGAGCCTGCCGGTGAAACGGTAGGAGATTGCGGACAATGGGGTGAGATTTGACCAGTTCACGGAACTGGATGCCCAGCATTCGGGAATCATGCAAGGGGTGGGGCAAAAGGCCGAGCAGTCTACGTAGGAGTGGACGCATCTCGACGTGGCCGAGGTGGAGGGGTAGCCCACCTCGGAAAGCCAGCATAACAAAGGGAGGGTGCTCCTACGCCGAAATAACGGTGCGTACGGTCACGTCACTAGTATTGAAGTCCGGCTCGGATTCATCGGTGGGAGAAACTCCCGGCAGGTCAGGGCCTTGCATACTTCAGGCATCATGCCAAGGCATTGCTAGTTAAAGTACTTCCGATTGCCAAACCATAGCTCGAACATTACGCTTTCACCCCGTGCACGAAACCTGAATGCGTAGAGTTGAGAGCACTTACAAAGGCATTCACCCCACCATTGGAGCCAATCGTTCTACAAACTTTTCCCAGGAGTATCTCTCGCTAAAATCCTTTTGCATCCTGCTCATTTCACTCCAAGCAGAACTACTTGATGTAATGTATTCTAGTGTGCGCGACAATTCGCCTCCCCGTGGATCGATTAGTGTAATTCCGGCACCGAGTTCTTTCAGATACCTAAATTCTGGCAGGTCTGATGCAACGACGGGGATACCCCGTTCTGCAAACAACGTAAAGGCGGCACTCGCTCCGCTGGCCGACGAATACGGGAGAACGCCGATGGCCCGACCATCTAATTCCCGGGACAGGTCTGAGGGAGATAGATATCCTGGAGTAGAGACTCCAAGCTGACGAGCTCTCCCCTCCCAACCGGCCACACGAGTCCGAAAAGCCGAATCTTCAGAAAGCACTCGATGGGGCTTACCGGCGAGGATCCACCGATAAGAATGACCCAAAGCTTGAGCCGCATCAAGAAAAAAATCAATTCCCTTGTATGGTGCCCAGTAACCGACTGTGGCAATTACAGCCTGTTCATTGCTCCACTTCGCAGGTTCGCTACACGCATTGCAGGGCAACGGAGTTATCCAGTCAGGTTTCATTTGATACTCGTCTTCTAACACTGCGCCGAGCCGGGGACTGAAAACAATCAAACGGCAGTTTTTGAGGTGCCGTAAGGCTAAGTGCGCCCCCCATCGCGTTATTGAGGATGGATTGTACCCAGTATCTTCGAGAGCAAAGGACTCGATTGAGTGATGCAAGATTGACACCGTTGTTCTTCCCGCTCGGCAATGGCTCGAAATAGCCCTGAACCCGATGAAATTTCTAAACCCTGATTGACCCCACCCTGTAAGTCCCACATTCGTAACGAGTGCCTCCTCGGTTCGGGCGATTCTTCGGACTTGTTGGTGAAATCCTTTTCCGGAAGGGTTCGTTTCCTCAATAGACACGCTGTAACCTAGCCCCGTCCAACGTTCAAACAATGATCCACCAAAGTCCCCGATGCCAGTGCTCCGATAATTGTTCAGGAACAGCACCACTGCGTCACCTATCGGAAATAACCCGGGCACTGGAGGATGCCATCTGTTTGGCGGTGGGGGCCCCTGAGGGTAAAGAGAGTGAGCCGGCAATGCGTGCATCGAGCTCCCCCTTGAGCCGAAGCAGGGCAGACGCGTGAAGACGGACATCCGATACCAAACGCAACCAAGGAGTGCGTTTACCGCGATTCTCAGTCCAGTCAACTGGTACTTCTCGGATCGTCAAGCCGACCCTCGTAGCGAGTACCATGACCTCAGTATCCCAGGCCCACGAGTCCTCTTGGCTGAGAGGGAGTAACTTCAACAACGCTGCCCGTCTAAATGCTTTCAATCCACACTGGTGGTCTTGAACCTGTTCGTTAAACATCTTCCGTACCAGAGCATTGTACATCTCTGATGCAAACCGCCTGCCTGGAGGTCTGCGAACTGTAGCACCATGGACATACCTTGATCCGGTCACAACATCAACACCGCTGCTGCATATCTCGATGACTTTGAGCAAAGATTCTGGAGTAGTTGCGAGATCTGCATCTACAAACGCGTAAATGTCGAAGGCATCATGCTTCGACCAAAGCATTCTGAGAGCCCTTCCCCGGCCGACCTTATGCCGAATACTCTGGACAATTAGCCCTGGCACCTTCCGTTCCAGTTCCTCAATAACCTCCAACGTACGATCGGTCGAGCCATCCTCGGCGATAGACAATCGAAAGTCAACGCCGTTTGCGAAAAGCGATTCTGATAAACGAAGAACGGACTTCGCAAGCATGTGCTCTTCGTTGTGAACCGGAATAGTTACGAGGATGCGCTCCATTTTTCTTCCAGCAAAATCACACTGCCAGTGGAGTAATTACATACCACATCCGTAATCCATTAAACCACCATTGTGTATGCTTGTAGACTAAAACTATAGGTTCCAAAATCGATTGTCTCGAATATGCACACTCAGGGGGCACGATAGTTTCAAGCCCAATGACCAAGTGAGACATCCCGGATTGACCCATGGGCAGATGCCTGTTGGTGAGCTGTTGGTAAAGACGAGACTCGACAGAGTCTTCGCTCATAAAACAACCCATTAGTTCTCCACCCTTCACGCGGTCTTTTTGGGGGCCTTGACTAACTATTAAGCGGATCATCCTACCACTGTTGGTTGCCCGCTGTATCGAACGATGCACTTTCACAGTGACCCTGCGTCGGCATTACGATGGCGCAATCCGGCATATCGGGCGAGGTCGGCTTTCACCATTGTTTCCACTAGTTGTTCGAACGAAGTGGTCGGAGTCCATCCGAGCACTTCCTTGGCCTTTGTCGGGTCACCACACAAGCGATCGACCTCCGCCGGTCTCGCAAACTTCGGATCCAACACCACATGGGTCTCCCATTCTGAGATTCCAACGGCCCGAAACGCCATCTCAACGAACTCCCTGACTGAGTGCGACGCTCCAGTCGCGCCAATGAAGTCGTCGGGCTTGGTATGCTGAAGGACCCTCCACATCAAATCGGTGTACTCTGGGGCGTACCCCCAGTCACGTTGCGTGTCGAGAGTCCCCAACCGAAGCTTGTCCAATAGACCAAGCTTGATACGAGCAACCCCGTCTGACACCTTCCTGGTAAGGAATTCAATCCCCCGCCGTGGACTTTCATGGTTGTAAAGGATTCCATTCGAAATGAACATCCCGTAACTCTCTCGGTAGTTGATGCACGCCCAGTAGGCATACACTTTCGCAACGCCATACGGGCTCCGTGGGTAAAACTTTGTTTTCTCTGTCTGCGGAGACTCCACAACCTTCCCGAACATTTCGCTCGAGGCTGCTTGATAGTATCGAGCCCCGTCACCATGACTTCGGACGGCCTCTAAGAGTCTTACAACACCGAGACCTGTAACTTCCCCAGTCACAACTGGTTGGCTGAAGGAGACGCCGACGAAGCTCTGGGCCGCAAGATTGTATACTTCGTCAGGTTCCGCTACCTTGACTGCCCGATCGAGTGAGGCTTGATCGTGGAGGTCCCCGTCCAACAATTGGATTCGGTCGGCAATGCCGTCGATATTGTGTGTACTAGGCGTGGAAAGCCGGCGAACCAACCCATACACCTCGTATCCTTTCTGTAACAACTGTTCAGCGAGATAACTCCCATCTTGGCCCGTAATTCCCGTAACTAGGGCACGTTTGCCTGTCTGACTTACACACATCGTCCTGAGTTACGCTTCACCATCGTAAAGAGGTTAATAACCTATTTGGGGCGACTTGCTCTGGACTAATACGCGAACGGCTGATTTCAGACAGAGAAGCGCATAAGATTGAAAAATGTATAGCCCGATTACCCGACGGGTACGTTTTCCCCAGGTCCAGTAACCCGAATCGGGCCGTGATATGCGCTCTCTCCACATTCCTTTGCCAACATCAACCCAGGGACGCCGTTTCTCCCTAT
>JAJZIP010000086.1 GCA_021810525.1 Actinomycetes bacterium | reverse complement strand
ATCTGGATGAAATCACCGGTGCGGGTCCTCGGGTCCATCGACCCCAGATTCAAGATCCACTCCAACGAGTCCGGCTCGAAGTCCTTGATGAAGTAATTGCGCAGTATCGATTCCCTCGCGCCTCCCCTCAGGAGATCGTCGAGCCAGAAGAGATCGAAGCGCACGTTCGAGAGCACCCATCCATCTGGACTCCCGGTGAAGCACTCGCCGAAAATCGTTTCGAGCATGGAGATGAGCTGTTGCCCTCTGGCGCTAGTCGGTGTCGCCCACTGACCCAAGAGCTCCTTCGAGTCGACCGGCTCGGACCGCATGCAAAGCGTGGCCGTGAGGGAGAACACCGCGAGCCAGTCGGGGTGGCTCATCTCCTCGATTCCAAGGCGCGAGGAAAATAGCTTCCGCCCACCATCTGAAAGAATGGAGAGATTGCAAAGAACAGGCGCATCAGGCCCAGCGGGTTCCGCTTCATCGCCATAGATGTCATAGTCGTCGTGAGTCCTCGCACCCGTCACCATGAGATCGATCGTGGTTTGAAGACTCGGAATGAAAAAGGTCTTTGGATTGCCGTCCTCCAAGATCTCCATGTCGTCGTATAGGGTTCCCAGCACCCACTCAAGCCTTGCTGCGGCAAGTGGCATGTCCGAAGCCAGAGCGTAAAAGGTTTGCGAACCCCCAGAAGGCACCGGGATCAGCTTCCAGGCGCACCGGTCAGAGGGGTCACCAAGATGCACAACACCGACCGGAATCCATATCACCGCCGACAGGTCGTCCTCCCGCGCGGGCCGGTCTCCCAAGTCGCACACCCATATGGGGCTGCAATGCCGCCGCACACCCGCGTGGTTGAAGAGCGGCTTTACCATGGAACCCATCTGCTCTTTGTGCGTGATGCTCGCTGTGCGGAACTCGACCACCAGTGATGGGTTGTCCGACCCATGGATGCCGTAGAGGTAGCGGATGTTTTCGAATTTTGGCAGCCGTCTGGTCAGCAAGATCGCCTGGGATAAGGCGGCGATGTTGGGGTCCTCGCTTACCGCGGCGAAGATCTCGTCGTCATCAAGCGCCTCTACCGGTTCAACGGGCTCCGGTTCGTAGATAGCGAAGGAATCGTCGCGACATCTACCGTCTTCGTCTTCGGTCTGGTCTTCGCCGATCCAAATACTCTCCTCTGCGCGAACCTGTTCACTCTCGCTGGACGACTCAGCCTCGCCGGGATCGAACCCGGAATCCACCTGGACCCCTGGATGGGTGTCCTCGCTCAAATCCTCGTCGTGCGCTTCACGATCAGGCTCGTTTTCATGTACGGGCTCGCTCGGGCCGGAATCTTCTCTCTGACGCATAGCCGCGCCTTCGAGAACCAGGTCGTCACCATCTGTAGAAGCATCCTCATCCGCCGGTTCGTCCCAAGCATCGAAGATCATCGGGGCGTATTCGAACTCCTTTTCTTCCGAATCTTGAGGCTGGAATCGCGAAACCGGCTCCACTTCGGCGTTCGTATCATGGGACTGCTCGATGCGCTCGCCCTCCATTATGAAACGCATAGAGGTGGAAAAACTGCGCCGGGTGTCTTTGTCCTGGTTTGCCTCGAAGAACTCCCGCATGGCCTCGCGGGTCTTGGGATCGATTCCGAGCCGGTATCCCAGCTCAGCGGCGAAGTTGGGAATGTTCGCCCGGTGGAAGTCGAGAGCCCGGTCTTCTTCGTTCATCCGTGAAGCAGCTTCGACGACGCTCCGCGCTACTACCGGATGGACGCCGACCTCTTCCACGAATCCCTGATAGACCTCGATATCGCCTTCATTTCCCCTTTCCCACATAGCCGCCTCGTCCAGCACGCTGCGCCCTTCCTGTAGCGCAAGCCACGCAATGGTTCCCGCCACCACTATCAACAAGAGCCTCAGTACCCAAACAAAAAGCCCCGCACGCCCCGCAACCGCAGCGCTATCCACGGCGGGGAGCTGCCCAGCCACAGCGCTGACGATAGCGGGCGACAACAGGAAACCCGCAAGCGCGAGGACTACCGCAATGGCAAGGGTCCCGTATGCGCGAAGGTACAGTGTGAACCTCCCCGACCTTACAGACGGGGCTTCTAACCCATCCGCTCGATTGTGATTACCTGGCATCGCTCCCATCACGCCACCACGACCAACGGGTCTGGCACCGACGAGTCGGAGCCGGTGAATGAGTTCGCTAGCATCGGCTTGCACGCCGAAGTCTCCTCCGACGAGGCCCGGTTCTGGGCGCTACTCAGGGCTCTGGCCTTGCGGCGCTGCACCTTGCGGTGTGCCTTGCGTTGATCCAAAGACCAGCGTTCGACAGCCCGGAGATACGTGACGCGGATCTCTATGTCCGCGTCTATCGGGGTGTATTCCCCGTGTATTGCCTTCTGTAGGATGTTGATTCCTCCTACAGCGTCTCGGTGGCAGACAAACCCGCACTCTGGGTTCTCGCACCGGTAATCCCGCCCACTTGGGCGGTTGCGTGTCAGGCACGCTGGACAGGTCTTACTCGAACCCGCCTCGTTTAGATGCTCGATCTTGAGGCCAGTTTTTTCCTGCAGGTAGGTTTCCTGCACGCCCCTGGACCACTGGGAGAGCTGTTGGCGCATGTGGCGGTTGGCGCGGTGGTGGACTTTGGTCTTGTGCGCGATCTTGCGCACATCGCCCACTACCAGCCTGCCGGTACTGTTTGCGATCACGTGATTAGCGGCCTTGCGCGCCATCTGGTGGTCGAAGTCGCGGAGTTGCCGCTGGGCCCTTGCCTTGACCTTCTTCTTGGCCAAAACCAGTCGGCGGTGATGTTTGGATCCAGGCTTAGCTCTGTCGAGCTTGCGCTGAATAGCGCCAACCGCTTTGTTCCTCTGGCGCTTGATCGCACGGCCCTCGCGTCCGTTGATGATCGTGACGCAGATGGTCTTGTCATCCACCCAGGTCGCCAGTGTCATCGGGTTGATAATGCCTTCGTCGATGGCTGTGACGTTATCGCCTCCGGACACCGGTCGTTCGGTTTCATAAGGGATGTGCAGTGCGAACCGTCGGGCGTCTTGGTCCCAACATAGTTGGATCTCTCCCCACAGATCGGGCGGGACAACCTGGTTTGTTCCAGAGTCGATCACTTTTGGTACCGGAAGTGAGATCCCTGGCCGACCTCGACCGAGAGAGAGATGGAGCTTGGCGTCTTTGATCCGCCAGCCGTAGTCAGCGGTAAACGACAGCGGACGATAGTTTTTCTTACGCCATGGGGAGCGTGCCAACATTCCGTTCCTGCGCAAGGCTCTCGATCTTCTGATCGCTTCATGGAGATCGTGTGCGATGATCTCGGTGGTATGTGTATGCAGTGGGCGGGCTTCCAATGGTAGTGCGGTCAGGAAGTGCTGGATGTCGTACTTCGACGGCGAACGCCCGAACTCCCACTCACGACGCACCCAGTCAACCGCCTGGTTCCAGAGCAGCGCTGCGGTGTGGCACCCATCGTGCGCCCGCCGGTAATCGCTGCCCGACAAGGCGACAGGCACAATGGCTGTTTGTGTGGTTTCGACCGCCATTTTTTTTCCATTGCAGTACACGGGCGTATCAGCTACCTTTATCCAGCTCACTTGCAAACCTCGTCTTTCTCTAAACCGCTCTGCTCGATGATTTGGGAGACCTGGCTCTCGGTTATGCTCGGGAAGTAACTCTTGAGCTGGGCTGCAAGCTGCTCCCTAGTCGTGGCAGTATCGGTTCTCAGCATCGGGCCGATCATCCGCGCCAGGACCTGCATCCGTTTTTCGCGCCTTGCCGGACGCTTACTGCCTACGGCTTGCGTTATCGCGTATTCCGCCATCTCCGCGTTCCTTGAATCGGCCTCGTCGTCCGACCTCGACTCCGCCATCCCGCCCATTGCTGCAACCTCGGCCCCGGACCCGATTGGGATCTCCACAGCCCGCGGTTGGCGGGAGCGCAGCGACATCGAGACTGATTGGTTGATAGCGCCGAAGGTCCACGTCTGAAGCTTTATCGTTCCCGAAGGCTGGTATATGCAGAGTTGCGCCAGGACCCTCGAAATTACATCCTGAGCCACGTCGTCAAAGTCTGTGCCAAGAGACAGTCCCAGTTTGTAGCGGAAACGCACCTGATGATGAACCGCGTTCAAGACCCAGGCGCGGAACGTGTCCACACCCTGCGGAGCGTGGCCCAGCTTCCAGTCCGCCAGCGCCCGCAGGGAGCCAAGCGACGAGAGAGGGTTTGCGTATAACCGCTTGGCGGGCCGCATTTGCGGAACGGCCAGCATGCGGACGGTAAACGCGGACAAGTTGGCGCGAAGCACTAAAGCCTGGGAGACCACCTCATTGGGCAGTCCAGAAACTTCCGTCAGAGTGGAAAAGGCTTGGTAAGCCGCAGACCGTCTGCTAAAGTCAGCCTTAGAGTCGACCCGCTCCCTACCGAACGCCTCCCAGAACAGCTCCTCGTCGCCTTCGACCATCCTGCCGTCATCTGAACGCGCGCCGCACTGCTTCATGACCGCAGCTGCGATCTCGCCTTGGATCTCGCTCTTGAGATCCCTGTAGGCGTCAGTGCCGAGAGACTGGCATAGAAAGGCAAAGTACTGGGGCCTTATATACGAGGGTTCGTTGTGCGCGCACGCGAGGGAGTGCGCGATTACGGTGATGCTGAACCTCATTTCCTTAGTATTCATGCGGCGGCGCCCCCTGCGAGCGACAGGAGGTGCTGAGTCGCAAGGTTAAGCGTGAACTCCACTCCGATCGCGGATATGATCTTCGATATCATCGACAGCCTGACCATAAGCTGCGCGCTCGTAGTCACGTTCAGCAGTCGCGTCTCCAAGTAGAAGACCAGTTCGGGATCGCCTATCAAGTCGGAGAAGAACTCCACCCCGTCCCTCGCTGCCAGTTCGGCAAGAGACGCCTCTCCCGCAAGAGCGCCCGCCGCGCAAGCGAGGTCGTACCTTACCAGCAGCGCCGCCAAGAGTTCAACCATTGAGCGATGGTGTCCGAACTCTACCTTGAATGAGCCGGTGTCGGGCCAGAGGTATGAGAACAGCCTTAGCGGATCGTCAGTCCCGTCAGGTATCGCAGTGATCGCCATGTCTAAAAGCGCCAGCTTGGTCAGCTCGTCGTCGCTGAAGCCGAACTCGCTCATCTCGAAAACGAGCTGGACAAGCTCGACCGGCGTTACCATGGCGCTATTCTGCAGAGCCGCTTCCCAATCAATGGCGACGGAGATTTCAAACGGGACCACCTCGATATTCGAGCTCGCCCCAGGCTCCCCCGCTCTCTCGGATCGTGTCTCCGGGCTTCGGTAATTCGTATCGCTCTCTAGGCTCAAATCAGCCTGGGCGTTTTCGGCTTCAGGCTCAAGCTCCTGGCCTTCGGGCAAAATATCTCGGGTCCCCCCAGGCTCAAGCTCTCGGGTCTTGGTCCAAGCGTCTTCAAGGACCGCCTCAGCTTGCGAGACCAGTTCATCTGGCACGGGTCCCGCCTCGACCTCGGCGTCACCGTCGAGAAGACCGGGAGCATAATCGGCTGCAATTGGTTCAATCTCGTCCGTGGTTGTGAGCTCGTTCGCTGGAGCTTCGTTGTCCGCTATTGGCGTTCCGGACTTCTGCGAACCGCCTGCGAAGAGAGAAAGCGCCGCGGTGTAGATGACCGCCTCTTGGCGTTCCAGCGCATCGGCCCAGTTTGGCACGGCAGATGCACGGGCGGCGGACGAACCCTCTTCTTCGGAATGCCCAGGACGATGTGATGACCTCTGTTCCTGTCCCCAGGACGGCGCTTGGGTGAATCCCGATTCCTCCCTGAAAGGTTCTCTTGTGAAGGGTACCTCCACTGGCATCTGTGCGCCAGGGGTTTGCGTCGCCCATGGCCGCTCGAATGCCACGTCGCCGCTCGAATCAAAGTGATCTCCGCCCGAAAGAGGCTCAGGAGTGTCGCCCGTGCTACCACCGTCTTCCTCTCTACCGTCAGCAGCGTGGTTGTCGGTTGCATCATTGAGCCTTCGCGCTGCATCCAAAAGAAGCTCTTCGATCTCGCGCGTTACGAGCTCTTCCTCCGCGAAGATCACGCCCACCAGAGTCTTGGTGAACTGTTCAGACAACACTCCGCGGCTTGGAGACAGCTCTTCCATCTCGCGCAACCAGTGCGTGACATCCTCTGGTGCGACCATCCCCGCGACGCAGCATGCGGCGAGAAAAGCCGTCAGCTCTTCTCCCCTTCCTTGTGCGAGCAGGCTTTCGCAAGCCGCGAATACCATCTCTTTGAGTGAAACAGTTCCATTGGGTGAAGCCGTTCCACCTGGGACCGATTTCCGCACTCTCCCGGCCAGACCGGTCAGCTCCCTTGTCCGCGACACGAGCGAAGGGCCGAAGACATCCACCGCCTGAGGAAGATCCTCGGGGTGTTGCGTCAGCTCGGATATCCAGGATGGCTGAGTGTAGTTGCCCTCCGCGTCGTCGCTTCGATACGGAGGAAGCGCGATCCACCCCTGCCCTGGAGCGATCACTGGCGCGACACTCGGAAGACTGCGAGGATCGGAGATGAACAGATAGCTTGTGCCGCCGTGTCTGAGGATGGCAACCGCTGAGCCGAATCGCAGCGCCCGTTGCACCACGCTCATCTCGCTCGTTACCGCCACGGCCTCTGCCCGCATTACCAGGTGGATTTCCGAGAGAGCGTCGGGATCGCTCGCAAAGTGGGGAGATTTGCGGCATGAGCTGTCCCCGCAGGCGCAGGCACCGTCAGTGCGCCTGTACGCCTGCTCCACGAGGTAGCCAAGGCTGCGCAGATGGCTTGCGTATCCGCTCCGCGCCGAAGCAGGCGATCCCGTTTCAAAATCCGGCAAGTTCTCCATGTATAGGTATTTATGCAAAAAAACAAATCTGGTGGTCGCTTTTAGAGGAAAAACCGAAAATTTCTCGAAGTTTTGGAAAAATCTTTAAGTTTCCGGGTCACATCGGCTTCTTCGTAGCCACCAGAACGGAAATCTGGCGTAAATACATAGGTATGGCGACAAAATTTCCAAAGAGAAGGTCGAACAACTGGATCCCCTTCGTGCGGAACCAGACACTTGTGACCGTGCTTGCTGTTTTTCTCATGATGCAGCTTCTGCACAACCTGGCCCTGGAGCTTCTCTTCGGGTCGGTCGTAATAATCGGCAACGGGCTCCCGATCAAGCACCACATCGCGAGCGAATGGGCTTTCATCTGGGCCAAGAAGAACTGGAGAAAGATCCAGGGAGTCTTGTTCCGAGACAAAAAGAAGCAAGGGTTCCATGGCTCCCACCTGGTGCAAACTATCCATCTCTCAGGTTGCGGCGATGCATCCATAGTGCGCGTCAGCCCCGGCGCGGGAGCGGTACACTTCTCCGACCTCGGCTATGAGAACCGCATGTGTTACCTGGGAGTGTGGCTGATACCCGCCGCCAGCCACCTGCTCCTGTCCTCCCGCGCCGAACAGGGATCCACCTTCGCCCAGTGGGGGAGGCTCCTTGCCTCTATCGCCGGTCAGTCGGTCAAGCGGCTCCAGTTTTTCACCGACATCATAGTCACCACCGCAGCGGGACCGAAAGACACCTTGCGCCGACTGATCGAGGCCGATCCCAACTTGGACAAAGAGTTGACTGAACGCTACGGGGAGGTGGCGAGCGCGGTCGGCGGCCAGGTCTACGAGCGCAAGTGCTACCTGGTGGTCGAGTTCGCAAAGATAAGCGCAGACCGCACTGAAGCGCTCAAACTGGCTGTGGACCGGATCGACCGGACCATCCGCGGGATGATACGCAACGCAAGGCTTTTGAGTCCCGACGAACTCGCTGAGCTCATAAGCGGCGCTTTGAATCCCGACACGGCGTTCCTGCGCTCGTTGCTCGAGTCCCATGGAAGTTCAATCGCCTCCCTTGTACCGACGGAATACAACCTCTCGACCGCAGCGAAGGAGCTGATCCTCCCCTACCACCTCTCACGTAGCTACGTGATTACCGAGTTCCCTCAGATGGCAGTGGCGGATACCTGGCAGCTGAACCTGCTGGGCGGGATTCCCCCCAACATCGCACGCTACACGCTGTCGTACGTATTCAACATAACCGACCCTCAGATGGCGCTCAGGCAAGCGGAGAGGGAAGCGAACAAGGTCGAGATGGAAACGTTGACCCGCGCTTCGGGTCGGGGTAACCAGCGGATAATGTCGCGTGAATACGCGGAGATCGAATCCGCGCGTGAAACCGAGCGGGACCTGACCACCGGCGAAGCGATGCTGAAAGGCATAGCCACGGTCACGATAACAGCCGACAGCGAAAGAATCCTCGACGACGCTGAAACCTGGCTGATGCGCGAGGCCGGAACCTGCTACATGCGGTTGCGTCGAGTGGACTGGCGCCACGACGAGGGCTGGGCCACCAGTCTTCCATTCTGCGTCACTCCCCTCTATTTCGAATCCCACACCCTCTCGACCGCAAGGGCGCAGTCGCTTTATCAGGCGCAGATCGCGGCCCCATTGGGCGTGCCTGGGATCCTTCTTGGCCGTGATGATCTCTCCGGAGCACCATTTTCCTGGGACCCCTTCGAGCTCTACGCAGAGCACATCGTCACTTCGCCAATCGCTATCGTCCTGGGCCAGGTTGGCACCGGAAAATCCACCTTCTCCAAAATCCTGGCCCTACGAGGCTCGGGAGTGCACGGGTACGGCTTTTTCGCGCTTGACCCCAAAGGCGAATACGCGGACGTGGCTAGAGAGCTAGGGCTGCCATATCTGCGCCTAGCGCCAGGCCAGACCAGGATCAATCCCTTGGATCTAGATTCCGTGGGCGCGAAGGCGGCGATGCTCAGCATTCTCGCCTCATCGGTGATGGAGCGCAGTCTCACCCCTGACGAGGCGGCGGCGTTGGACAAGGCAGCGGAGCTGTTGGTCCCAGGGGACACCCTCTTCGAGGCCGTGGAGATATTGCGTCAAGTTCCCGACGAAATAGTGCATTCGATGGGCACTCCGGACCGCAAGGAATCGGTGCAGCGGCTGATCCCCGTCGTCGCCGGGCTTCAGAGGTACCTCGGTTCGGGACAGCTGGGTGGACTATTCGACGGGAAGACCTCGGTAGGACTGAACCCAAAAGGGATGATAATCAACCTCTCAGAAGCGTTCAGGGACCCCGCTCTTTTCAAGCCGGTCTCATCCGTGGTCGCATTCTGGCTCAGGAACGCGATCTCCAATCTGGCCCAGCGCTCCTTTCTCATTGTCGACGAAGGCTGGGCGGTCTTGGACAATCTGGCTTCGTTTCTCCAGACCACCACCAAGCTATCGCGGTCCTACGGAGTGTCGCTGGTTCTCACAATGCACGGACTGTCCGACGTGCTCGGCGCCGCGAACACCGGAACCGCGGTATCGGGAAAGCTGCAGACCATCATCGACGCGGTTCAGAGCGCCTTCATCTTTTCCAACTCTTCTAGCGAGATTGAACTGATCGCAAAGACGTTTACTCTCACCCAAGCCGAGCAAGAGATATTGAACTTGGACGACGCTGGGTCCAATTACCGCGGGCTGTTCCTGGCGATGATCGGAGGCAGCCACTACCTTTGCAGAACGGTCTTGGCCGAGAGGGATTCTTTGACGACCGATACCGATCAAAATATGGCGTCAGCGCAGGTCAGGTCGATGAAAAAGGACTCGGAACCGAACTCGGAGATGTTTTTCGAACCCTGGAGCTAAAAAAATTCTCGGAATTTTGAAGTTTTTTCCCCAAAACCCCCAAAAACAGCCACCAGACCGAAATTCTTGCATAAATACCTACATAGAGACGAAGAAATGTCTACTGAAACGGAAAAGAGGTCTCTAAATGAGCAGCTTCCTTACCCTCTGGCAAACGAGGCTTATCCTCGCAGCCACGGTGTCGACCACCGGTGTCGACACCATCATGACCAGCATCCAGAGTTTCCTCGAGCATTTCGTCCTCATCCTCGGGCCGGTAGTGTTCCTGGTAGGTCTGGTGGCCCACGGTTTGGGTTCAACCCACAATTCGTCGGGGATGGCACAGTGGGGCAGCCGCGCGATGAAGGCGGGAGCGGGGATCGTGATCGGCGCCTTGGCGTTGACAGTCGTATTCGCAACGCTCCAAGGGATATTTGGCGGATGACGGCATTGTCCACCATCACCAATAACTGTGAGACAGGATAAAAAATGGGACTTTTTGCCCTAGGGCTTCCTATTGTCGGTCCAATTCTAAACGCTCCCTCTAAATACGTGGGATCGTTTTTCACCAACATGATCGTGCAAGGCGTCGTCGCCGTCTTTACGGACATAGGCACGGCTGTAGCGCACGCATTCACCGCCGAGCTGTCGCTAGTACAGAAGTTCATCAGCAACGACAATCTGGTGTTCGGCGGCAGCTTCCAAAAGCTGCTGGACTTCAACGCCGTGATTATCCCCAGCCTTGCCATGCTTATCTTTCTCGTCTGGCTGGCTGCTAAAGGGCTATCGGGGGGAAACTCCAAGAGCTCGACGGAGGAGATGCTAAAGCGCATTATGGGCGCGCTCGTGATCTCGTTCGTTCTCAGCATCCTCGTCGATCCGGTCGAAAAACTCGTGGGCGCGCTCGACGACGCTCTGATAAGCGTGGCCAGCGTCAACAGTCAAGGGCTTGCTCATACTTTCGGCACGATCTTCGCTGTCAGCTCCCTTACCGGCATCGAGGATTCAATCTTTATAACTCTGCTGATCCTTTTCATTGGCCTCATCTTGGTCGGACTACTGATACTGATCCTCGTCGTCGCCCATGCCGCCGTGTTTCTCCTGATCTACTTTGCCCCGTATCTGACACTCTTTAGAAAAGACGGCTTCCGCGAAGCGGTCGAAGGGGTGGTTGCCGCAATCTCCATGCCGTTCATCATCACCTCCATCCTGGCTGTGGGAATCGCTGCAATGGGAGCGACCGGAACGATACAAACATCCGCGCTGGGAAGCGATGCGGCAAATCTCTCAGCTATGGTCGGCGACCATCTTGTCAGTTTTTCCACCGCGCTCACAGCAAGCGGCGGCACCGTCGACCCTGTGCAGTATTTCTCCAACGCATTCGGGGGAATTCTAATCCTATTCGCAGCAATCATTTTGCCGAAATTCATCATTGGAGGGATCTTCCAGGCGGGGGCTGCATTCCATGATGCATTCGAAGGAGCAGCGAAACGAACATCTGGCCGCGCTGCGGGTAGCGTGCTAAAAAACAGTGATCAAGAAAAAGGATCGGGCAAGATATCGAGAGGTATGCACAAAGTGTTTGGTGGAGGAGATGGATCCAGCAGCGGAGAAGCCGTCACGGGCAATTCCAAGCGCGGCGTTGACAGGTCCAAGCTTCAGGACGAGATTATAAGCGGAAAATCGGGAACTACAAGAACCAGCGGAACAGCGTCTTCACCAGGCGCTGGATCTGACAGGATGGCCGACGGTTCGAATACGAGGTCGTCTACCCGACCCGCTGGCGCTGGCAATTCAGCCGACGGGGAAAGCGACCAGAGTGTGCAATCCACACCAGACGGCAGTGATGTAAGCCTGCCTAGTGATGGTCCGGGTGGCGGCAATGGAGCCCCATCGCCAGACGATGGCGAGACTGAGGAGAAAAAGAAAGACCCCGAGGTCAAGCTCAATACCAAGGAATGGATAGGCTCGCACTACAAAGGCACGCTTAAGGCTGTCCCAGAAGCCTTTGAAAACATCAGAATCCACCCCGAGAACCCGCTGCAAACCGCCTTCGATGCCAGAGCTGCCTGGCGCGCGTCCAAACGTAAGAATATCCGCCAGGTTCGTGGCGATATGCGCGCAGTGAAGGCCCAGGAAATTGCGTCGCAACCTTCTGACACCAAGCCACCTCGTCAGCTGCCTCCCCCGCCTCCCCCTCCCCCGCCACCCGACAGGAAGCCTTCCGGCGACGGAAACGATGCTGGTGGCAACCAGAAACAAAGCCAGTATGAACCCGAACGCGCAACGCCCAAGCTTCCCGGAGATGGAGGATCCTGAACATGCGCGCGATTGTGCTCCCGCGCATCGAACTGCGTCGGCATGAAGCGCACCTGGAGCTGCCCCTGCCAAAGAAGCGCTATGAGATCGTCCTGCGCTCGGATTCGTCCGGCAACTTCGTCCGCCACGCCGTGAAAATGGCGCGAACGCCTGGGGTTGTCGAGGTCACCGCGACCACCGAATCAGGCAGGGGTTCGATCTGGAGAGTGCTCACCTCTCATGCCGGGATCGACCTCAGCTGGGCCGGAAACTCCGCTCCCCACTCCAAGCAGGTCGTAGGAACCGCGAAGTTCAAAGGAAGCTACGCCAAGACCTCGAAGGGCACATGGCGCGTCGCGATGAGCTTGGTCCCCGCCGTCGACGAGGGACTCGAACGCGAACGCCTGATCGCACACAGGGGCGCTGCGGGAGTGAGCCTGCGAATCAAAGACGACCGGATGACGTTCGGCTTCGTGCTTGA
>JAJZIP010000085.1 GCA_021810525.1 Actinomycetes bacterium | reverse complement strand
CCGGAAAGGTTCAAGGAATTGGGGCACAGGCTTTTGGGCCCGGAACTGGAAGATGCAAAACAGGTGGTTTGGGAAGGAAGTTCTTAGATGAGACGTGACGGGCGACAGGTTGACGAGATCAGGTCCTGTTCTTTCGAGAGGGACTATACCGAAATGGCTTTGGGCTCGGTTCTAGTCAGCATGGGCAAAACCCGAGTGTTGTGCACCGTCTCGTTGGACGAGAAGGTTCCTCCATGGTTGAGAGGCACGGGTAAGGGATGGATAACGGCCGAGTACTCGCTTTTGCCGGGCTCTTCGCCCGAAAGGGTTAGCCGCGAGGCGGTCAAAGGCAGGCAGAGTGGACGTACTCAGGAGATTCAGCGGCTTATTGGGAGGTCGATACGGGCGGTAGTGGACCTAAATGCTCTTGGAGAGAAGCAGCTCATAATCGACTGTGACGTCTTGCAAGCTGACGGTGGTACTCGAACAGCTTCGATATGCGGTGCCTACGTAGCTCTTGCTGACGCCGTTTCCAGGATGGAACAGGCTTACAGGGTGGGACCTAACGTTCTCCTTGCGTCATGCGCAGCGATCTCAGTTGGGATCGTGGAAGGCGGAGCCCTTCTAGATCTGGATTATTCAGAGGATGTGAGAGCTGAAGTGGATATGAACGTTGTAATGACATCAGATGGCTATTATGTCGAGGTGCAGGGAACTGCAGAGAACTCCCCGTACACCAAAGCCCAACTAGATGACATGCTATCCCTTGCTGAGCATGGGATAGCTGAAATTCTGGAGATCCAGTCGAAGACGCTTTCCACGCTGCCGTCCGTCAAGCCAGAGCTCTTCCGGAACTGATAATTGCAGCAAATCGTCCTAGCGACAACGAATCCCGGTAAGGCACGAGAGTTCCAAGACATCCTCGGTAGTGTCGCGGAGGTCTTGGTCCCAGGCGATCTTCCCCCAGTGCACGAGGACGGCGAGACGCTCGCTGAGAATGCGTATAAAAAGGCTCGAAGCGCGGCGGATTATTTGGGCCGAGTGGCAGTGGCAGATGACTCGGGGCTGTTCGTTGCTGCCTTAGGAGGAGATCCCGGAGTGCATTCCGCCCGTTTTGCCGGACTTGAAAGCAACGACGCCTCAAATAGGTCCAAGCTCATGTCCTTGATGGTTGGGGTTCCCGACCGCTCAGCCTATTTCGAAACTGTTTTGTGCATGTGTGATCCGCTTGCAACGATGGCTGCGGCGGCATTTTTTCACGGTAGATGCGATGGCTGGCTTCTCGACCACGAGCTGGGGGAGAACGGTTTTGGCTATGACGCTCTATTTGTTCCGGCGGAGGGGGATGGCAGGACGTTCGCCGAGATGGCTCCGCACGAAAAGGCGATGCTTTCTCACCGTGCACGTGCAATTTCAAATCTCAGGATATACCTGACACGTCAGAACATCTGACCTTCTTTGTGAACCTCCCGCTTTTACGGACGAGGCTGCTAAACGTAATGGGGTTGCCGGCAACGCTTGCGTCGCGCCACCACTACCCTAGGGTCTGGCTAAGATGAGCCGGAGGATGACAGGGTGTTGGTCGGCTTGCTCGCCTGAATCGGAAAGGCCTGGTTCTGGACGCTGCTTGGGTCCTGTGATTGTGCATCTTCTGGCGCGCCTTGCCCTTGTCAGATGGCCAGCGTTCGACGCTATCGAGATACCTGACACACAGATCTCTGTGTTGCTGCCTATTGAACGTATACCCAACGAATAGACCTTTATAAGATGTTGCTCCTGGGCATCTTTGTGCCGGCAAACCACTGGGGGCATCTTTGTGCCGGCAAACCACTGGGGGCGTCCTTGCGCCGGTAATGCCAGCCATTGTGACGGTTGCACATTAGGCAGTTGGAAATGTCATTGGTGGTGGAGCAATGTGCTGCGAGATGGTCTTTTTTCAGGTTTGCTTTTCGTGCAAAAAGGCTTGCTAGACAACATGCCGGCACAAGATGTTGTGGTCGGTAATCAGGACTAGGGTCAGTACTTTTTCAGAATATTTCAGGTGACGACTACAGCTGTGGACCACACGATCTGGTAGTCGCGTAGTAATCTAGATCGCCCTTTCGTTCAAGTCACAGGAACTACTTAGGTTCTTTCTAGCTGGTGCTAAAGGTTGGCAACTTAGATGTTGTGGAGAGACTCGGCGTGACTTTGAAGGAGCGGTTTATGGAACGAAAGATGTTGCTGATCGGTGCAAGCGGTCTTGCAGCGGCTACGGTCGTGGGGTTCGGCGCGCTCGCGCTGACCACGAGTGGCTCGTCTCTCGTGTCAAATTCGATTCCGACGTCTCACGTGGCATCGTCGCCAAGTGGGACGACAGATGGTTCGTCTAGCACCCCAGCAGTCGGATCTACCCCGCCGCGCCCGCATTGGGGAATTGGCCGAATGCGCCGTGCGGTATATTCGGAGTCTGTCCTAAAACAAAGCGGCGGGAGCTACAAGACGGTTATATCGGTAGTAGGGACTCTTAAAGCGATATCGTTGAGTTCGATTTCTGTCACCCGTCCTGATACGGGAGCGACGATTACGGCTTCGATAGCTTCCACGACAAGGTTTGCCAACACTTCGGAATCTGCGTTGGCAGCTGACCTTAGTTCAAATACTACGGTCACCGTGAGACTTGTGGAGACCTCCAACAATGCAGTATCCGTGAGTGTTCCCCCACCTCCGGGTACGCGCCCTAGCTCTGGCTTTGGTCGATTCGGAGGGACTGTCCCAGCTCCGACTGGAGCGACCTCCAATTCATCAGCCAGTGCTTAGACAAGGACCCCTTGGCTAGGGGCAGAATCTCCCTGTAGGAGAAAACGAAGAGAGCGCTTCTTGGGAAGGCCGAGCCCAAGGAGCGCTCCCTTCGTTTAACCGCTGTTTACAAGGTGAGTAACGGCCTGACTTGGTGCGGGCGGAGAGACTCGAACTCTCAAGCCTTTCGGCGCTAGGACCTAAACCTAGTGCGTATGCCAATTTCGCCACGCCCGCGCAATGCCAGTTCAAGGATAGGTATTACGAAGAAAGATCATACCCGGAGTCGCATGCATTGTATCCAACCAAGCTCTACTCGCAAGGTCTCTGATGGTCGGCAGGGCGATGCAAGAAATGTGCCTTCTACTTCTGAGGCCCGATCATCTGCTTGACTCGCCGGTGTGGGCGTTCAACAGCTCCCTTGGCCGATCGAAACTGCCGGCAGCAAAGATCATTATCGCTGAGGCCACGGCCGCCATGATGCCAGCGTAAGCGTAAGACCAGCTGGGTCCAAGTTGATAGAGCAGCCCCATTATGAGATTGCCTGCAAATAGGCCGAGACTCCTCGACGCAGAGAGCGCCCCGAAGCCACGCCCGGCCGAGCCTCCTTCTGACAAAACGGCGATGAGAGACGGTTCCAGCGTTTCAATTATTCCCAGTGCAAAGCCAAGAATGGCCATTCCGACGAAATACTCAGCGGTTCCGAGCTGGTAGTGAATATCCAGTATCAGCACCAGGGCACCCAGAGCAGAGACGAGATAGCCGAGAAGCCCAAGATTCAAAAATCGCCTGAATAAGGTGAGGCCCAGCCGTTTCGCGAGAAGGTACCCGGTCGCGGCTGAGAAGCCTTGAAAGATCAGGAACGCCAGGATGCCTGAGGTTTTGGATCCGGTCTTTTGGGCAATAGTGAGTACGGGGAATCCGATGCTATAGAAGGTGAATCCGTACAGGGCGGTAGACATGAAGATCGCTTTGGCTCCGTTCGGGTGGCGTTTCTTGGCCGTCGCATGGCTGCGACCACTCTTGCGCTCTGCGGCTTTAGGGGTTTTTCCTGTGGTGGCCCTTGAAAGGGCAATCGAGGAAATCAGAAGGGGAATGATCGTAAAAACAAAGAGCAATCGGAATGGTACGCCATTGCGAATTGCGATTATTACCAGGATCGCGGCTGCCGCAGCTCCGCCGACGTCAAGTGCATGGAGGAACCCAAAAACTCTAACCCTGTATTCTTCGGCGCTTACCGCTTCGTTGAGCATCACCCGCCTTGAGGGGCTCCTCAGGTTGCGCGCCCACCAGCCACCCGTAAGAAGACCTATTGCCAAAGCTGGATTTGCCGAGAGTGCCGACAGCGAGAGTAGGGGAATGAGAAGGTTGCCTATTATCGCCAGTCTGCGATGTCCAATCCGATCGCCAACTCTCGCTCCTACGAGTGAGAAGATCGCTCCGCCTCCATAGCTGAGCGCCATTGCTAAACCGTATTCCCATACCGGCCGGTGTAGATAGACGACGAGGAACAGTGGAAAGGCAGCAAGAACCGATTGATAGCCGAGATCGGCGAAAAAGGCAGAAAGAGATATCGACCAAATATCGCGAGTCCGCCAGTTCTGCTGTCTCAACACTTGGTTTTTCCTGTCATTGATCTTCAACGTCAAAGGATACCATCGAGAGGCGACTTGAGTACGGGCAAAACGGCCGTTTCGGGCGAGAAGGGCTCACTTTGGCTCCCTTCGATGCTTGCTGAGGGGCAGGACGAAGTTACGCTGGCCTTGCACTGAAGGCTGGGATTTTGTGGATGCTCTTTCGAGCCAGAACATCTTTCTGAAAATTCTGCCTGCCATTCTCTAAACGGGTGAGTATCACTACTTCCTGGTAGGGTATTAGATATGTCAAATTCACAGCTCATTTCTGGTCAGGAAGCAGTTATGCAACTGCAGGGGGTCGACAACAGAAGCGCGGACCTCTTTCAGAGGCTTCTAAAAGAGAGAATCGTGTTTCTTGGAACCCAGGTCGATCAAAACTCGGCGAACGCAATCTGTGCGCAGCTCCTGTTGCTTGAAGCCGAAGACCCAAACAAGGACATTGCACTATACATAAACTCTCCTGGAGGGTCCGTTACAGATGGCTTGGCCATCTATGACACTATGCAGTATGTGAGCTGTGACGTGGCGACCATATGCGTGGGAATGGCCGCCTCGATGGGGCAGTTTCTTCTTTGTGCGGGTGCGCAGGGCAAGCGTTATGCATTGCCCCACTCCAGGATCCTGATGCATCAGCCATCTGCTCAGGCTCAAGGTCAGGCGGCGGATATCGCGATTCAGGCGGAACAGATCGGCTACCTCAAGCGGATGCTCGCGGAACGAATAGCGATGCATACTGGCCAAAATGTGGAAACCATCATCGCCGACTCCGACCGGGATCGTTGGTTTACAGCTGAGCAAGCCAAAGAGTACGGCTTCATAGACCAGGTGATCTCAAGGTCTTCTTCGGCGCATATCGAAACCAAGGGATGAGAGTTCGCCTCATCGGGCGGTAATCTCATCGCTTATGATGTACTAGGGTATTTTGGTTTTATCGTCTCATGTGAAACAATAGATCTTTCGGAAGGAAATGTGTTGTTGGATCAGGCCAGCAGCCTGCCCGAAAAGAGAATGGTTGCGTCTCGTGTCGAAGACCTTCCCATTCGGGTGGTTAGTCCAAAAATCGGAGTTCTGACACGTCTCGGCAACATCTGGGTTTTTCGGGAACTGCTAGTCTCGTTGGTACGAAAAGAGTTGCGCATCAAGTACAAGAACTCGATCTTGGGCTTCGTGTGGTCTCTTCTCAACCCGGCGCTCTACCTTGTCATCTATTACATCGTCTTCCAAAAGATTCTTAAGAACAATGTGCCGCTGTTTGCGATCTTCTTGCTGTGCGGCCTTCTGGTTTGGAACTTCTTTTCCAATGCACTCAGCTCTGCCACGACGACGATCATCAACAATGCGGGAATTGTAAAAAAGGTTGCCTTCCCTCGGGAGATCCTCGCTCTGGCGTCAGTTGGTGCCGCCTTCATCTTCTTCTTGTTGCAGGCCATTGTGCTTGTCTTGGCGCTTCTGATCTTCCGAGTCGCTCCAGCGCTTAGCTATCTCTGGCTTATACCGTTCTCTCTTGTCGCCTTGGTCCTTTTCACCGGTGCGCTCGCGGTAGCGCTCTCAGCGATCAATGTCTACCTGCGCGACACCCAGCATCTTTTGGAGCTGGTCTTGCTGGCATGGTTCTGGGCAACACCTATCGTCTACCCGTTTCAAGAGCTTGGAGTGCGCCTTTCTCAGAAGCACCTGCTCTGGCTTTACTTTGTAAATCCGGTCACTGTGATAGTTCTTACTTTCCAGCGCGCTCTTTATGCGATTCTTGGCGATGCCTCGGGTCCGATCCTGCCGAACTACTCGCCACTGTGGTATGCGGTGCAGATCTTGATCGTGATTGCGGTGAGCGCAGTCCTGTTCATCGGTGCCCTGGCGCTCTTCGGGCGCCTCGAGGGCAACTTCGCTGAGGAGTTATAGTCTTGCCGGCTGCCATAGAGATAGATGATATCTCGAAGCACTTTCGTCTCTATCACGAGAAGTACACCTCTCTGAAGGAGAGGGTGATTCACCTGAACAAGATTCCATTCGAGGAGTTTTGGGCTCTGCAGCACATAAGTTTCGATGTCAATTGGGGCGAGACAGTCGGACTGGTTGGCCATAACGGATCCGGGAAGTCTACGCTTCTCAAGTGCATCGCGGCCATCCTGCAACCAACTTCCGGTGAGATCAGGGTTCGAGGGAGAGTTGCCGCAATGCTGGAACTGGGAGCCGGATTCCATCCCGAGCTTTCGGGGAGGGAGAATATTTATCTCAACGCTGCTCTTCTGGGAGTAGCCAAGAGAGATATAGATCTGAGATTTGATGACATAGTGGAGTTCTCGGAGCTCGGACCATTCATCGATAACCAGGTACGCTACTACTCTTCAGGAATGTACACTCGCCTCGGATTTGCAGTTGCCGTGAATGTCGATCCAGACATCCTCCTTGTCGATGAAGTGCTTGCCGTCGGAGATGAAAACTTCCAGCGCAAGTGTTTTGACAAGGTCGAGGAGTTCCAGAGAGAGGGCCGAACCATCGTCTTCGTATCGCATTCCCCTGAAATCGTGAGGAGGGTCTGTGACAGAGCCTATGTGCTTGACCACGGTGTCATCGTCGGAGAGGGTACCGCTCCGGAGGCAATTTCCATTCTCCGTGAGTACCAGGCGAGGGGGTCTGGGCTTGCCTCGATGATTGTATCCATGCAGGAGATCGAGTCCGATTCAGGTGGTGAGGCGGTTCGGGTGGCGATGATCTCTGGCGAGCCGGAAGAACGGGTGATGGTGGGCCAGATCTCGGTCTCTTTTCCTTCGACTCCTGCAGCGGGGTACCTGAATCCGGGTGACCCGATGACGGTGACGGTCAGCTACACGGCTACCCGGCATATATCGGGGGTGATCGTGGGGATCCAGCTTTTCGACCAAAAAGGCGACATGGTCTTCGGAACCGACTCCGATCTGATGGGGCTCGAACCGCTTGATGTCGATCCGGAAGGAGAGCTTGAGTTCAACTTCCCATCCGTACCCGTTACCGATGGACTCTTTTCAGTTGCTGTAGGCTTCACGTCGGCCAGGGACCAGCATATCTATGACTGGCAGAATCAGGAGCTGGCTTTCAAGGTGATTTCTAACGGCAAGAGCAGCGGGTATCTCAAGCTAGATCCGAGGCTAATCCAAAACGGTTCGGCGGTGCCGTCTAAGGGATAAATACCTCATTGAGGAAGCTGCCCATCTTTTCGACGATTGTCTCCCACCGGTAGTTGCTCTCAAGATAGCTCCTGCCATTCTCCCCCAGCACATCTCGGACCGTGGAATCTGAGACTATCCTGTTCACCTGCGCTTCGAACTCCGCAAAGTCTGAAAATACGAACCCACCCTTAGATTCTTTTACATGATCGGCCGTTACCTCGCACTGTGCGTTCACCATCACCGGATGAGAGAGCGACCATGCTTCAAATAGGACGAGTGAAAATGACTCGAATGCAGAGGGGTTCACCAATGACGTACACTCTTTGAGCAGCGACCACTTGAGTTCTTCGCTGACAGCTCCTAGCGTCAAGATGTCGGGAAACTCGATCGGCGAGGTTGTCACAGGTCCCGCGAAAACGAGTTTGAGGGGCCCGGGATTTCGTCTCTTGTACTCGGCAAAGAGCTCTGAAAGTAGAGTTGCTCCCTTGAGCTGGTCAACTCTGCCCAGGGTGAGGAGAAATGGTTGTGCGGAAAGCTGAGGCAGGAGCGTCGAGAGCGGAACAATGGGCTTTTGGTATCTCTCGATTCCAAGGCCGGCTCTGAGGCGTGGTTTGTCGGCGACATGAAGTGTAGAGTCGACGAAATGCTCCTCGGCCTTTGACTGGAACATAAGTGCTCGGGCTGCTCGGAAGACAGATCGAAATATGGGGAGGTAGGCGGGGAGTTCATCGTGTGCTGCGGGAATAAGGACCGATCGTTTGCCCACAGAAAAGATACCTTTGACGATTGGATGATAGAGATAGGGGAAAAAGAGAACCACTTCTGCTTTGGAACTTGCAATCTCTTTGAGTAGCGAGTGCGAGATGGGCCCCTGGGCCTCGATCCATCTCTCACACTCCTCCGAGCTTGCCGATTTGGGATACTTGAGAAGTCTTCCGGAATATGCTGAGAAAGCCGGGGCCCGGCCCTCGTCAATGTGGCATCGCGTCACCTTGATGCCGTTGATCTCTTCTACACCTGCCGGGTAGTGGTTGGACCAGGTATCTGTATCGAGCGCTGTAGTGGTGAGTACTTCGACATCCATCCCCAATCCCTTTGCAAGATTTTCAGCCATCATTCGCGCGGCATGCTCGGCTCCTCCAATTACTGCCTCGCCGTATCTCGGCGTCACGAATGCCACTCTCCGTATTTCAGTCATTTGACGCCCGCATGCAGTGCCAGCGAAGGCTCAAGCCCAGATAGCGCTTCAAAGAGCATGTGGCGGCAAGCCGGGAGACTCAGCTGTTCAAGCCGAAGTCTCATCTGGTGCTTGACGAAGCTACGAAGCTCATGATCTGTCACGATTCTTTCCATCGCGACGGCGGTCGTGACCGGGTCGTTCTTTTGGATCAGGATACCTGCGTCTCCCATGGTTTCAGCGATCGCGGAGCTGTTGAAAGCGGCTATGGGGAGATCGTTGTACATGGATTCGAGGAGCGGGACACAAAATCCCTCGTGCTCAGAGAGGCAAATCATGGCATCTGAGCCTTTGTAGTAGGAGGAGAGCTCCTCGGCAGAGACTCCCATCGTGAAGTTGACGTTCTCTTCTACGTCGAGCTTTTTAGCGATCTCTTTCAAAAACATCAGGTACTCCCTGGAGAAGGGTCGCCCGACCAGGTGCAGGACGGCCTCTCTTGAGTAGATCTTGTTGTAGGCTGCCAGCGCAGCTATCAGATTGTGTTGGGCCTTATTTGGCACGAGGCGTCCCACAAACAAGAAGTTCGTCGTGCCACGGCTCCTGTTCTCACGGAGCGCACGATCTACATTCTCGTCGGATCCTGACGCAAAAACAGATGGGTCAAGAAGGATTGGGACCACCCTGGTCTCTCCGTATCCCAGTTCTATCAGCTCTTCCTGGTTGAATTTTGACACGGGAAGTCCGAGGGTGGTTCGCGGTGCCAGGCGGGATAGCTGTGCTCTGGCCCAGATCTGCCCGGTTGCGGCTACCTGGTCCCAAGGCTCAAAAAAGCGGGATGGGGTAATGTTGTGATAGACGACTACCAGCGTCTCGCTGCGCGAGGAGAGGAAGTCCGCAATCGCCGAAGGGGCGGCCAAATGGTAGATGAGTATGTCATCGGGCCGGTTTTCCCTTGCATAGTTGGTGAAGCGGGTGGCACCCCCAATCTGGTTGTTGTTAACCTCTTCTACGTAGATCTTTGTCTCGAGTCCCATGGCTTCAAGGGACTTTCGTATCATCAGGGCGTGTCCTCCGGTGGCATCGCCCGGCACTAAGGTCGGAACGAACTGAAGCATTCTTCTCATAGGTAGTCGGCCATCTCTGGAACTAGGGCTTGAAGGGCGCTGAGGTTTTCCCTTCTTGCCGCTTCGGGAGAGTAGCGAACAAGGGTGTCTCTGGCGTTTGTGCGCAGCTGTTCTCTTAATGTTGGGCCACTTTCAATTAGCGCAACTGCAGCTGCAACGTGTAGCGGTTCCTTGGAGGAGAGCAGAACCCCCGCGTCACCCAAGGTTTCGGGTACTGCCGTCGATGCGAAGGCGACCACAGGGAGCGAATGGCTGAGCGCCTCGATTACGGGGAAGCCGAATCCCTCGTGGTCTGACAGGCAAACGAAGACGGTAGCTCGGCCGTACTGCTCCTCCAATGCTGCATTGTCGACAGGTCCGGTTACATGCACTCTGTCTTCAAGATCCAGCTCCTTGATCAGCTCTTTCAGCGAATCTGCGTAGCTTTGGGACGATACTGGGCCTACGAGAGTCAGCTTGGCAGAGCTATCCCATCCTTTTAGATAGGCGCTAAATGCTTTCACTATGTCATGTTGGGCCTTGTTGGGAGCGACTCTGCCGACAAATAGCCACCTTGAACCACTCTTGCCTTCTTTCAATGGCGAATATTGGGATCTCGTTACAAGATGACGTGAAATCGGGATGAATGGAGATGCAACTAGCGAGTTCTGTGTAATTCCCTCTTGCTTTAGGCACCATCTGTTATATTCGGAAACCGAAATCGCACCCGAGATCCGTTCCTTCAGCACAGATAGCTGTTTCAAGCCGGCTCCCACCACCATTCCGACTCCGATGTCCCAGCGTCCAAGAATATCCTTGGGTGTTATGTTATGGAAATTGATCAGGAGCGGTTCTTTGCGATTCATGAGTGATCTGACCACTGGTGAGCCAGTCGACGCCTGATAGACGATGTATCGTGAGGGATGGTGTCCCTGGTGGGTCAGCGCGCCGACCGGCCGGGCGAGACCTCGTAGCTCACCTTTGATCTCGTCGGCATATATCTCTGAACCGATGCCAAGGGAGCGGATGAGTTCCTGGAGCTTTAGGGTATGGTAGCCGATCGCATCCCTTGCGGCGAAGGAGGGAAGTACCAGGTCAATCTCAAGAGTGCGATTTCGAAGTCTCATCGCCGCTTCGGGCTCTCATCTACATCGATGTTGCCGAGGTGCCCCAGAGTAAGATGGGCGCTGCCGATCGCTTCCGTCGACACGCGGGAAAAGCCAAGATGATCGAGCACGTGTCGCAACGTCTCCGGTGCGAACGGTCTTCCTGGAGCCAGGTCTCTCTGAACGGCGAGATCAGGACTCCTATCGAAGAAGTCGGGGTCAACGCTTATTACTGCCAGGGTTCCATGGGGTTCTAGTGCTCTCGTTGCGCCAGAAAGCAGATTCAGTTTCTCTTGCGCTGTGATCAGGTCTATAGAACCCTGGATCACTACTGCTGAAAGCGCACCGTCCGCGATCTCGAGCAGGTGCTCGTTAAGGTCCTGCCATCGCAGATCCAAGCCGGATTGGTAGGGCTTTTCAGCCTCGTCACCGAAGCTGTCAACCCCATAACAGTCGATCCCCTGCTCTTTCAGCTTCAACACGAGATATCCGTTTCCGCAGTCGGCTAAAAGCACACGGCCGCCGACATCTTTAATGGTGTTTGCGATGTGATCCTCCATCGCAAAGATGCTTGGGTAATACGGCTTCAGGAACTCTCCGCTAGGGCGAACCCTTGTTGCGGAGTCCATCGAGTCCTCAAGCTTTTTAACCCTTGCGTCGAACACGTATAAAAGCCTCATGAGATTGGTGGAAAAGTTGTTCAGCTGCTGAGCCAGATAGTTCAGATACCAGGCCTGGGTCAGTCTGAGGAGCTTCTTGAGCCTTGCTACTCCAGGTTTTTGGGATGCTATTGGAACATCTATGTCGAAGTAAGCCGCTCGATCTGACGAGCGGAGAAGCGCCTCGAAGTCTCGCCTGGAATTTCCTGCACCTGGTGGAACCAGCTGTTCAAATATGCGTTTCAGGCGTCTTTCGAATGCAGGTGGGAATGCTCCCTGCGCCCTCTTCTTCCTGACCTCTTCTTCGATCTCACGCTCGATCTTTTCCATGAAATCCAGTGTTCGAGGCGTAATTGGCGGACCAGGTTCAGACTTTGATCCAAGTGATGAACCGTTCAGGAAATCGATCTCTTGCTCGCTGTCTTCGTCCGTCTTTGCTGGTTCGTCCATCGGCTGGTTCATTTTAGGGTATGTCCTTTTCCATCATTGCTCAAAGATTAGCTGATCAGAAGAACTCTCGATTACCGACTTTTCAGAGGGGCAGGAAGCGTTTGGTTTTCGAATTCAATCTTTTGGTTTGTACGTTCGAAGGCTTGATGAGATTCAGGAGAATTTCAGATTTGTAATTCGACCACCATGAGTGTGTTTTCAGGGCTCTAAGCGGAGATTATTGGGAGTAAGTCGCATTCTATTCGATGCGATGCGAGGGGCTTGCGGACTTTTATGTTGCGGGTAGTGG
Source organism: Actinomycetes bacterium (assembly GCA_021810525.1). Taxonomy (GTDB): domain Bacteria; phylum Actinomycetota; class Acidimicrobiia; order Acidimicrobiales; family Acidimicrobiaceae; genus SCQM01. The sequence continues at coordinate 128 of JAJZIP010000085.1, read as the reverse complement.
ACAAGTGTCCGCTGAAAGTAATAAAGTGTATCAAATTACAGCCTAGTGAATTGCATATGTGGAATTTCAATGCAGTCGGTTCTCGGCTGTGCCTAAGTTGTCTGAGAGAGTCCCACGGATTGGGAGGA
>JAJZIP010000084.1 GCA_021810525.1 Actinomycetes bacterium | reverse complement strand
AACGTCCACTATGCAACTCCGGACAACCACATTCCAGGCATCGGCCGCGTTTCCGGAACCGATCCGATCGATCTGTTAGAACAGGGAATCCAAAAGGAGGAGCTTGCCGAGTCCGAGGACGACTGGGCCAAACTCCTTCCCGAGCTGTGGGAAGTCGTGAACGGCTCCGCTCTGGGCCGCAAAGACGATAACGAGGTCACCCTTTTCGTCAACAACAACGGGATCGGGCTCCAGTTCTCTGCGGCAGGAGCTGCGGCGCTGAGGCTGGCTGAGGAGCAGAACCTCGGCATTGACATTCCGATCGACTGGTTCGTACAAACGGTGCACCCGTAGCCGCTAGGTCTTATAAGTCTGACGCTAAGGCAAAACAGCTTCGGCGACACAAAACCACTGGAGCGAGTTACAGAGTTGCCGATACAGATGCAGCTAGGTGAAATTGACCAGATGAGAATAGCTCTTTTGGTGCTCACTAGCTATGAGCGCCTTCATGACGAATGAGAGTTGGCTTCGGATATACGTCTGGACGTCGAACAACGAGTTTAGGTACCAGTGTTTGAGGGCCCACATATGGGCCAGCATGGTAAGTGTCCCTGAGGCGACGGCCGGTTCGACCGGTGCGAACTTCCCCAGTCTCATTCCGGCCTGAATGCACTCGGAGAAGTATGAATTGGTTTCGACCTCAAGGCGCATGAGCCTCTCGCGGCCCTCTTTGGAGATGCTTTTTGTCTCCTGGTAAGCAAGCAGCGCAGCGGTGCGATGAGTATCGACGACCACGCAGTAGGCCCTAAACCCCGCAGCAAGACGTTCGACAGGGTCTTCGATTCCTTCCATCGCAACTGGAACCTCTCGTCGATATGACTCTATGATGTCATTCACCACGAGCAGCAAAATATCTTCCTTGGTATCCACATACTGATAGATGGTTCCCACGCTAACGCCAGCCTCCTTGGCCAAGTCGGTGATGAGCATCTTTTGAAACCCCTGCTCCGAAAGGAGCTTTACAGCAGCAGTAAGGATCTGCCCCAGGCGCCATTCGATACGAGCGGCACGCACCGCTTCAATCCCTCCAAGACTTCCATTCGGACTATCTGACTCACTCATACGAAAGACCACCTCGAATGTAACTCGACGAAACCGCCTTCACATACTTCTGCCGCTCTCGACTTTCCCATTTGGTTGACCCGCCAAAGCGCATGTGAGACGAGCCAAAACCGCAGCTATGCCAAACTCTCGAACTCTCGCCATCTCGCGTCACCACTGCCCGAAGCTTGAACGAGAACGAAGAGCGCAGGCTGTTCGCCACTAAAGTCATGCCCTTGCCATCGCGTCAGCGATCTCAAGTATCTGACCCGTTCCTCCCATCAGCTGGGCGATCTTCGCGTCACGCATGAAGCGCTCGACAGGGTAATCCTTGACAAAGCCATAACCGCCAAATATCTGAATCGCATCTATTGCAACTTCAACTGCAGACTTCGAGGCGAACCACTTTGCAGCTGACTCGATTGGAATGCCATTTTTTGATACCGGCCGGCCTCGATCGATATGGGCAGCCGCAGCGAAGGTGAGATTACGCGCGGCCTCAAGATTCAACGCCATTGTCCCAAGAATTGTCCTGGTGCTCTCGAATTCGCTGATCGCCACGCCGAACTGGTGCCGTTCGCTAGCGTAACGCCATGCATGATCCAGCGCGGCAGCGGCAATACCGTTTGCAAGCGCGGCTATCCCGACCTGTGCCGCAGAATGGAGCGCTAGTGACGCAGGTCCCTCTCCCATGCTGCTCCCGATAACCCAATCGTCACCGATGAGCAGGTTATCGAAGCTGAGCGCACGAAGCGCGGCTCCCCGCAAGCCTAGATCCGACTCTAACGGTCCTTGCTCCGCCCTTCCCTTTCTTGGCGCCTCCAGCTCGATCGCAATAAGGTGTGAACCTGCCTGCGCTTTCACCTCCGCCAGGACTACTGGTGTCGCGCCAACCTCGTAAAAGGGAATCCAGTGAATCTTTCCATTGACGGTGATACCCTCACTGTTCAGGGATGCGACGACTCCCGCCTGGTTCTTGGTCGGATCGGCCGACCATGACAAGATGACCTCACCTCGAGCGACTCGGGAAAGAAGATCCGATTTGAGATTCTCGTTCGAACCGGCTGAGACTCCAGCGACGCCGGCCATGTTCATGACAAGCATTGAAGCCACGGCACCGCTACCCTTCGCGACTTCCTCGATTATGACGGCGCAATCCGTCATCGAAGCACCACCCCCACCGTAGGCGCTCGCAACGTTAGCTGCATGCAACCCGGCAGCCGTGAGGGAGTTGTATATCTCCGCAGGTATCGCTCCCTCCCCGTCGATTGCCTTGCTACTCGGCTCTATTTTCGCAGCCACCAAAGCGCGTACAGTCTCTATCAGCAGCTGCCTGTCCTCATCGGACTTCGAAATATCAAAGGTCATTTCTCCAACTCCCAAACTCTTGAGATCGAAGATCTCCGCAATAATTCTGACAGCACGCCATCGGCATCTGGTCAGAGAGCCTCTCGTCCTGTATCACCATTTCAACCAGCCAACCCATTCATCAGCACCCTGTATCCCTCCAAGTCTCCCGCTCGAATAGAGGGGACCACGATCGGCGAAATCCCTTCCGACTGCAGCTCCGCAAGCTTTGTGCGGCATCGGTCAGCATCTCCCAAGACAGCGACGTCTTCGATCAGCTCTGGAGAAAGTCGTCTTGCCATCGAATCCAGATCCTCTTCCGGCAGATACGAAAGGTCATCGATGCCTAGGGACGCAAGCCAATTCCTGTACTGCTCGATTCGAAGGTACGAGGCCATCTCCCTACGAATGCGGCGCTCCGCATCCGTGTCTTGATCCGATAGCGCGACCCGAACAAAGCAGGTCCTGTCAAAAGGCTTGGATGCGCTTTGAAGTTGGGAAGAAAGCAGTGACGCCTTCGACCGAGGCATGAAATTCAGTATCACTCCGTCCGCCGACTCCAAAGCCAATTTGCGCATGGCCTGCCCCAACGCGGCAAGATAGATCTTGGGGCGGACGGCAGGGGGGAAGTCCAACCGAAAACCGTGAGAGCTAACGGACGACCCTTCGTGATCGGTGCTTTGCCCGGCAAGAGCCTGGTCAATTATGGAAAGGGCATCCTTTACCTTGGATAGCGGCCGGGCAAAGTCGCGGCCATGCCATCCCTCGACTATGACTCGAGTTGACACGCCAAGGCCAAGAGCCACTCTTCCGGGCGCAAGATCGGAGAGAGTTGCGGCACTCATCGCCAAAGATGCGGGAGAGCGGCTGTCCAGTGGAACCACTGCAGTCCCAAGCCCGACCTCTGCGGTCTTGACTGCGAGTGCAGCTACGACCGAGATCGCATCGAAGGTGGCGACCTCTGGAACCCAGACATTCGAGTAGCCGAGCCTCTCGGCCTCAACTCCCAAGCGGACCGCGTCACTCGGCCTGCAAGCCCTGAATGGGAGCAGGATTCCCAGGCCGCTCATGAAGAGATCACCAGCCCGTAGGAGCCGCTCAGACATCGTTGATCATCATCTTGGTAAAAAGAGACCACCCTGTATAGCCCATGTGAAAAAAGGCCAGGTCGCATCGAAGCCATGACTCCATCCTTACTGATCTTGTCTGACCGATTACCTCCGAGCAAAGTTCACCGAACCTAGTTCTTTCATGATCGCATTCTTTTGGATCTGGTTGGTTCCTTCGAAGATCTGCAAGATCTTTGCATCGCGGTAATAACGATGCAGCGGTGCACCGACTCCGACCGCTTCACGGCCCGCAATCTCGAGAGCATCGCTTGCCACCTTCATCGCCACGTCGCTGCAAAACGCCTTGGTGCTGGCCGCCTCCCACATGGAAGGCAGCTCCCCTGAAATATCGGCTCGCGTCGTGACATCATACAGTAGGCTTCGAGCAGCCAATACCTGCATCAGAAGCTCGGCCAAGCGATGGCCCTTGGCCTGATGAGAATCTATGAGCTCGCTCAGCTCCCGCTCCGTAGGGCCGACGACCTTCATCAACTGCTCAAAAGCTCCCCGCGCGACTCCAACGCTCACAGCGCCGATGAGAGGACGGCTCCAACGGAGGGTGCTCAGAGCTAGACCTACTCCCTCCCCTATCGCTCCAATTGCCGAGCTAGCCGGCACCCGCACATCATCCAGCACCACGTCACCGGTAGGAGAAGCGCGCAACCCCATCTTGTGTTCATATCGGGAGATCGATAAACCCTGGGTGTCCGATGGCACTACGAAGGCACTGATCGACTTCGAGCTTCGCTCGGCTCTTGTCCTTGCAAATACCAAATATCTCGTTGCAATACCTGCATTGGAGATAAATCTCTTGCTGCCACGAATCACATACTCGCTGCCCTCGTGGTGCGCAGTCGCCTTCATCGAAAGGATGTCTGAACCTGCCTCGGCCTCTGTCAAGCCCCAACCCCAGATAGTCCCGTCGCGCATCTCGTCAAGAAGCTCGCCAGCACGGGGTGAGCCCGAAAGAAGGATTGTATGCCCGACGGTCAGCTGGCTCTGTACCAGCACCGCGGTCGAAGTGCACTTTGCCGCCAGAGCCTCGATCCATCTGCACTGCGTCGTCAGGCCTGCTTCCGCCTCGGCTGAGCCATGAACCGCCCGCCAGACAGCATGCTCCCTAAGTAGCGAGATGACCTGGGGGTCAAAGCTTTCCAATTGGTCCATCTTCTCTGGATAGCCTTCAAGAAGAGCTGCAAACCGCTCTGCTTCGAAAAGCCCCTTCTGGCCAACCTGATCCGGTCTCTCATTTATCGGACTCATCGGCCTAGCTCCCTTCCTCTAGAACTTTCCTTTCAGCAAAGATCCGCTGAACTCTGGACTTTTGAACCTCCGCATGCGGGAACTCGTTGCCTCCAGAAAAAACCGCTTTGCAGAAAGCTTCTAGAGCGGAAACACCAGCCGTGAAAAAAGAGGGCTCGCACCGGTTTCAGCTCATCGCAAAGAGCAGCTCGATGTGCGGGCGGGCTTTCCAACTTCGAAGCGGCCATCGATTCATAGCAGCTGAACTGCAGGCGAGCCCTGTCACTTAAAACAACCATGGCACAAAGAGGCTCTCTAACCAGTTCTGGCGAAGCTCTTATCGCTCTTGCACAAGCCGTCATTCCCAGCTCATCTCTAAATAGATACCCCTTCCGCCTAATGAAGGCGGACTTGGTCGACATACACCACATCGCCCTTTGCCTCAATATTCGCTACTGGAAAAGCTGTGGCTAAGCGCGTGCATGCGAACCTGGACTCCAAGGGGAGGCACTAAATCGCGATCCAAGCCAGTTGACCGGCTGGCTCCTCCGCTACCCATGCCGCCCTGACCTCAATCATTCCCAGTCAAAACGCAGCTAGTAATAACCTGGTTTGCCCGAAATCCCCCGGGCTCTCTGCCGCTGGTAGACAAGTCAAACCGACCAGCAAGCCCTTCTTCAACGTTCTCGACGATATTCATCTGGTAATACCTCTCAATCACGACCTCAGGCCCAACCCCTCACGCGGTACGGCAACTTAACCACGGAGTTTCCTCATGACAAAAGCTGACCATCATGACTTCCCTCTGAAAGGAGCTGGACCTGCGGTGCCTGTATGAGATCTTGAATTTTTGAACTGAAAGGGCTCAGATAGAGGCCCTACGCCGCTCCCGGATCAACGGCCCTTCCAATTTGGTGGGCGCTTGGCATTGAATGCAGCGTGAAACTCTGCATAGTCCTCACTGTTCATGAGAAGCGCTTGCACCATAGCCTCCAGTTCGAGCGCCCCAGATAGCGGCATATCCAACTCTCTCGAAAGAAGTGACTTCGTCTGCGCATATGCAAACGACGGCCCAGTCGCAAGGCGCTTTGCCAGAGCGTTGACCGTCTCTTCGAGATCGGCGTCATCAACCAGCTGCGAGACGAGCCCAAACCTGTCCGCAGTCTCCGCGTCGATCGTGTCGCCGAGCATGAGCAGCTGGGTGGCACGACCTAGGCCCACTATCCTCGGAAGCAGGTAGGCCGAGCCCATATCGGCGCCAGCCAGGCCAACCTTCGTGAAAAGGAATGCGAACTTTGCCGAGCGCGACAGAATTCGAAAGTCCGACGCCAACGCAACCACAGATCCGGCACCGGCAGCGATCCCTTGGATCTGCGCGATTATTGGAATCGGGCACTCCCTCATTGCCTTGACAACACTTCCAGTCATGCGGGTGAAGTCGAGAAGCTCATCAGGGCGCATCTTGAGGAGCTCGCCAATTATCTCGTTCACGTCTCCGCCCGAAGAGAACGCTCGTCCCTCGCCGCGGATGACGATCACACGCACATCACCGCGAAGCGGCATCTCGTGAAGGAAGTCGCGCAGGTCTGCATAACTCTGGAAGGTCAGGGCATTCAGCTTGTCTGGCCTATTCAGGGTAATAGTCGCTATCTGGTCTTTGATGTCAAGTTGGAAGTGTTCCGACTTGTCAGTGAATGGTATGGTTCCGCGGAACAAAGCCATTTCGTGTTGCCTCCTTGTCTCAGTGGTTGTTGGTTACTGCTGCTTGCTGGAATTTGGTCTGAATAGTGATCTGCCGATGATCGTGCGCTGCACCTCTGAGGCGCCCTCGTAGATGCGCGTGGCACGCACCTCTCGATAGAGGTGCTCCAGAAGATGACCGCGCACCAGGCCGCGGGCTCCGTGGAGCTGGACTGCCGTATCGATCACGAACTGGGCGGTCTCGGTGGCATACAGCTTGGCCATCGCCGACCGTTTCGTGATCTCGTATGGTGAGGCACCGCTGTCATATGCCGACGCAGCAGCATATACGAGCAGCCTCGACGCCTCGAGCTGGGTCGCCATGTTCGCAAGTGCGTGAGCGACCGCCTGCTGATCGGAAAGATATCCCCCGAAGGCCTTTCTCGAGGTCGTATAAGAGACCGCCGCATCGAGCGCCGCCTGCCCCATTCCCACTGCGAACGCTCCAACGCTGGGACGGAATAGATCGAGGGTCTTCATTGCAACCCGAAACCCCCTGTCAATCTCTCCCAAAACCTCCCCTGGTTCAACCCGGACAGCGTCGAAGGTGACGGTGCCAATAGGGTGCGGGGCCACTAGGTCGATATGCTCACCCCCGACGCCGTCGCGTGCAGCCGGAACCGCAAAGGCTGTAACGCCGCGCGCTCCGGCCCCAGGGGTGGTACGGGCAAAAACAGTGTAGATGTCTGCCTCGGGTGCATTCGAAATCCAGATCTTTTCCCCGTGGAGCCGCCACCCATCGCCATCGGGCTCGGCTTGGAGCTCAAGAGCCGCAGCATCCGAACCGGCCACCGTCTCGCTCAGTGCAAAGGCGGCGACCGCAGTACCCGCCGCGACCTGGGGAATCCACTCCTCAACAAGCGCTTGGCTCCCTGACTGGAGGATCGGGTAAGAACCCAGCCCTTGAAGCGCGAGGGCGGTCTCTGCCTCGGTATTCACCGATGCCAAAGACTCACGCAGGATGCATAGCTCCATCGCAGCAGCCTCGCGGCTCTGCTTGCCTGAGCTTGACTTGGGGAAAAGACCTTGCAGCAGGCCATGTCGCCCCATCGCCTCCAGCAATGGGCGGTTCACGGAACCGGGATCACCTTTCTCCGCTAGAGGGACGAGTTCGGTTCTGGCTATCTCACGGACTTCCTCCATCCGCCGCTGCTGCCTATCGGTGAGCGCGAAGAGTCCTTGCGGCGAACCTGCGATACCATCAGAGTTTGAAGTCATGTTGCACAGACCTTTCAACCAACCATTGTCAGACCACCGCTGACACTTATCACCTGTCCGGTTACATATGATGCCTGCTCTGATGCCAGAAATGTCACGACATTCGCAATTTCCACGGGATCTCCCAACCGGCGGAAGGGGATGGCCCGGACAAGCGCCTCCTGAATCTTCTCCGGCTGCATCCGTAAAAGTGGGGTGTCGGTGGGTCCGGGTGCAACGCAGTTCACGTTTATGTTATGACGCGCCATCTCCCTCGCGAGCGACTTGGTGAACGCAATCACACCGCCCTTCGCTGACGCGTAGACCGTCTCGCCCAAACTGCCTACGCGGCCGGCGTCACTTGAAACATTGACAACCCATCCGCGCTTCCCCCCCTCTACCAGCGGAGGAAGAAAGGTGTGGCACATGTTTATGTTGCCCATCAGGTTGAGCGCTATCACTTTGTCGATGAAGTCAGGCTCATTGGACAGAAAGGGCGCTCCGACATTCCATCCTGCGCCATTGACAATGATGTCGCTGATACCCAGGCCCGCTTCAACCTCCGGGCGAAGACTCTGGATGCTCTGACGGCTGGTCACGTCGACCGCGAATGCCTTGGCGACGCCTCCACTTTGGTTGATGGATTCCGCGGTCTCCTTGGCAGCGTCAAGATTGATGTCCACCACCGCCACCTCGGCTCCCGACTCCGCCATGACCAAGGCCACTTGACGCGAAATACCCGACCCGGAACCAGTGATGATCGCTCTGTGCCCACTCAGATCAATTTTCATTTCTCTACCTTTCCGCAACGAATGCCCTGAGGCGCTGTTCTGCCTCTCTAGACAGATGCAACGCCTTTTGTTCAAATAGCTCACCGGAATAGCCATCGCCGGTTCCCAAACGATTGATGCAACGTTTTATCGCGGGCTGTGCCGGTCCCGCAACCTCCAAAAGCATTTCTGTCACCCCTGCTACACGGGCGTCAAGCTCCGCGTCCTCCGCGCACCATTCGACAATTCCCAGCCTTGCCGCCTCGGATCCGTCGATCAGCTCACCGGTCAAGATAAGCCGCATGGCGCGGCCCCGCCCGATCAGATACGTCAGCCGCTGGGTACCGCCGCCAGCGGGAAGAAGTCCGATGCGAACCTCGGGGAAACCTATGCGCGCGGTTGCAGCGGCTATCCGCAAATCGCAGGCGAGCGCCAATTCTAGCCCTCCTCCGGTGACCGCCCCAGTCAGGACTGCGACGGTCGGCATCGGAAGCTGCTCCCATGCGAAGTAGGCGTTCTGTATTCGGCGGGCAAATGCGTCCAGACTGGAAAAATCATTCGTTTCAAGGGCAGACACCATCTGTTTGATGTCCCCCCCCGCGGAAAAGTGCCGGCCGGCTCCTCTTACAACTACTAGAGCAGGATTCAACTCTTTGATCTCGTCGAGCACGGAGTCGAAACTGTCTAGAAACGCGTTGTCCACTGCATTGACGGGAGGGCGGTCGAGGAGCATAGTTGCTACCCGGTCCTCAACTTCTAATTTGAGCACCTTTGCAATTCCTCCTTTGAATACTCATTCGGATCGACTGAACCGTCATTCAACTTTAGCAAAAGGCCCCTCCAACTTTAAAATCCGAACGGTGAAATCTAAACCACACCCATCCTCAAACTTTGGCTGACACCGCTGGTGGCACCTACATTGCCACCGGTTGAACTAGCAACTGGCATGACGCGTAAACGGTTATGAAGCCCCACTTTTTGAATTTCACGTCTACGTTGGCATGTCAGAAGCTGCGACTACTCAGCCGATACACTTTCTGCAATCTGTTGGCGGAGCTGGAACCTCTTCACCTTGCCGGTTGCCGTCTTTGGAAGTTCATCTACGAAAAAAATCTCTCTTGGCCGCTTGAATGCAGCCATTCTGGCCCTGCAGTGCTGCTCCAGCGAGGCGGCTTCGAGAATCTTTCCGGATTTTGGAACGACGAATGCCACCGCGGTCTCAAGGCCGGTTATGGTCCGAGCACCAACCACCGCCGCTTCGAGCACGTCGGGATGCTCGGTCAGAACTGACTCCACTTCAGCTGGCGAAACCCATATTCCACCGATCTTGATCATATCGTTGTCGCGACCTAGGAAATGGTAGTAGCCGTCCTGTGTCTTTGTGTAGACGTCCCCAGTTCGGAGCCACTCTCCCACGAAGGCCTTCTTGGCCGACTCGTAGCGGCACCAGTAGCCGGTCGCAATCGAGTCTCCCTTGATGTGAAGATAACCGGGAGTTTCCGGACTTGCGACCTCAGCTCCGTCGCCATCAATGAGCTTGACCTCGTACCCCTCCACTGGCCTGCCCGAGGTACCAGGACGCTCCTCCCCGACCCTGTTACACATGAACATGTGCAACGCCTCAGTCGAGCCAACTCCATCCAGGACAGGAACTTTGTAGAGCTCTGTGAATCGACGGTGTATCTCAGCTGGCAGCGCTTCCCCAGAGACCACGACCAGCCGGAGAGAAGACATCACGTCCGGTGAAACTTGGTTGTCCATGATCGACGCCAAAAGCCCTGGACTGCCGTAAAAGATGGTGGGCCGATACTGCCCTAGAGCCTCGGCGACGGACTTCGGAGTGGCCCAAGCCGGATTGAGAATCGAAGTGGCGCCGACGGAAAACGGAAATGTCAGAGAGTTGCCGAGTCCAAACGCAAAGAAGAGTTTGGCAGCTGACAGACAGCGATCCTCCGGCTGGATCTCTATGACTGACCTGCCGTAGTTTACAGCAGTCACCTCCAGAGCCTTTTGCCGGTGCATCACACCCTTGGGAGAGCCGGTAGTTCCGGAGCTGTAGAGCCAGAAGCCTGGAGAGTCTGCCCCTGTCCGGGCTGTCGGTGCTTCGCCCACGTCATCGAAGTCGGACCAAGAGTAGATTCCCACCTCCATTTCGCCGCGGACTATTCTGCGTGCCTCATCATCAAGATCGCCCACTATTACAGCGCGCTTCAGGTCTTGGGCGATGCCTCTTATCGTGGGGAGCCACTTCGCGTATGGTGCTGAGAGAACTACCACTGAAGCACGGGAGTCGTCGATCACGAAACCAAGCTCCTCTCCGTTGAGCATCGTCGAAAGAGGGATCGGGACTATTCCCGACCTCATGCTTCCGAGAAACCAAGATGGGAAGGCAGCCTCGTCGTTGATAACCAGAGCCACCCTGTCCTCCTGCCGGACTTGGAGCACGGAAAGAGCATGTTGCACGCGAAAGAGCTCGCGTTGCATGTCGGCATAGGTGTACTTGCTCTCGCCGGACTCTACCGCGATCCTCTCACCGTTTCCAGCCTCTACATGACGGTCAATCAGCCAGTTTGCAGCGTTGTAAAGCTCTTGCATCGACCTTCCTATCTCCCGGTACCCTTTTGGACTCACAATTCCGCATCCACCGAACATATGGCCTTGGAAGTCTTTGAACTGTGCGGGTGTTGCTTCACTAAGAAAGCCTGCGACTGATGAACTGCTTAGTAGCGGCGCGCTGTTTCCAACCACTGCACAAGTCAATGGTTTGCCCCGCCACTTTGGCCCCCTAGTTCATTCGACTTGATACCATCTCTTCTTTCTGCAGCTATCACTCAACTGAAAACGTCGCAACTCGCAAAGACCTTTACGAATGCCAACATTACAGACCTTTTGGCCAAAGTTCAAAATAGTCAGAGCTAAGCAAACGAGACTCCAGGAACATATTTCCTGCTAAAACCTGTTGTACGTATACGTAAGAAATTTAAACAGCTGTGACATCTGTCTCACTGTGTGATTCTACAGCCGGTTCAGCACGCCTTCTTGGAGCGCTGCCGTACGACGGGCGTAAAAGAAAGCGCATGATTCAGCTCATCGTCGATACGAGACGGCTCTCGCTTGGAAGGTAAGTTCTGATTTCAGACCGCTAGGTCGGCTGGAGGCCGATGGTGTACGACGTGATCATACAAAGGAGTTAGCGACGGCGCCGGCCGGTGAATTGACCCAGGTCTGATACCCGCCGTCAAGATTGGCCGCATCGTATCCATAACTCCGGAGAAACGAAGCTGCGGTATGGCCTCTGATCCCCACCTGGCAGTAGATGACGACCTCGTCACCAGGCAGCTCGTCCAGACGATCGCGCAGTTCGTCAACAGGAATATTCAAGGATCCCGGAATGTGGCCCCTGGAGAACTCTTCATCCGTGCGTACATCGACGAAAACTTCGCCGGCGTCAAGCCGCGATTGGAGCTCGTCCCACTGGATGCTCTTGGAGAAGCCACTTGTCAGGTTTTCCGCAATATAGCCGAGCATATTGATTGGATCTTTGGCTGATCCGAAGGGAGGGGCGTATGCGAGTTCGAGATCTGCCAAATCCTGGGCGCGTAGACCCGCCCTCATTGCCGTAGCGATGACGTCGATCCGCTTGTCGACACCCTTTCGCCCCACCGCCTGAGCACCTAGTATGAAATGGGTGCGCGGATCGATGAGGATCTTGATCGCCATGCTCTTGGCCCCCGGGTAGTATCCGGCATGAGAATTTGGGTGAGCATGGATCGGCATATAACCCCGCCCGGCGGCCCGCAGCCGCTTCTCGTTCCACCCTGCTGTGGCTACGGTGAGATCGAACACCTTGACGATCGCAGTCCCGATCGCAGGAACCCAGCGGGTCTCTCTCCCTGTAATGTGGTCAGCCACGATCCGCCCTTGACGATTTGCAATGTTTGCGAGTGGAACCAGCGAGGTGGCTCCGTCGACGGCGTCGACCTTCTCAGCCGCGTCACCGATCGCATAGATGTCGGGATCGCTGGTCTGATTGTATGAGTTGGTT
>JAJZIP010000083.1 GCA_021810525.1 Actinomycetes bacterium | reverse complement strand
CGATCTGAATTTGAAGCGACGCCCTGACGACGGTATCAATGTCTCCCTTTAGGCTCGTAAGTCAGTGCAGAGCTATGGCTCATGTTGCTATCATCTATTTCACTCTGTCTACATGTGAGATGTGACCAAGCATTGGAGACGATTTAGGTTGTCAGCTGAGGTTTCTTCTGGATTTATACCGCCGCCGTACCCCTATGACCGGCTTGACTCTGTTGCCGAACTGGCCAAGAGGCACCCCGGCGGGATGATAGATCTCAGTGTTGGAACGCCTGTGGATGCGCCGATCAGAGATGTCGTCGAGGCTCTTTCAGCCTCGAACGCTGAGCGTGGATATCCAGCCTCGCTTGGTTCAGCTGCTCTAAGGAACTCCATGCAAGGTTGGTTGGAGCGTCGGTTCGGGATAGATGTGCCGCTGGCACAGATTGCCGGCTGCATAGGAACCAAGGAGTTCGTGGCAAGTACCCCCTGGTATTTGAAGCTTCGCAATCCCTCCAAGGATACCGTCCTCTACCCGGCTGTCTCCTATCCCACCTATGCGCTCGGTGCTGAGCTGGCTAGGTGCAGGGCAGTTCCTGTGGCGGTAGGGGCCGATGGCAAGCTGGCGCTTGATTCGATCGGCAAGGGAGATCTGCAACGGGCGGTAATGCTGTGGTCGAATTCGCCTTCGAATCCCACCGGCGAACTCGATGATCTCAGGGCTCTATACCAGTTCGCAAATGATAGTGGTGTGCCTGTGTTCTCTGACGAGTGTTATTCTGAGTTCACCTGGTCCAGATCGCCGGACTCGATTCTTAGGTACGGCAGCGAAAATGTGGTTGCTGTCCACTCACTTTCGAAGCGGTCAAATCTTGCCGGGATGCGGGTTGGGTTCTATGCGGGAGACCCTTCGCTGGTCGACTACCTATCCCTGGTTAGAAAGCATGCTGGGATGATGATCCCAGGGCCTATGCAATATGCCGCGTCAATTGCATACCAGGACGACCTCCACGTCGAGCGGCAGCGCGGGGTATATCTGGAACGGCTGGAGTTCATGGTGCGTATTCTGAAGGGGCTCGGTTACAGGGTTTCCCTACCCAAAGGCGGATTTTATCTCTGGCTCAGATCCGAGACGGAGGACGGTTTCGAGCTGGCAGAGGAGTTGGCGAGCAGTTTGGGAATCCTCGTATCTCCAGGCGAGTTCTTTGGAAATGATTCGCAGCCGTATGTTCGAGTCGCAATGGTGGCGGAAATGAGCAGACTTGAGTTGGTAGCCCAAAGGGCGGAGAGGAAAGTCAGGTTTTGATGTCTGATTTGGAAGTGCAGATCGAAAAGCTTTGGGTGCGCAGGACCGAGGTAGATCCTTCAGATGGCGAGGCTCGTAGACTGGTGCAGAGCGCCATCGATCTCTTGGATTCTGGTGAAGAGCGGGTGGCGGAGATCGATCCTTCCAGCGATCAAGTTGTGGTCCATGAGTGGCTCAAGCACGCGATACTGATGCTGTTTCGTTTTTCGGACATGCAGACCATGGATCTTACGCCGTTTGAATTTGTGGATCGTATACCGCTCAAGAAAGGCTTTGCATCTCAAGGAGTGCGGGTAGTGCCCGGTGCCTCGGCACGATGGGGTTCCTATCTCGAGTCCGGAGTCACTCTCATGCCAAGCTACGTGAACATAGGAGCTCGTGTAGGCAGTGGGACCATGGTTGACACCTGGGCTACGGTCGGCTCATGCGCGCAGATAGGCAAGCGCGTGCATCTGTCGGGAGGGGTTGGGATCGGTGGGGTGCTCGAACCGGTCCAGGCTTCCCCTGTCGTCATCGAAGACGAGGCCTTCATTGGGTCAAGGGCCATGATTACTGAGGGCGCCAGGGTTGGAGAGGGCGCGGTCGTCGCGGCCGGAGTTATTTTGAACCCGTCGATACCTGTGATAGATGCGGCTACCGGTGCCGAGATTTCCAGAGGCCACATCCCTAGCTGGTCCGTTGCAATAAGTGCAACGAGGCCAAGGCAGTTCCCGGGTGGAGAATTTGGACTGCCTTGCGTTCTTGTTATCAAGCATCTGAGTGAGGGAGAGCGGCACGACAAGGCTGGTCTAAACGACCTTCTCAGAGACCATGGAATCGCTACCTGATCTGCTGTGTACACAGATTGCAATAAAGTGAGAAAGCTGCGATATGGAAACTGACCTCGCTGGGTTGTGCCATGAAATGGTTGCCATCCCTTCAGTCTCTCACGATGAAGCGAAATTGGCGGGCTTCGTCGAAAGCTACCTGTCAGAGGTGGCAGGACTTGGTGTTTCCCGCTTGGGCAACAACATTATAGCCAAGTCTATTTCCCACAGATCGAACAACATCGTCATCGCAGGTCACCTCGACACCGTGCCCCCGGACGACAATCAGGTGCCATATTTAAAAGATGGTCGAATCTATGGCCTCGGAAGTTCAGACATGAAGGCCGGCCTAGCGGTAATGCTGGGCCTGGCTGGGATCGCCAGCAGCTTTTCAGTTGGCACCACCTTCATCTTTTACGCACGGGAGGAGGTGGTGGCGAGTCAAAGTGGACTTCTGGAGATTGAACGAATGCGTCCGGACGTCTTGTGGAGCGATGCAGCGGTGCTCATGGAACCGACGTCGGGACGTGTAGAGGCGGGCTGCCAGGGCACGATGCGTGTGAATATCGAGGTGCGTGGAAAGAGGGCTCATACTGCAAGACCTTGGGCAGGCGTCAACGCCGTTCACCGTTTGGGCGGCTTTATTTCTCGGATCGCCGATGTTGCACTTGATAACCCCATCATCGCCGGGCTGCAGTTCCAGGAGGCGCTGCAGATAGTGAAGGTCACGGGAGGTGTCGCCAACAATGTTGTGCCGGACCTTGCCACGATGGTCGTCAACCATCGGTTTGCTCCCGACAAGGATGTCGATAGTGCGTTTGCTTTTGTAAGTTCTTTGGTCGGAGATCTGTTGGAGCTGGAGAATGGAGACGCTATCAGATTGGAGGAGGGCGTACCTGGCGCGGTTCCGTACCTGGACAATGAGTTCATCTCGAAGCTTGTGGAAGTGTCTGGCGAACCTCCTCGTGCCAAGCTTGGCTGGACTGACGTGGCCTTTTTCTCTGCAAGGGGTATTCCCGCGACTAATTTTGGACCTGGAGATCCCCTTGTTGCCCACACTAAGGATGAGTTCGTAGAGATTTCCGAGATCGAATCGGTGTTCTCTTCGATGAGGGCGGTCCTCGGTGGCTAGAGAGATCGAAGAACGTTGACAACGCGGCCGTAGATCGTAACCTCACTTGAGGGAAATACCATCGGCGTGAAAGCGGGGTTCGAGGGAATGAGTGTGACGTAGCCCCCGTTTGTGGTGATCCTTTTGATAGTGGCCTCGTCATTCGGAGTCCCGACGACGGCGATCTGGTTTGGCTCGACACTTTGCTGACGGCGGACCACGACAAGGTCTCCGTCGAGGATCGCGTCGCCGGTCATCGACTCACCAACTACTTTCAGGATAAAAAGTTCGCCACTACCGGTTAATGAGCGAGGGAGGGAAAAGGAATCGATGATCTCCTGTTCAGCGAAAACACCTGCTCCTGCGGCAACGCGGCCAACGACGGGCACCTGAACGGTCTCGCCTTCCTTGGAGAACTCCCCAGACACTTCATGGCTCCAGTTGACCGTGATACTCCGTGGCTTGGTGGGATCCTTGCGAAGATAGCCGAGTTCCTGGAGTGCCTTGAGCTGTGCATGGACTGAGGAGGATGAGGCAAGGCCTACTGCCTCTCCGATCTCCCTGACGGAGGGGGGGTAGCCTCGAAGCCGCTGCTGAGAAACGATGAATTCAAGTATGGATTTCCTAATTGGAGTGAGTGCCTTTGTTCTGGCTCCGGTCATTTTCCCCCGTTATTGTCACAGCCGTTGCTGATAATAGTTTCAGAAGGCTTATGTCCTGGTTGCTGTACTCAGAATAGCAGGAATGGCAAGAGAGTGCAAACAAATGTTCGGAAAAGATGTGGAAGCGAACAGATGTTCGTATATGATGGCTGCAAAGCGACAGCTCAAAGTTGGATTGGAGGGAAGCATTGGTTGCTATTCAGGACGTTTCGACGGGAAGGCAGCGCGGGCCGCGAATGCTAAGTCTCGTTGACGGTAGCGGCGGGAGAACGGCAAGGCGTGTATGCCGGGGTCACGGCGTGATAAACGTGCTCCGCAGCATTGTGATTGCAGGTACCGTCTCCATAATGCTTCTTGTTGCGTATTCGATTGGGATGTCGTCAACGTCAAGACCGTCGACGAAGAGTCTGTCTGAAATCAGTTCCCGTACGGCCCCATATCTCAGTTATATAGTGAAGCCTGGTGATTCCGTCTGGTCGATAGCGAGCCGCGTCGCGGCAACGCCTGCAGAGGTTCCCTATATTGCCAAGGAGATCACGTCGTTGGAAGGCGGTGCGGTTTTGCAGCCTGGTACCGTGCTCAACATAGCGTATTGAGCCAGAGGCTCTTAAAGCGCAGTTTTCGGACACAGTTGTGACTATCCCGGTAGGATCATAATGTGTCGAATGAGATGCGGTAGTGGAGCCTTTAAGTGCGCTGTCCCGTTTGTGGTGATCTAGAAGATAAAGTAATCGATTCGAGAACAGCTGAGGATGGCCGCTCGATCAGGAGAAGGCGTGCCTGTCTCTCGTGTGGCCGCAGGTTCACGACATTCGAGCGAATCGAAGAACTCTCATTTTTGGTGGTCAAACGTTCCGGACACAAGGAGCTGTTCGATCGTTCCAAGATAGTGTCTGGTGTCAGGTCGGCACTGAAGAACAGGCCTGTTGGCGAGGATGAGATTGAAGCGTTGGCCGCAGACATAGAGGATGTTCTTCGAGCGGAGTGTGTCGATGTTTCGTCTCAGCAGGTTGGAAGGATGGTTCTCGAACACTTGCGCGATCTCGACGAGGTTGGATATCTGCGTTTCGCCTCTGTCTACAAGGGCTTCGCTGATGTGAAAGACTTCGAGCGCGAGTTCAGTTATCTTTCCAAAGATACTGAGCCAAAAAAGCCCAAAGATTAGCGTATGCTTGATCAATCTGCATGACAGGCACCCCTTTTTTGGGGGGGGATAGCGAACGCCTATGGAGTTTTCAGAGTGGGGTAAGGACAGATGTTTGATGCAAAGCACATGACGGTGTGTTCTTCGCGAATCATTCCCGCATGGCCGAAAGAGATCTTCGACATACTGGCCACCCCCTCGCTGCACCGAAAGATTGATGGTTCCGGAACTGTGCGCGGTAGTAATCACGGACCTGATCGTCTTTACATGTCAGCAAAGTTCGGCATGAGCATGAAGATGTTTGTCCCGTACCGTATCACCAACACTGTTGTTGAGTTCGAGGAGAACAGGCTGATCGCGTGGCGCCACTTCGGCGGACATATTTGGCGATACAAGTTGAAAGAAGTGGAGGGCGAAGGTACGTTTCCTAGAACTGAGGTCACTGAGTGCTTCGACTACTCCGCTGCTAAGAGTATCCGTTTCATCCAACTGATTGACGCACCAGTGAGGAACCTCATCTCTATTGAAAAGACTTTAGAGAGGTTGGAGAAGGTGTTCTCCTAGGCGTCGGCGAAGGGGAGGTGTGGCACGACTTTGGCTCTGAGAAAGCTTGCTAATTCCATGGTGGAGGCTGCGACGGTGAGCTCTCCAGAAGGAGTAGTGTCCTTTGGGCCGAGCACGTATCCCCCAGCTTCGGTGACGATCAAGGCCGCCGCTGTGAAATCCCAGGGCCAGAGTCCTACTTCATAGTAGCCATCAAGGCGACCTTCGGCCACATAGCAGAGGTCAAGCGAGGCAGCTCCAGTCCTCCTTATGTCTCTGATGTCGCCGATAATGCTGGCAAGGAATTCGGCCTGGGCGATTCTGCGCGCGCTGCTGTAGCCGAAGCCGGTTCCTATGAGAGAGTTTTCAATCAGTGCCCCATCTCGCACATGTATGGGATCTGAGTTCTTGAACGAGCCGATTCCAACGCCGGCCCAGTAAATGTCGCCTTGCATGACATCGCATACGGCTCCTGCGACAGTAGTGTCGTTATCCCGCACGCCTATCGATACCGTGCAGCTTGGAAAGTCGTAGATGAAATTGGTGGTTCCATCGATTGGGTCTATAACCCAGGAAATACCGGATGTTCCAGTTCGGTGGCCACTCTCTTCTGCGATTATCGTGTCATCTGGAAACTCTCGGGAGATGCGTTCAACAATGTAGTTCTCGGTGTCTTTGTCCACGTTCGTGACCATGTCGTTGACTGAGGATTTTGAGGAGACGGAAAAGTGCCGTTTTCGGGAGGAACTTGCAAGTCCTGCGGCGTCAGCGGCGAAAGTCTTTGCCGCTTCTAGGAAAGTCTGATAGCTTTTCATATGTCCAGGCTAGGCGCTGTTAGAATCGCATGGAATCAGGAATGACCTCAAGTTGAATATCTCAGCATCGGGTGATTTTGCTAGTTGAGAAACGTTTAGCTGAACAGTTCGGCAGTTGGACGGGCTACGAGCGGCTTGAAAGAATTGTCATTAGCTTGTTCGAAGTTCGAGGTTCACGCTTTGCCACCTTCAAAGCAACCGAGTTACATTAGGAATGAAAAGTGAGTCGATTGTATTCAAAGGTTCCGTCTTCGGCGTTGGCGTTCTATGCCCACCCCGATGACGCAGACGTCTCTTGTGGCGCCACTCTGGCACTTTGGGCAGAACTCGGCGCAAGGGTGGATCTCGTCGTTTGCACAAAGGGGGAAAAGGGCACGATAAATCCCGACAAGCATGTCTCCGAGCTGGAGTCTGAGCGCGTCGAGGAAGTAGAGCAAGCTGGGCGGATCGTTGGCATTTCGAAGCTGGTGCGCCTCTCGATTCCTGACGGATGCATCGAGAACTCGAAGCAGTTCCGTGCGAAGATAGTTCAGTTGATAAGAGAGTTCAGGCCGGAAGCAGTGCTATGTCCGGATCCGACAGCAGTATTTTTCGGCACAGGCTATTTCAACCACAGGGATCACCGCGAATTGGGGTGGACCGTGCTTGACTCTGTTTCGCCGGCTGCAAGCCTTCCCCACTATTTTCCATCAGAAGGTCCTGCGCACCAGGTGAGCACGGTGCTTCTATCAGGCTCTTTGGAAGCTGATGCTTTTGTGGACGTGACCAGATCCATTCAGAAGAAGTTGGACGCAGTGTTGTGCCACCGTTCTCAGATTGGCGACCGAGTAGAGTTGATGCGCGAGGTGATATCTACTAGGGCCAGAGAGACGGGGAAGGCCGTCGGAGCCGAATTCGCGGAAGCTTTTCGGCTTCTTGAGTTGGGAGTGTGACAGGTGAATGGTCCATTGAAATTGAAGATTGGGCGGAGCTGACGATCACGCGAGGCCCGGGTTTGAAGTCGGGTAGTCAACACTGGCGCTGGCTCCGCAAAGTCGCAGCCATGGAGGCAGATTTTAGGCTACGCAGGTTGCTGATCTTGCGGATAGGTTTTGGGTGGGGTTCGAGGATGTCCTGCCCTGGGCCAAGAATGCTTGCCCAAGGTTTATAGAGTCCAAAATCTGCTGGCAGATCCGACCTCGGGTCCCGCTAAGGCCTGGGAAGTGAAGTCACGTTAAGCTCTGTGTCAGGGTGATTTACAGGTTAGAGCAATGGTGAGAATCGGCTCGAACGAGGTTATGGGATATGTTGTAGCCCAGGTATTAAATGAAAATTAGCCAGTCTTCGAAAACACCTTATGAGGTGGTGTTACACGGTATGCAAGTGACGTCTTTCATTTCTGCATGGAAGTAGATTTTCACGCACGTTCCGTTATGTATTATTTCGTGGTCATGTAGTAAGATGTATTTGGAAAAAGAAACTGAGGCATAACGTACGAATTGCTGGAGTCTGAGAACCCCAGCGACGCGGGAAGGAGGCGCAGGTGCCACTTTCAGAAGAAGAACATCGGATTCTCCAAGAGATCGAAAAGAATTTCTACGAGAACGATCCCGAGTTCGCGTCCCGCGTAAGGTCGGAGACCGTGTATCGACATGCCGGAAGGAACATCAAGTGGGCTTTGCTGGGCTTTGTTGGTGGTTTAGCAATGCTTATTCTGACCTTTACGACTTCGGTTGTCTTGGGAAGCATCGGGTTTTTGGTGATGCTAGGTTCATCTGTAATTTTCGAGCAAAATCTCCGTCGCATGGGCAAAGCGGGTTGGAGTGATATCTCCTCTTCGGTTCAGGGCAAGGGGATACGTTCGCAGTTTGGGCACATTTCCTCAAAGTTTGGGAAGCGCTTTGGCCAGAAGGGCTAAGTAACAGGGCCGCTACCGACTGTTATAGTTGGTGCATGGAGCATTTCTTAGCGCTTGACATAGGTGGTACAAAATTTGGCGGTGGCGTCGTTTCGGAAAGGGGCGACGTCATTTCTTATGTGGCAGCTCCGACTCCAAAGGGCGGATCAGGATCTGATCTTTGGGAGCTTGCCAAGAGAGTTCTTCACGAAGCCATGGATAGTTCAGATGTGCATTCTGTTTCCGCCGTAGGAATTGGAAGCGGGGGTCCGATGGATCTTGAGAAGGGTCTCGTCTCACCTTTGAATATTCCTGGATGGAGAGACTTTCCGCTGCGGTCCTCGCTGGAAGAAGAGTTCGGCGTAAGTGTCTATCTGGACAATGATGGAAAGGCCTTGACTCTTGGCGAGGGGCTCTTCGGCAGAGCGAAAGGCCGAAGAGACTTTGTCGCCATGGTGGTTTCGACTGGCATAGGCGGAGGGATCATCCTCGACGGCAGGCTCTTGAATGGAAGGTTGGGCAACACCGGCCACATCGGTCATGTGAATGTGGAAGAGAATGGCAATCTTTGTGGTTGCGGGGCCATTGGTTGTCTGGAGGCTCACGCATCAGGCATTGCGATAGTGAAGTACTACGGCATGGATCCGCGCCAGGCTACCGAACAGGTGAAGATCCGTTGTGGCGAGTATGTCGGCCGCGGCGTCGCCTCCGTAGCCTCGCTTTTGGATCTTGATCTGATTGTGGTCGGCGGTTCCGTCGCTTTGGGATTTGGCGACGTGTTTTTCAATGCAGCCCAAAAAGAGCTCTCCGCCCGGGCCAGGTTGAGTTTCTCGAGCCATGCAAAGATCGTCCCAGTTGGGCTTGGCGAGCACGGGCCGATCATAGGAGCAGCTACAGTTGCCATTTCTCGTGAGCGTGGACTATTTTGAGTTATCGATTTATACGGCAGCAGAAATTGCGTCGAAGGATTGTAAATGGACATCAGCTATCCGCAGGAGGCCGAAGCCTTTCGGCAGAGGGTCCGTGACTTTCTGAAAGTAAACCTTCCGCCCGGTTGGCGTGGGACCGGGGCACTCGAGAAGAGTCAGGTCATGGAGTTCACCGCCAGTTGGAGAAGAACGCTGTTCGAGAACAACTTGTTGGCCCTGTCCTGGCCGAAAGAGTATGGCGGAGCTGGACTTTCTCCCTTGGAGCAGGTAGTCCTGTCAGAGGAGTTCGCCAAGGCTGGTGTCCCTTTTGGGGGCACGAACGATCAATTTGGGATCCAGATGGTCGGCAATACTTTGATTGAATGGGGGACTGACGAGCAGAAGGGACACTTTCTACCAAGAATCCTCTCGGGCGAAGACAGATGGTGCCAGGGCTATTCAGAACCAAACGCAGGCTCTGACTTGGCCAACGTCGGGACAAAGGCTGAATTGGACGGCGATCTTTGGGTGATCAACGGCCAGAAGATCTGGACTTCAGCAGGACATCTTGCGAACTGGATTTTCATACTCGCTCGCACCGACACACACGCCGAAAAGCACAAAGGGATCTCGTTTCTTCTGGTTCCGATGGATCAAGCGGGGATCGAAGTCAGGCCGATTCGGATGATGTCCGGCGAATCCGAGTTCAACGAGGTTTTCTTCACCGATGCTACGACCGAGCGCAAAAATATCGTTGGACAGCCCGGTGACGGCTGGGCTGTTGCCATGACTCTTCTCGGCTACGAGAGGGGGGAGGCGGCAGCCACGCTTCCCATACGATTTCGCATCGAACTCGACCGCCTGCTGAACCTTGCCAAGGAGACCGGAGCAAGCAAAGACTCCCTGATGAGGCAGCGTCTGGCATGGTGTTACGGAAAAGTTGAGATCATGAGATATCTCGGATTGCGGACACTTACGGGTTTTTTGAACGGGAAGAGACCTGGGCCCGAGAGTTCGATTTCGAAGCTCTACTGGTCTGAGTACCATAAGGTTGTAACGGAACTCGCAGTTGATATTCTGGGCGCGAGGGCTCTCATACCAACAGGGAGAGCCCCTT
The DNA here is from genome assembly GCA_021810525.1 of Actinomycetes bacterium. Classification (GTDB taxonomy): domain Bacteria; phylum Actinomycetota; class Acidimicrobiia; order Acidimicrobiales; family Acidimicrobiaceae; genus SCQM01. Next base: position 2,460 of record JAJZIP010000083.1, on the reverse strand, counting down.
CCACCTCCTTTCGGACAGACGATCCCGGAGCACCGAACTCGTCGATGAGCTGGGCGATGACGTTCCTCAATTCGAGGGCTGGCACGATATATGCTGGGACCTCTCAGATTCAGCGGAACATTCTAGCTGAGATGGTGCTAGGTCTTCCGAAAGAGCCTCGGACGGTTTCTACCTAGGCTGCGCCTCCTAATCTACTAGTTGCTGGGATTGCTTGCCATCTCGGAACAGATCATCCCGTAAAGCCGGCTCGCCTGGAGCCGGGAATTAATAGCTCCCAAAACGCCGCCGCAAGGGGATTAAGGCAACGGAGTTGTCGCACTCAGGAGCTAGATTGAACCCGTGAGCATCCACGACAGGCCTTGCAAAACACCACACAAAGAAGGCACCTGCAAGAGGAGCGGGCTGGTCTTCTCTTTTTTACAGTGCGGGTACAAGGTCACTGCAGATGCAATCATGGCACGTGACACTTTTGCCACGGTACTTTTAGCCTTAGGACGCAGATGGGCAACGAACGCCGAATGCGACCCGATGATGCGTCAATCTCTAAAAGGGGTCGTGTCATGAGAACTTCTTCAACCAGGAAATCCCCTTTCATCAACAAAGAGAGGAAGTCAAAGCTAGCAAGGATGATTCGATGAAGACCAACCTCAGGATGACGTTGTGGCTTCTACGATCAGCTCTGTCGCTCCTACCACACAGCGATCTTTGGGTGATCGGTTTTATCGAGTTCAAGCGCTTCGCGCGGACACGATGGTGGTCTAAGGCACCCTTTTTGCCCCTGCCCGGCGCGGAGTACTGGGAGTTCCGGATGGAGTCTATCTACGGGGATCCAAAGGCAATGCCTTCGAGCAGGGATCTCATCGAATTTCTTCAGTGGTGTCTGGAAATTCGATGACTTTGAGGTAAACTCGTTTTCAGTATGGCAATCGATCATCTGAAAGGTGACGGAGAAAGACGGACAAGTTTGGACATGGGACTTGTGCATTCCGACGATTGTCGTACGTCTGACCACTTTGGAACTTACTGTTCGGGTGTCCGTGCTGCTCGGATCCGGCTGGGGCACGTGAGGTAAAGGGTGTCTAGAGCTCTCGTGCTGAACGTAAGCTACGAAGCTCTTGGTGTCGTCTCTAGTCGTAGAGCGTTGGGACTGGTGCTTTCCGGCAAAGCTCTCTCCCTGCACGATAGCAAGGACATTTTTCACGCTGCACAGGCGAAGTTCAACGTGCCTTCGGTTGTGCGACTGAATTATTTTGTGAGGGTTCCTTATCCAACGCGAGTCGCCCTCAACAAGAGATCGGTGTTTGCTCGGGACAATTACATCTGTCAGTACTGTGGTGCCCCGGCAGAGAATATAGATCATGTGATCCCGCGTTCCAAAGGTGGCGAGCACTGCTGGGAAAATGTAGTCGCTTCATGCAAGACCTGCAACTCGAAAAAGGAGGACCGGCTCCTGTCGGAAACCAACTTTGTCCTGCGGAAGCTTCCCATGGCTCCAAAAGGGAAGGCCTGGATTCATCTGCTGGGGGCCGTGAACGAAGACTGGGTTCCCTACGTGGGCTCGAGCCCGATGTCCGCATAGTTCAGGCTTTCCGCTGTGGAACGAACTGGAGCATGATCTGTGGAGTCTCAGTAATCTGGCTATGTGAGGTCTTGGCGCATATTGAATGAGGCTGGATGGGCATCAGAAGTCCACGCCGATCCGATGCTGTATGCGGATGCGCGGACTGCGAGGATTGTCGACGTTACCCGTAGTGCCCTGGTGCTTGGATCAAGCCAGCGCCTTGAACTGGCAAATATCGCGGCGCTGGAGAGCTTTGATGCCGAACTTGTCGTTCGCAGGTCGGGTGGAGGTGCGGTCTTCCTTTCGCCAATGGGACAGCTTTGGGTTGACATAGCAATACCCAGGCCGGATCCTCTCTTTGTGGAGGACGTCGGCAAATCTTTCTTCGCAATTGGAGAGATCTTTCTAAAGCTCTTGTCGAGCCTGGGAGGCCATGACCTAAAGATGCATACGGGAAAGTTGATCGGAGGTGATCTAGCCCGCGCCATCTGCTTTGCAGGCCTGGGACCAGGTGAGATCACATTTGAGGGATCGAAGGTCGTGGGGATGTCGCAGCGCCGCAATGCTCAGGGAGCAGTATTTCAGTGCGTCGTCTACCTTACCTATCCATTCGATCAGCTCAACCAGCTGATGAATGGCATGAATATCGAATTTCCCGGTCGTGGCTATGCACTTGGGGTTTCAGAGATTCTCGATAAATTTGCCGATCTCAATCCAGCGGTTGCATTGTCGCAGCTTCGACGCTCTCTCATTGAATCTCTCGACGATATCTCTTGAACTCCGCCCCATTGCGGCGGCACAGCTTTGATCGTGTTCCTTTTTCCAGACCCAGCCACTTCTGGAATTTGCGATTTCTGCACGTCCTGAGGCAATTTCGTGCAAGAAATGGTTGCTAAGTG
>JAJZIP010000082.1 GCA_021810525.1 Actinomycetes bacterium | reverse complement strand
CTTTGAAGAAACGGCCCGTCACATCGGCCCCGATGCATGGAACCTAAGTTCATTTCACGGAGGCATTAATCCCAAGGCAGGTGTGAAGATTTCACCCGAATCTAACCCGGCGCTATGGCATCGAGGCAAGCACAACCACCCGTCGGTATTTCATTTTCACCTTGGAGGTTCCAAAGAAGTTGAAGGATATGACTACCCATATATGTGGCATATTTCCGTAGAAATTGATAGTCCAAAGGTTTATTTGGATGGAGAAATATTCATAAGTGATGGGCGATTGTCTGTGTTCGATGACCTGGAGATTCGTGAGTTGGCAGCAAAGTATGGAGACCCGGACGAATTGCTTAACGTAGCTGAAACGCCAGTAAGTGCCCTTCGCGGTCGATCATCCAACCAAGGTAATCGGGAGGCCAATAAATGACGAGTATTAAGCGTACAAAAAGAGAGGGGTTGCATCCTTACGTCCAGTACCTGATGGACAGTACCTGGGGATATGGCCGCTGGCAAAGTGAGGAGGGTATACCGGCAGTTCGAGGACATAGCGTTGAGGATGTACTAGGCCTTCCTCTTTCGCCGTGGTCCAGAATGGGGGCCGAGGGAACATTTATAAATCTGTCGGAGCAAAGTGTTGACGACGCATATGTCTGTAGGATAGCTCCGGGTGGGAAGATCAATCCTCAGAAACACCTTTTTGAGGAGGTGCTGTACGTTCTAAAAGGGCGAGGAAGTACGACCCTTCGCCAGGGCGATAAGAAGCCGATCCAGTTCGAGTGGCAAGAAGGTTCGTTGTTTGCAATTCCCCTCAACGTGAGTTATCAGCATTTCAATTTGGAAGGCAAGAACGAAGCTCTTCTTCTGGGCTGCACCAGCGCTCCTCTAATGATGGACCTTTTCCGTAATAAGAATTTTATCTTTAATGATCAGTTTGTTTTTGATGACCGCTTTGTTGGAAATCAGACTGACATGAATGGAGATGGTACGTTCTATGAGAAGTACCAGGGAGGTCTTTGGGAGACGAATTTTGTGCCCGATATCAGAAGTGTCAGGCTTCAAAACGTGGAACATCGTGGTAAAGGGCTGAAACACGTATTTATCGCTCTTTCAAAGAGTTTGATGAAAGTTCATTTGGCTGAGTTCCAAGTTGGTACTTATAAGAAAGCGCACAGGCATGGTCCTGGCGCTCACATCTTCATAATTGAAGGCCAAGGATATTCATTAATGTGGCCGGAGGGAGACGAACCAAGGCGGTACGACTGGAAACCGGGCAGCCTAATCTCGCCTCCAGCTGGCTGGTATCATCAACATTTCAATACAGGTGACATCCCGGTATTTCATCTTGCCTTCCACCGGCCGCAAACCGTGGCAAGTGAAGGCCCTCGCGATCAAATTGAATATGAGGACGAAGATCGGAGTATATCCCAGCTTTTTGAGGCCGAGCTTGACAAGAAAGGTCTCAAATCACACATGAAAAGGGAGGTATAGTCATGTGGCAAAACAATAAACAGAATTGGGGATTCAAAGATTGTTGGGGCAGCTGCTTGGAGGCAAAAGCGCTAAATGAAAATTCTCGTTCATTTGGGAGTTGTGTAAAAAGGCACACTGGTTTGTATTCCGCGCTGGCTGTGGGTTCGATCTTGCTGGCTGCATGCGGTTCTAGCGCAGTCGCTGCAAAAGTCTCTACAACAGGTTCAGAAAAGTCAGCCGTTAGCTATTTCAAAGGAAAAACCGTAACTTTAATCGCACCAGATAAGCCTGGTGGGTCTCTCAATTCCCAGGCGCATATAATTGCGCCGTACATCGCTAAATATCTCGGCGCTTCTGTCGTTGTGGAAAATATTCCTGCCGGGCATACGATAGCGGGCATGGCTGCCCTCGAAAAAGCAGCTCCCAACGGCTTAACAATCGGGATACTAGATATTGGAGGGTACTCCACTCTAAAGTTGGCGTCTGGGAAAGGCCCGCTGCCAATTAATCCGGCCAACCTGGATATGCTTGGGTCCCCCTTGCCGGCTACGAATGCGTTTGTTGTGCAGAAAACTTCTCCGTACAAGACATTCGCCGACATCGTAAATTCTAAGGCGCCTATCAGTACTTTGCTCTTGCCAGGCACCGGTGGGGCTATGATGGAGAGCATTTTACAGGCCTTGAATGTAAATGCAAAGTACATAACAGGCTATGCAAACGCTACTGACCTAGTGGCTGGATTCCTAAGAGGTGACGGCACCCTGACCAGTTCAAATTTGCTGAACATGGGTCAAATTGTAAGTTCCGGCAAAGGCAGCGCAGTACTGGTAACCGGGCCGGTACCTTCAACAAATACTAAGTTCACCGGGGTTGAGACGCTTGCAAACTACTTATCAAGTCATCAAGTAACAAATGCAAAGAGATCTGGCGAGATCAAGGCTGCTGAACATACATTTTTCACGGTAGGTGCAAGTGTTGCTGCTCCTCAAAATGTCCCAGCGGCGGAGCTTAGTGTATTGCGTGCCGCAGTCAAGTATGCCTTTACACAGTCAAAGGTCGGTGATGAGCTTGGAGCCCTTGGTGTGCCAGCCGGATTTGTCGGTCCATCTGCATCCGAAAAGGCCTCTCTTGCAGCCGAAGCGGGTTATAAAATACTTTCTAGCGATGGCATAAAATTTGGCAAATAGATCAGGCTCTGGTGACACTCATGTGGATCCCAAGTGCTACTGAATCGACAAGTAATCCTAGTTCAAGTCTGACTAGAGCCGAAATACCCCCAAGGAACGTGCACGGGTTCGAACCCTAAAGTGGAGTTGAAAACGACCAAAGATTGGAGTATGAATTCGTGCACGTTACCACTCTACTAAAGCAGATCCTAGACCTAAAAGGTGTCGTTGGACGGGGAGTTTCTGTCTCTCGGAGAGAAGTGTTGGTGGACCTTAAGCTCACCCGGCGTAAGCCCGCAGGTCCAAAGTGCAAGTATTCAACCAGATCCCGCTATGACACTGAAACAGTCGACTACCTTTGGAGGCACCTGGACATGGGAGTCCGCGGAACTTGGCTCTTCTGCCCGCTTAGCAGGCTAAAGTGTCCGAGCCATGGAGTGATAGCTGGGTCAAGCCAGACCGCCCTGCCACCCTTTCAACTGGTGGGGTTGTCTGGTCCGCCATCCGAATCGGACTTGGCCTCTCTCAATGCATTCAGCCCGCCACAAAGTCATTTCAGTGGTACAACAGATGAACCGAACTCACTTGTCCATGTGGAATAATTGTTTTGAGAAAGCGGGCGTGAAGTTTCTATATCGGTTGTACGGATGTTTTCCTCGACAAAGCAAAAACATTGGAATATTTAGAGGACACATAATCAGAAGATAGCTATTTGTTCAAAACTTCAACACGAAACGTGATCATTGTACTTATGGGGTAATGATGAACATTTTGAAGGGCGCGCGAACTGATTCAGTCAAATACCATTTTTACGCCACGCGCGTGATGTTTGTCCCTCTTCCAACTGGAAAACTAGTATTTGCGATGGTTAAAACGCAACTTCGTGAGATCCATCCGTCAAGTCCGCAACTAGCGGTGCATGACGAAATGTGTCATAGAGGATACAGGTGCGGAAGTATCTTGACGTCAATTTCTATTGATCTTCATAGATGTAAGGCAAGACTCTAACGTGGTTGGTCATTATCTCCTACAAGCACTAATCACGCTCGTCACAAATAAGAACTCATTAATTTTTCTCATAACTGGTTCTCTCGTTGGGCTTTTAGCCGGCGTAATTCCTGGTTTAGGTGGGCCCGTCATTATGAGTATTGTTGTAGCTTTTGCGTTCCGCCTTACCGTTGAAGAAGTGACTAGTCTATTTTTGGCCGTTTTAGCTGGGAGTTATTACAGCGCTTCAATAACATCGATCTTGCTGAATACGCCTGCACACCCAGAGGCTTTTGCCGTAACATTCGACGGATTTCCGATGGCCCAGCGGGGTGAGGCTGGAAGAGCACTTGGAATATCTGCCTCATCAACCCTTATTGGTGGTTTGATTGGATGCGCAGTGCTAATAGGACTATTGCAGTTCATAAATCAGCTTTCTGTTGCTTTTCACCCACCCGAATACGTGGCATTAATTTCATTGGCGCTGATTCTTGTAAGTACTCTTGGTACTGATAGTTCGAGCAAGGCACTTACTTCGGCTGGCCTAGGAATTGTGTTTGCGTCAGTGGGCGAATCCTATATAACTGGAGCTGAACGGTACACGTTTAATTCACTCGGGCTCCTGAGCGGTATAGATTTGATCGCTCTTGTATTGGGAATGTTGGCAATACCGCAGATGGTACTGTTATTCGGTTCAGCCACAAAGGTGGCAAAACAAGACATGCTAGGCAGAGAGGTTGGTCTCACGGCACCAGCCGAACTCGGTAGGGACTTTAGAAACCAGAGTATCCAGGGAGCTATCGAGTCTTTTCGCCACCTAAGTGTTGTGATACGCAGTGCGTGTATTGGAGTTATCACGGGGGTAGTCCCCGGCATTGGAGGATTTGCCGCTAACTTTCTGTCTTATAGCGTAACTCAGCAGTTATCTAAAAAGAGGAAGCATCTTTTTGGATCGGGCATTTCTGAGGGAATCATTGCAGCAGAAGGTTCCTCTCTTGCAAAGGAAGCAGGTGGGCTTATACCACTTCTAAGCCTTGGAATTCCGGGTGGAGTAGGGAGTGCTCTTTTGTTGGTAGTGCTTGCACTTAAGAATGTGGATCCTGGATACGGCTTTGTAAAGCACTACCCAGTACTGACGTATGAAATGGTGTGGATAATTGCAATTGGAGGTCTAATTGGTACGATCGGTGGCTTGTTACTAACGCCTACTCTAGCTCAAATTACAAGAGTTCCCGGAATATGTATCGTACCGTTAGTTATGTCTTTAGTGGTAATAGGTACTTTTGCCGCGGAAGGTTCCATTTTTGTTGTAGGTGAAATGGCGGTATTCGTGATAGTCGGTTTCGCCCTGCGGAGACTTCGCTATTCTTTGCCCGCAGTCGTTATTGGACTAGTGTTGGGAACGACTTTTGAGTCAAACGTGTATCTCACCATCAAGGTATTCCCCGGTTTTAGTTTTCTTTGGCGCCAGCCATTTGCAGACTTGATTTTCATTTTCGCGATAGCGGCTTTGGTTTGGAAGGCAGTGGACCGCAAACGCGAACTGGGGTCTCGTGCTAAATTCACAGATAAAGCTACCGGTGAGGTAGAGTCCACTATAGGCTCAGCATTCGTTGAGAGTCCCGCTGTAACTCAGAGTGGTAGTACCTCAGATAAACGAACTATGTTTATGCATAAAAATCGGGTAAAACCATCGTCATCGAGTCATCCCGAAAGTGAAAACGTTGATTATGGGTATCCTCTATTGGCTGTTCTTACCAATAGCCTACTTATTACTACTGGGGTATTCGTATTAGCTTATGGATTATTCCGATACGATAAAGCAACATTTCTGATGCCAGCGATTGGAGCTTCCGCGCTAACAGTAGGCTCGGCTTGGCGATTCCCGTCAGATGTTCGTAGCTATTTTAGGTATCATAAAATGAAACGCTCGCCTCAGCCTGGAGAAAGTCGTGACGTGGGCCGCCAAAAGGAGAGGTCGACGGGCCCATCGCATTTTAAACTGCTAGAGAGTCCACGGCAAATCTACACTAAGATCTTGTCGTTTTTTGCGCTTGGTAAATCTGCGGAAGAACTTCCGCAGATTGAGGATAATTCTTGGGGAAAGGACGGCCAATATACCCGCGAGGTGGCAGGGATCCTTTGGTTTGTCGGCCTTATTGTTGCGTGCTACTTGTTCGGCTTTTTGATCGGTGTTGTCGTTTTTCTTTTCGCCTTTGGCATAATTGCTACTAGGCGTGCATTCAATACATTAGGTGGAAGAATCATATTTGCCGTCGTGTCAGCCGTAGTTATGGGGCTACTAAGTAACATTATTTTGGTGGATCTCCTTCATCTGGCTTATTTACCATTAATCAATTTATGAGGAATCGTCAGGTATCGTAAGGAATCCCCTATGACCGATTAAGACAATGTCGCCGCACGGACAGCGTCGCATCGAACTCGTGGGAGATGAAGATCTCAAACTTCCACAATCGCACACACGGTGGACCTGGCGGGTCCCCATCAACTGATCAAAGATCTATGTGAGTGATGCCTCGGCGATTGATGATCAGGTTAGCAGATGTTAGGCAGCTTGTTCGTGGCGTTCTCCTTTCCAGATGCAGTCTCGATGATCTCGTGAGTATTGTCCGTTGCTGGTACATCGGCAGGGCCAGGAATGACTTTGGGGACAGGTACCCCAGTGAAGAATGAGGGCGACGGTGGTTGTACTCATGTCGACGCCTGTCAAGAAGCATCTGGGCTTCTGTAACGCTTTCGAAGAGTTCACCGTTCAGAAACTCATCTCGTAGCCTTGCGTTGAACGATTCCAGCCCGCCATAGCGGGCGTTGTGGAAACAGCCCCAATCTATCTGCATTCTTTCTGCTGCGGAGATACTCATTACAACACCGAACTCACGCTCTAAAAGCTCTGCAATCATCTCGCGAGTCGAAAGTGCAAAGGAGAAGCGGAGCTGGCGGGGATCGGAACCGATGATGACGTTGGCGAGCTCTGCTCTTTGGCTCTTGTCTAGCTTTGACGGGCGTCGAATGCGCAGCTTGGTCTCGAGTTCACCAAGGCCGCCTTGTAATTACTTCTGCACCCACCAAAATATTATGGAGCATCCATAACCGAGCGCCTGTGCAACGACTTCGACCTTGGCACCATTTTCAGTTTTCTGCTCTACCGCGTAGCGCCTTATTCGGATCTGCCCATCAGCTTTCAGCCTTTTTGCCTGCCTGCCATCACAAAGACAGTTCTACTACCTACTACATTGTCACCAGAATATCCCCGAACTTATGCACTGATTATTAACTCGCTCTGATCCCAAGCGACTGGTCGTGGAACTTGCGTTTCAGCGCATTCATCAACCCGCCAAGCTCTCTTGGGTATCTGTCCTCGCGCCAGATCAGATAGACCGGGCTCGCCAAAGTGTCGTCGTTGTCGGGGATTTCCAAAGGGCGGACAGAGTTTGTGTAGTTGCCTCGGAAATTAATGGTGCATGCTGGTACGAACGCGACCGTGTCTTTGGATTCGATAACAGCTTGGACTCGCGCCTCAGCAGTTGCTACGTGAAGGATCTTCTTGGGAGTGATCCGGTTGTTCTCGATGAATCTATGGACTGCCTCCCAGAGGACGTTGTCTGGTGCAGGACAGAAGAATGTCTTATCGCTCATTGAGGAGATTGACGTCGAGGTCTTGTTGGAGGCGGATTCTATGCAGATGATCTTTTCTTCACCAAGTTTGACGCTCTTGATTCCAATTACATCTTTCGGCAAAGTCCTGACCAACCCGATGCAGATGCGGCCGTGCAGCACATCGTTGATTATTGATGAATGCCGTCCCACCGCCACGGCCACCGCCAGGTTGGTCTGCGACTTGCGGATCGCCCAGTGCCCAAGAACGGGACCTAGCAGAAAGATTGAGAGAGAAGAGGTTGCACCGATTGTTATTGCTCCGCGCATATCGGATTCCGTAGAGGTCTTCTGTCTGATCTCCTCGCAGAGGGCTATGAATATTGGTGCGAAACCGAGCAGCTGTTTTCCGGCAGAGGTGAACTCAAATCCGTTTCTGTTCCGGTAAATCAGTTCCGCTCCTACCTCTTTCTCCAGCTTTTTAATGTGCATGCTCAGAGAAGGCTGCGTCATGTAGAGATTTCGACCAGCCTCCCTGATGGAATCGAAGCCAGAGAGATTGAGGAAGATTCGAAGGTCGCGTTCATTCATGGTGTTACCTCGATGCCCGAAAGGTGGAGCATACTATATCAGAAATTCAGATCGAAAAATATTGAATCCGATTGCCCAAGTGTTTTTCAAGCGCCAGGACCTTGGTGCCGCAAGGGATATCAGAATGTCCGCAAATATTTCAGCATGTCGGTTTGACTTTAGGGGTCTAGCTGCGATTTCATGAAAATATGACCAGCGTGAGACTGAAGTCCATTTCATGACCCGTCTCCGCGAGTGCTTCGAGGTGATAAGAGAAATGTTGCAGCTCTATGAGCAGCCTCAACTTGAGGGTAACCTCTGATTCACTGGATCCAGAGGTTTGTTGGCTTTGGACACCATTTGCTCTAATTCACATGTATCAGCCAAAGGGCTTTGACTGATTGACTGGAGGAAGGTTGGACTCGACTCAGATTGCCCTTGCCAATGTGCTCACCTTTGTCGGGGGAGTTGTCCAGGGTTCGTTCGGTATGGGAGGATCGGTCGTGACTGTTCCCTTGATGGGGCTGGTAAACTCCGTGCTTGTTCCGGTTCCCGCCCTATTTGCAGCTCTTGGCAGGACCCTGATGGTTTTGAGACGTGACTTTGGAGGACTAGACAGCAAGGGTTTGCGCCCGATTCTGGCTGGTGTTCTGCCTGGCTCTCTAATCGGTGCTCTCATCATCATCAACCTTTCCGACAAGGCGGTGGTTGTCGTGGCATCCGTGCTCGTACTGATTGCAATCGGTGCTTCGGTACGCGGATGGCGGATCAAAGACACTTCAGCGACTCGCTTTGCGATCGGCACAGCTTCGGGCGGAATGTCTTCTATAGCTGCAGTGGCTGGTCCAGTTATTGCGCTTTTCTACCTGGATGCAAAGAACAACGTGATACGTGCGACAATGAGTTTCTTTTTCATTGCGACGAACTCGTTGTCACTTGTATTTCTGGCAGTCGTCGGAAAGATCCAGCCTGGCCAGTTGCTGATATCGCTCGAGATTCTCCCAGGTGCGCTTGCAGGCTTCTTCATATCGTCCAAGAGCCTGCGCTCCGTGGACAAGAGGTCGATCAGGCCGGCGATCTATTTTTTAGCGGCTTTGAGCGCCTGTGTCGTGATTGTCCAGAAGGCGATATTTTAGGGGGAGCTTTTTCTGTTTGGGAGTAATACAGATGGGTTCTATGTCCGCACAACCATCTTTTCCACGAAGGCCAGGATTGACAATCTCCTGGGCGAGTTCGCGGTCTTTTCGATGGTTCCTGCTCAGGAAGTTTTGACCCGGTAGCTAGCCTGGCCCTCGTGCCAATGCATTGATTAGCGCCACTGCCAGGAGATAAGTGGTCTAGGTGATAAGAATTTTGTAGCAGGAAGATCATGGAGGCCAAAAATCCCGGAAGTAAGATCTCAGGTGCAGAAGTGAAATGACTTCTGATAAAGATGCGAGTAAGGGGGCTTCTCAGATTCCATGTCCCGAATGTCCAAGCTTGCCTGTCGCTTGAGAGGTCCCGATGATGAAGGCTCGGATTGCATCCGTTTCTGTTTTAGGGAGTATTCGACGAAGTGGCTTGATTCGGAATCGGGTATCTGGAGTGTTAGTGGAACGTCTAGGGGGTTTCCAGGTTGGTGGGGAAATTGTGAATTCCGCTTGAACGGTCAAAATCCCTAAGACTACGAGTCTCTGACGGACTTGTGGTTGTTGAATTTGGTGGCAAGGGCAGGAGGGCATGGAGACTGAAAGGCTGGCATACCTGCTCGAATTGAAAGAAAAGGGGGAATCCAAAGTGTCAGACTTTGAGTATCCGGCTCCGCGTTATCCTGCATACCTGAAACAGGAGAGGGTAGATGACATCGAGAGGCTCATGCCGATCGCGCGTTCGGTCGTAAGGCATCGCTATGGCAGGGCCGCTCTTGGAGACCTTCAGCAGGATGACCAGCTGCTGATTGTGACTTATCCAAACCAGAATCAGATTGTGCTTGAGGCGCTGAAGAGGGCTCTCTTGGAAGATGGGGCGAAGAAGGTTGACAGCATAAACCTTAAGGATTTAGGGATAGAAGGACGGGAGTTTAGCGCAGCAGATGGATGGCGTGAGATCACCGACCGTCTTGCGGCTATGACCGAGCGCGGTGTCGAGTACAAGGTCGAGGCAGAGGCTCTTAAGCGCTACCTTGACGATCGTCCAGGGTATACAGGTGTTTTCACTGGCGAAAGCGGTAGAAACCATTGGAAGCGTGTGACTGGCGGCAAGATCCGAAACAACTGGTGTTTCAACACTTATGAAGACTTTATCTCCAGGGGAAACAACTATCCTGACGAACTCTGGCGGATGTTCGACCTCAAGATTCTGGAGTACTTCAAGCGGGCAGAGGCGGTTCACATCACAGATCCTCAAGGAACAGATATCAGTTGGAGCGTTACCGAGCAGCAGGCGGCTTTGTGGCCAAACGGAGCATACATAGCCGGCCACATACTTGGCTCAACCTTGCAAGGGATACGGTTTGCACATCCTGTAGAAACATTCTTGGAGCAGGCCAAGATTCTTATGCCCACGATCAATGGGGTGGTAGCTGGCACGTCCAATCACACTGGATACTTCCCACACATAAAAGTGGAAGTAGAAGGTGGCATGATAAAGCAGATCACCGGTGGAGGAAAGTACGGTGATCTCTGGCGCGAGGTAGTGGAACGCTACAGGGAAGTCGAGTATCCCGGGTTCCCCTATAAAGGCTGGGCGTATTTCAACGACGCTTCGATCGGAACCAACCCATGGTTTTACAGGCACATCGAGGGCCTATGGGGAAGTGGTGATCCGGCAACCAACCTTCCGGAACGGATGCGCGCGGGAGTTGTTCATTTCGGATTCGGTGCTGAGCACTGGGACAAAGAGTTCTTGTCATATGCCAAGTCGAACAATCTTCCCACCATGCACTTCCCTCACGTTCACAACATCTTTCCCACCTACGAGATACTCGAAAGAGGTACCGGAAAGTGGATAAAGGTCATCGACAAGGGCCGCCTCACCTTGTTCGACGATCCTGAGGTGGTTCGCCTTGCCAGCTCAATTGGGGGCAAGCAGCTCTTGGAATACCACTGGATCCCAGCTGTCCCAGGTGTCAATTACGAGGGTGATTACAACAGGGACTACGGCGACGAACCAATCTCGTGGATCGCGCGCGATCAGGATGGGGAGTTTGGCGAACCGATCAACTGATATTGAGGATGGAGACAGATGAGCGAAACGAAGGCAAAGCAGACCCCGATCGAGGAGTATCGGGTCGAAACCGAGCCGTTTTACCTGCCCATCTCAAATGAGGTCGAGTCATTCGAGGCCGCTTACCGTAATCAAATACCGGTGTTGCTTAAAGGGCCTACAGGATGCGGGAAGACACGCTTCGTGGAGTACATGTCATGGCGCTTGGGACTACAGAGCCATGACATAGCGCTCCCACTGGTGACGATCAACTGCCACGAAGACTTGACAGCTAGCGACCTGGTGGGAAGGTTTCTTCTTAGCCGCTCTTCGACGGAGTGGGTGGATGGGCCGCTGACGCGAGCGGTCAAGTACGGTGGCATATGCTACCTCGACGAGGTAGTGGAGGCTCGCAAAGACACCACAGTCGTGATCCACTCGCTTACCGACTACCGAAGATTCCTGCCTATAGACAAGCTCGGCATGATAATCGATGCCCACGACGAGTTCCTGCTGGTGGTTTCGTATAACCCCGGCTACCAGTCGAGCTTGAAGGACTTGAAGCACAGCACCCGGCAGAGGTTTGCCGCCATCGAGTTCGGGTATCCTCCAGCGGATACTGAGGCTTCGATAATTGCCCACGAAGCAGGGGTCACCCAAGAAACAGCTGATTCACTTGCGCTACTGGCGACCAAGCTGAGGAATCTCGATTCCCTTGAGATGCTTGAGGGGCCCAATACCCGCTTGCTCATTTATGCCGGCAAGTTGATGCGTCATGGTCTGCCTGCAAGCAACGCCATTGAGATGGCAGTCACCCAGGCGGTGACCGACGACGTTCAGCTTCAAGGTGGAGTTAGAGAGGTTGCGGAGGCCATCTTCGGTGGCTAGCAATGCCGACCATGGCGTTCTCCTGGAGCAGGTGCAGCGCAGGCTGACAATCTACTACCAGGCTCTCGCAGGGAGGAGCGTTCGGCTTCTTCCTCTCTCCGAAGAGGAGCAGAAAACTCCGCCTCCCGACACAAGGTTGACGGTGAGGCTTCCTGCCGAGCAGGTCAGTGGAGATTGGTACAAGCTTGCCGTGGGTCATCGTGCAATCCATTACGAAGCGGGCACTTACGATTTCGAGTTCTCGCGACCAGCTCGTTACTTCTCGTCGTTGCGTCCGAAGGACACGTGCGGAATTCCCGTCTATGACGGTGATTCCCAACTTGACTGGTTTTTCCGGCTGTTCGCGAACAGAGCAATGGCTCTGGATCTATTTAATGTTCTAGAGGACTTCAGAATCGACAATTGGGCAGTTCGAAAGTATAGGGGACTCCGTCGGATTTACGTCGAACTGGAGCGGCTGGAACTCGAAGGCAGGCCCGATCCGTCCACTTTACCCCCCAGGCAGGCTCTGGCGGAAGCGGTTGTGCGGCTCAGCCTGAACGACCGCATCTGCCAGTTCGCAGGACCTGAATTTCTCAAGCAGCCAGTCGCAATTGCAGCGGGGGTTTTCTCTGGCCTCGGGAAATCAGGGGCATCTGTAGAGGACACTGCTGAAGCAACGCTGAGAATTTACCACCTATTGAGCAGCTTGCCCAATGTCGAAGTGCCAGGTGCGAAAAAGACATCGATCAGCCTTTCTGATCGTGACCTTCGTTGCACAGGCGTCCAGTGGCCTACAGAGTGGCCGGAGCCTGACTCGGTCCAGTTGGAGGGTGATACCGTCCTTGAGGTCACCTTCGACCCCGTCAGTTACAGGGAGCAGATGGGCTTTTGGCTAAG
>JAJZIP010000081.1 GCA_021810525.1 Actinomycetes bacterium | reverse complement strand
ACAAAGAAAATTCATGTAGTTGGGGGGACAAAGGAGATGATCTCGGTACTAAATGATCTATCAAATCTCTACAGTGGAACCGTTGTCAAAGGCAGTGAACTCGCCGGATTCGCTGACTGGGATGAACTCAAGAGCTTCGCTGATACCCCACTTGGGTCATCTTATGCGCCACTGGTAAATATCGTGGAACGTCTTCGAGGATCTGTGGGCGGGATAATTGCTGGGCTACGCAAAAACGAAACTCGGCCAGAAAAAGCCGATTTCATCCTGTCTACCGCACATAAGGCCAAAGGTGCCCAATGGGGTAGCGTCAAACTATCCGAAGAGTTCCAAAACGTATGGGATGCGGCTGCAATCAAAGATAATCGTACTCAACAGGAGTTTTATGTTTTGCCTGACCACGAAGAACTGGCCCTACAGTATGTGGCTGCCACACGTTCAGAGACCCTACTTGTCGATAGAGGATTGTTACCGAAGGTGCAAGATCGTCTTCGTATGATTAGAAACAAAGAACCAATTCAGCGCCAAGCTGTTCAAGGAAACCGGAAACAAGCTAGTTAGGCATCTTTTGATTAGCTAAAACCCAGTTCTGCGCCATTTCCTGCTGAGCTAGAGAAAGGGAGTAGCCTTTATCGCATACCGCATAATTGGACTGCGATTCAACTCCATCTTTAGCGTTCAGACCATAGTGGCTATATGAATTGAGTTCCGAAGGCGTTCCCTGATTTGGCTCCGGCCACAGGTTAGCCAGATTCGACGATCCTCCCAGTTCAAGAGGTATCAGATGATCGAATTCGTAACTCGTTGGGCTTCCAGTTAATCCATATGCCCGCATAAGGGCGTATTTTGCAGGTTCGGTAAGAGACACTGGGGGTCGAACTGAAGCGCTGTAGCCACGCTTACAAATCGTTGAAGACAGATTGGAACTGGTTACTAACGGCGTGACTGAACCAGGGGTGCATTTTGGATCTGGTAATACCCACTTGCCGAAATAATGATAGTGGCAACCTCCTGCTGGTGGAATCTGTCCTTCAAGACCCGAGCTAGACCATCCGTTGCCCTTTGCAACTATAGGCAATATCGACCCAGTATTACTTGCAGCAGCATTAGAAGAACCCGTGCTTATGCCTGTCGTCGTGACTGAAATGTTGGTCTGATTACCAGTGGTTTTATTAGCAAGCGAGGATGAGCTACAACCAGTTAGAGAGACAGCTAGGACTACCAGTAGACCGGATCTAAATCTCCAAATGTTAGCCCTCATGGTTATAACCTATCGGAAGTGTGTCATGGCTGATGTAATGCACAAAATGTAGCTCGTGCATACATATAGATATGGAACTAATTGCGACAACTAAGAACTCTTCGCCCGAAAAGCGCGAGGATTTTGGCGAAGAAATACCTGGATCACGAAAAGACCTAGCTCAGAGAGTCAAGCAGGCTCTTGAGGATTTGATAATCATGGACGAAGCCGGAATCGAATGGTCTAATGCGCAACTGACAGCGAAGTTACGTGAGATTAGGCGTGACGATATATGGGGATCCTTGGAAAACCGCCTCAGCGAATTACAACCCCTCTGTGCCAGCCCAGCAATAGCGTTGGCTTGGCGTGTGTTGTACAGAGGAATTGCCGCCTCTGCCGCATCAACAGACCTGAACCCAATGCGTATCCGTTATCACAAAATGACTCCCAGGGATGCCTATGTGTTCGGTCTCTGCTATGAATCGACTCTCAAAGCGATTGCAGATGATCTCGAAGCGCTCCCCCTGGATGTTACATGGCCAGAAATCAATGCTTTCACCTTATCTGCACCTCAGCATATGAACTATCTTAATGGCTCAATGATTGCGGGTGAGCTGGGAAGGTATTTAGGAGCCAACCCTCAAATGTCTCCATCTAATGCAGCTACTACCTGGCTTAGGGATCCATTGCATAATAAACCTAACACGCTGATATCTATAGCTCGCAAGCTGGGGAGTACGGTAAGCAGTCCTCTTTCTCGGGCCAAGCGTGAGATCTTCGACGAATACGCACCCAACTGGAGAAATGAAATCGCTCCTTTATTTACTAATGGTCATCTTGAGTTTGAAGACAGATATACCAGTGACAAGTTTTACTACAAAATGTCCAACAAACTTGCCTCTGCTATTTCCGGCGAGTATCCAGATATAAAAGACAGCACATATTTTGACAAACCTAACTTCGACCTACTTGAAGAGCACTTCGGCCCCTATGACCTACTTGCTGAAAATCTCTATGCCCGTATTGCCAAAAGCGAAGGCTTTGACCCCTGGGTGACCATAAAGTCAAGAAAATCCACTAGGTCTGAAGACTTATCCGCCCCTTTTGAAAGTGTTATCAAACCAAAGATCATGCCAGCTACCAGATTTGAAAACCTAAAGAGAGAGACTAAAAGTGGAACACCAAACCCACGCCAAGGCAATGTTTCTGAAGCGGATCTGATTGAGCTAGTTCCTTTTCGAGGACTCCAATATGGCAATTGGGCCACCCAAGCCGAACGTCAGGAAATGCTCAATATGGCTTATGACGCAATGAGCGACCTGGCTCTTGCACTTGGGGTATCACCTCAGTATTTAGCCCTTCCTGTAACCGACAAATCAGGTCTACAAAACCTCGGCCTCGCACTTGGTGCCAGAGGAAGAGGGGGTAATGCCAATGCTCATTATGAGCCTTCTGGCCATGTTATCAATCTTACAAAAACTAAAGGCGGCGGTTCTCTGGCTCATGAATGGATGCACGCCTACGACCATAAGGTGGGCAGTGAACTTGCCTCTAGGGCTACTATGGCCTCTGGTGTACCTGGGAACGAGATACACGACTTCGTAAAAATTCTCAGCCAACAGAGCCGCCCTTTACGGGATTCCCCAGAGTTTGCCGAAGCGCTAGCGGCTTCTAAAATGCGCAGGCTCGACATCATGTTGGAAGTGCTGTTACATCCAGAGATCGAAAGGCAACTCTCAGACTTAAGTGGAACTGCCGAATCGTGGAAAATCTTCGGGGATGCAATGGTTGATACCCTAACCGAGTGGGCGAGTAATCCATCTCCAGTTTGGAATTACGCATGTCAAGGTCGTTATCTGAAACGTGAGATCGCTCAGTCCAATATGCAGACGGGCCTTATCGACCGAGGAGTACCTCAAATAGCTGCCGGTTCGCTTTCTACGCTGTGGAGTGAGCGGGTATCTGGAAACGACTGGCTGAAGCTCAATCGCCGCTTGGACCGAGATGCGGGCATTCATGTCAACCACACTACTTATCTCACGAATGCGCAGATCCTAAATGGGAACAAAGCAGTTGGATACTGGAGCGAACCAACTGAACTTTTTGCCCGAGCGGGGTCAGCAGTAGTCTTTGATCGCTTACGGGAAATTCACGGGGTTGATAACGGCTTTCTGGACGCTTCCAGCGATCCAGAGCGTTTCAAACCTGGAATTCATAAGGCCAACCCAAACCCTGCCGGAGTTGAACGTGAAAGATTCGGTAGGGCTTTTAGCGAAACGCTACTGGTGGCGATGCAAAAAGAAGATGCTAATGCCACATACAATCAACGAACTGAACTCACTGGAACTCAGATGCGAATACGGTTTTAGCTGGAATCTTTGAGCTGATTCAGAATTATGTAGCCGACGTCTTAATTTCTTGATCACACCCTGTTAACCGGCTACTCTTACAGCAGCTTGTCGACTCTCGAACCAAAGTCTTGAAGCGTCGCAAAGGGCGACACGCGGAAAGGACGGCGATGTGGACATGAGTGACGCCACCGCACAAATAGACCAGCATCTACAGTTGATTACTAACACCCCGGTGAATGACGAGGCCACCGCGCAGCAGGCCCTCGCCTACACGTTGTCCGCCGTCGGCAGCATAAACCAACATCTGGCTGTCGCCGAACAACCTAGGACCGCACTCCTCAGCCCAGTCGACGACATCGTCAAGAAGCTGGAGGAGTGGATCAACGAGTTATACAGGAATCTTGTGTTTTGACCCCTAAGGAAGATTGGCTGGAAAGTTGTTGCTTAGTGAGCCAAGGATCCATTCACATCAATGTCATTTGAAACTATAGCGGGACGATGTGACGCGAGAAGCTAGGTAATTCTTACAACGGACTGATTCAATTCCAAAATTATGTTGGCCAGAGCAATTGTTTCTGGTGATCTTTCAGGTTTTGCCCAGGCAATAACGTAACGTTACGGAATGATTTGAGATGAACTTGGGAATATCGAGGTTCCGTTGGTCCCCGGTATCCCAAATCAAGCTTTTACGTCATTTCCATCTCGCTCTGTAGCGGCTCAATTGCCAATGTAGCTGCGACTGATCCCATTACCAGACAAGAGTGGCCATAGGAATAGTACCTTGGAAACGTAACGCTATCGTAACGGACGGGAATTACCGAAAAGTTCCAGTTCGTCAGATCAACCAAATCCTGGAATTTCTAGCTTGCTAGTTGAACTGGTTGTCCGTCGATGAATTTGACTCCAGAGATAACCAGAGCAAGTCTTTCAGATCCAGTTATCTTTCTCCAGGACTTTTCAGCTTCCAGACCAAGCTGGAACATCATTGACATTGCACTTTCTTTTGAGAATGCTCCCTTTACCTTTATGGTGCGATGCCTTAGAGTTGAAAAAGTTGATTCAATTGCATTAGTAGTGCGAATATGAATCCAGTGCTCAGCTGGAAATTGATAAAAAGCTAACAGAACTTCTTCATCTTTTATAAGACAGTTCACCGCTTTAGGGTATTTGGCTTGATATTTGTCCCTAAAGAGCACAGCTGCTTTTTCTGCCTCAGAGAGTGATGGTGCCATCCAGATAGCTTGAATATCGGACTTCGCCTTCGAATGGAGCGACTTAGGCAGGTAATTCAGTAGATTGGCTGTCTTGTGGACCCAACACCTTTGGTGTTTGGTATCTGGAAATATTTGACTGAGTGCTGCCCAGAACCCAAGTGCTCCGTCTCCTATTCCGAGTGAAGGAGAGTTCATTCCTCTCGATTTTAGATCGAGCAGTACTTCTCTCCAGGACTGGGTGGATTCTCTCACCCCGTCCTCTAAAGCGATGAGGTGCTTTTTGCCCCTGTCGTCGACTCCTATTATTACAAGTACGCAGATCTTGGGATTATCCCCACGGATTTCTTGGTAAATGCCGTCGGCGTATATATAGGTAAAAGTAGTTCCAGAGAGATCTCTCTTCTTCCAGATATCGAACTCGGCTATCCACTGCTTCTTTAGAGAGGAAATAACAGAAGGGGTAAGCTTTTTGGCACCATCACCAAGGACTACCTCTAATACTTTTGCCATATCAGCTTCAGATACACCTCTTAGATAGGCATAGGCTGCCCAGGCTGAGATTGAACTAGATCGTCTCAAATACTTGGGAACCAGTCTGGATGAAAAGTTGACCGATTCTCCTTCTTTTGAGCGAATTCTTGGAACCTTTACTTCCACATCACCAATTGCACAGGTGATCTTTCGTTCGGGAAGATAACCGTTTCTAACAACATCTGTTCCATTTGATTTCAGTTCTGAAATTACAGCTTCAACTTCCATCTCAAGCGCTTTTGCAATCAGAGTCTTGGCATGTGCCCGAAGAAGTTCAGTTATGGTATCTGAAACAATATTTGACGACTGGATTTGTTCAGAAATGGAGTTATGAGCGAAGTCGGGAGTTAGCATTGTCATTTGGTTGGGGTCTCCTTTTTGAGATTATTTTTGTCAATGACATTTCAGTGGGAGATCCCGCCTAACCAAGCCACTTATCCCAAACTTTTCCTATCAATCCTTAAATGGTCATACACAACTTTCACCCATAGCTCTGGATCAACCGGCTAGTCGCCAAACTAACCGAAATTGCGAAGCAGCTGAAAGCCAGCTTCTCCATAACGGTCGGGACGACCGTTTCCGTAACCATCAGCTGCGGACCCTTCGAATGATAGGTGACGGTCTCCAGCGAACAAACTTATTCAAGCTCACACCCGTTTATTGAACATCTTTAGCCTGCATGGGACTATTTAGGACAAAGCGTTAGTATTCATCGTCGCTATCGGTTTCAGTTTCACCGCTTGAGTCGATTGAGCATTGTTGATTTACATCGCTGGAGTCGCCTACACCTTCTCCTAAAAGAGTGCGTGCGGTGCGCTCAGAGTCCTTCGTAATAGCCATTACAGGGCTTCGGGGAAGATCTATGTCGCTCCACTGCAAAACTCTCTGTAAAAGGCTAGGAATCCAGTCTTTAGCGTGCGACTCGGCAATATGTTGGACGTAGGGATCCCCTCCTACTCCATCACTAACACTCTGCTTGATTTCGCACCTGGAAAGTAGTTCACGAATCTCGCCGACTGTTTCTCGTATTGTTTGCAAGTATTCACGTTGAAAGGACGCTGGTGAAGATGAGCGCTCTTGTTCAAAATGCTTTCTGGCATGATACAACATCACGATGCGGTCAACTGCATCCATATGTAAGGGCCAACAGGGTTTATCTAAGATAAAGCGAAACTGACTTTCGACCCAAGCAAAATCAGTGACAAAGCGTTGTATGGCCAACCATGTTTCTGGTGGAGAAATTTTATCGTCGAAATAGGGGTTAAACTTCTCATAGAGTCTTTTGGCCCCGTAAAGCCAATACCAGTCCTCTGAGTCGGTGTATTTTAGGTCGAGAATAACGTAACGCTCAGCTTCTTTTCCAAGATGATACTCCTTGCCTTTTTCGGTTACACTAAAGTCGTTTACACCTAAGTCGTTTAGGTCTGCCGTTGGGTTGGATATAACGTGAAGCTGTGCGATCCGTGGATCTGCTGAAAAGTGTTCTGAGTTCATATCTATATGTATGCACCAGCTACAGATGTTTCTCGTGACCTGGTTTTATAAAACCTGGTCAAATAAGTTTGGTGCCTCGTGCATACATATAGATAAGGAGAAATGAAATGAAACCTATGCAAAATATAGAAACAGTGCTTGAAGAACTCAAGCCAGGTATGACTGTAAACGCCCTTGCTAAAAACATGTGCGACCCGTTCTGGCAAGCCAATCAATTTCAACGTAGGGATGAGATGTCCAGCAGAATAGGAGAAATGAAGGACGTTTCCGTTCGTGCAACATTCGAGATCCAACGCAAACTTATTGATGAGTTTGTCGATTCCATGGAATCCCCAGATGAAGCGTATAGGCGTGAAGTGCTTGAACTCATGTCCGAATTTATCCCCCTTGAAACCAGGCGGGATCTTGTGGCTATTGCACTAAAAGGAGCTCTCGGTCAATCAGAAGCCCAAGGCGAAGAACAAGAAAGTGGTCTGCGTCAAAAGTCAGGCCCCCGACCAAAGCTCTAGCAACATCACAACATCACAATAAACCAACATCACAACTAGGACTTAGTTTTCTTTAGTGAAAATGTGCCACAAATAGAGAATTTCCCTGAGATCGGCCTAACTATTTACAGTGAGGGATTACCTGTCCCTCACTGTAGTTATGTATCCGAATGGGACAATTATGAAAACTTCAATCCTGGGCCACCCTCTCCGTGTCACCACCACGGCAACGGCTCTACTGGCGGTCGTCTTTGGGCTTCTCTCCCATTCGGTTCTATCGACTCTAGGGTTGACTGCCATTTCGGGTATTTTCATCTTCTCGGGCTTCATTGATATAAGTACTGGCATAATCCCCAATATCTACATGCTCACTGCTGCTGTAATTGCCCTGGGTATGCAACTGGGAGTAAATGGTGTTATAGGTGGTCTGGTTCGTTTTGCAGTTATTGCTCCGATTTGGATGCTTTTCGCACTGGTATTTGTGCCCAAAAAAATCGGCGGCGGCGATCTGAAGATGATCGGTATCACTTGGATCGTCTTAGCTGCATTCCCAGTTGTCTGCTCACTGACACTATTCATTCTGTGGCCACTGACACTTGGAACAATATTTGCCTTATTGCGCCTGCGCCATGTTCAACACCTAAGAGCTGGACTGGCAATTGCATCTTCTGCAATTATCACTTGGACTGTAGGTTTGATGATTCTCAAGTAATCCCGGCCTAACTATAAAAGTAAATATAGCCACAGGGAGAACACCGATGTTCAAAACCAAAGATAAGGCCAAATCGACTGATCCCAAATCTCCGGAGCAGCCCTCCATGGGTGAACCCATAGTAAGTAATGGCGCTACAGCGCCTAGTAAACAAACCCCTCCCCCACCGAAAAATAGAGCCAAACTAGCAAAACCAAAGTCCGCTGCCGGAAAGAGCCAGCGGCGCTTAATCCGAGCAGGACTTCTTTTATTCACTGGTCTGATTGGGATTTCAGGAGGATTCTTAGTTCTGCATCGCTCAAGCTCAACAGTTCCGGTCTACATAGCCACAAAGGGAGTACCCGCTGGCGGAAGTTTTGTTCCCTCTGACATCGGGGTGGAACAAGTACCATCCCCAGGGGTATCGGGGTCACTTCCTTTATCACAAATTCTGCATCACAATGCCACTGTGCCGATTCTTCCAGGGGAAGTAATCACCAAGGGTCTTGCCACAAATGGCCAAATTCAAAGCAACCAAGCAATTGTGGGGATAAGCCTCACGGCAGGACATATGCCTAGCGGAGGAATGTCGCCTGGCGATCAAGTGGAGCTTATTTACACTGGGGTTCAACCACTCAATAACACGCCTGCTTCGTCCGCTTCGCCTGCTTCCAGTTCTACCATAAACGCCCTTCCAGGAAACATTCTTGGCGCTGGGGTAATTTCGTCGGTGACACTGGCACCCAACGGGGGGAATACGTTAGTGGATTTGATCGTATCGGGCAAAGCTGTGCCAGTAATTACTACCGCTGCTGCCAACAATGATGTTTCACTGGCCAGGCGGTCATAATGGCGATATTTGCTTTCACCCAGATCAGGGGCGGAGTGGGTGCCACAACCCTGATAGCAAACCTGACAAACCTGTGGCCTAACCCCAATCGAATCATGGTAGAACTTGGAGTCACTGGCGGCGATGTTGCCAAAATAATGGGATTCAATACTCCGGCCTCTCCTTCTCCAACTGCAATCCTTGACGATGGTAAGGACTTTGGCCAAGAAGATCCTCACCCGCCAGATTTATCGGAAGTCACAAACGATAAATGGGAACTACCAATACTACCCGCTCCGGTAATGCCGGATTTTCCAAGTCCGGGCGAACAGATCTGGTGGCAAAAACGAGTAGACCTCATTTTGCAATCCCACATGGATGTGATTGTGGATATGGGCCGCGTCGCTCCTGAACATTTAGGCATCCATAACAGGGTACTAAATGCTGCAACTGCTGTAGTTGTAGTGGTCCGCTCAACTAGCGAAGCAATCGCTGCTGCGTCAAGATTGGCTATGTACCAGGAACGTCTGGCGCTAGTGATGATAAACAAGCTTCACAGTCTCCCCGAAGAAGTAACTGAAGCCACAGGTATTCACTGTGCAAACGTGCTCCCCTGGGATGATGCAATTGCGGATAATACCTGGCGTAATTTACTGGTCACCAAGGCCAAGGCAAAATCGGTCAGACAGTATCTTCAAGCCACTTCCGAACTTGCGATCTTCTTTGGAGGCAAATAGTCGATGTCTGATTACTTAGCAATGGCACCACGTCATGATAGTTCTACCAGCGCTGCCCCCCTCTACTGGAAGCTCGCCGCACAGCGTCAAAAGGCAGTAGACAGACTCCAGGAATCTAAAGAGATAGCCGACATTATCCAAGGTGCGCTTTCCTATTTAGATAAGAGAGAGGCGATTGAAAATATAGCCAGAGTCCGAGCATCGGAATTTGCAGTAGGTGCAAACATGGCAAAAGAGTTTGCAGTAATTGTTGCAGATGATCTGATTGGTCTCGGTGGACTCGAAACACTGATACGTGATGAATCCATCTATAACATCACCATCAAGTGGTTTGAAGGCGAAGATGCACAGATTGGCCTGCACCGAATCGGCGGTGACACAAAAGAGCGATTCAACTATCCCTTAGCGCTAAATCTCAGCACCTTGCGTGAAGGAATTATTGGAAACAAAGCAATTAGGTTTTCCGGCCAGCCTGTGAACTGGACTTACGCATCACCACACGTCACTCTGTATCTCCCGACTCACAAGATCCGCATTGCGGCAAACATGCTTCACGATAATAAATCAATAATCGTCTCTGTGCGAATGAACCGAACTGGTCAGCCTGATCTGGACGAAATATATGAGACTGGAATGATTCCAAGCCGTGGTATGTACAATTTCCTTAAAGTTATGCTTGCCTCTCGTGCAAACTTTTTAGTGGTTGGTTCTGTCGGCTCGGGTAAAACCACTCTCTTGCGCTCCCTACTTCACAGCGTTGATTACCACGATTACCTGTACGTGGTAGAAGACTCACCTGAACTCGATCTCGACACACGCTCGGATAAACACGACATGATTCTACCCCTGGTGCCCACCAAAGAGAGAGACATGGCAAGTCTCATCCGTGACAGCCAGCGGTTTATGGCTGACAGGATCATCATTGGAGAAGCGCTGGATGACTCGATTATTGACTGGTTCACCGTTGCAAACGTAACTGGTGGAAGCGGCATGACACTCCATGCAGAAGAGCCAGGCAGTATCTTCCGCCGAGTAAAAAATATGTGCGGAGCGAAACTTTCAGAGCGGGAAGTGTACGAGCGCTTAGCCGAATCAGTGGACATAATTCTTTTTGTCCGAAGACGCTATGACCGCTCCCCTGAACGCCAAATCGAAAATATTTGGACGCTTACCCGTCAAATCGGAGCCGACGGAAAACCCATATATGCAGAACTCTGGGGCTACAATCCTCTTACCCATAAAGTGGAATGGAAAAGTCTCATCCCCGATCAGCTCCAGGACAAATTTGCAAGTACTGGTGTACGTCTAGCTCTCAATGACTTAGACGCTGAGTTCATCTCTCTGCCAGGTCGTCCGCTGGATCCACTTCTAAAAGGGATTCTCTCTCACTCTCCATCTCCACCGCCGGTAGTAAGTGAGGCCCCCGAAACAGAGTCATCTGATTTAGATGACGACATTTCGCCATCTGATGAGACAGGTAAGGAAGATCTTCTCAAGCAGTTATTCGGAAGTTCGATGAAAGGAATATTCAATGGTGGCTAGCGTGATATTTAGCCTCGGACTGGTGTTTCTCCTCTTCGCACTATGGGAGCTAAGTGGAATCTGGTTCGAGCAGAAAGATTCAAGGAAGTTGCGTAGCAAAGTTCTAATTAGTCGTCTGGCCACAATCAGACCTAAAGCAGCCATGACTGAACTGGCACTAAAAGACTGGGCGCTGATTATTGCGGTAGTCGTACCCACTGCAATCTTTACTCGCCAACCGATTCTTACGCTTGGAGCTGGAATCGTTCTTTATCTGACAAGAGCATTTTTTGGCAAAGACCCAATGGAAGCCCGCCTAAAAACCATGGAGGACAACATCGTCTGGATGCAGACTCTGACCTATCTGCTCCAAACCTCAAAGTCTGCTTTCGAATCGCTGGAAATCTCAGCAAAGGCACTTCCCGAAGAGACAGGGAGACAACTCAGGGAGAGTTTACTCAGGGCAAATACTTCAATTGGCGGCTACGTAATTCGTCTTCGTGACGCTCTTACAATGTTTGCCATTCGCCGAGCAGATCCACAGGTTGATGTAGTTGTGGCCATGGTAAATGCCAACATTACATCAAGTGGTACAACCCAGGATTACAAAGTGATGCAGCAAATCCAGGAACAACTCAAATCGGAACTCATCGAACAAAATGCCGCCGTATCAGCCCGCCGTGAAATCTTTACCATTGCAAAAATCATGTTTCCAATGGTGGTGATTATGGAATCAGCGCTGTCGGTGATGATGGGCAATTTCATCGAACCTTATTACAGGACCGCCAAAGGGGATGCAGTTCTTATTTTCATTGAACTAATGACAGTTGGATTACTGGTGCTGTTTCGAAAGATTTCAGCCCCACTGCCGGAAATTCGTTTGATTGTTCCTGAAACATTTATGGAATCGCTAAACAAAAACATGGCGAAGGTATCAGCACCATCAGGGAGGGGGTAGAAAGGTGAATAACCAGCTCGATATAGCCTTAGGGATGACACTGATCGTATCTGCTGTGCTGATTCTCGGAAACAGTGCAGTAAGTTGGCTAATGCCAAGTGATACCAAGAAATTTCACCTGGTTGACGTAGTAAAGCGTCTTGACGATTACCGCAACTCGTTCAAGGACTTAGAACTCCAACAAGCCCTGTCCATTCTCGGTCAGGACAAAACTTACTATGACGGCAAAGTAGCTAGCAGCCTTACTTTGGTTATTCTTAGCAGCGCATTAGCTACAGTGGGGGTATACATCGCTACCTCCAACCTAATTATCTCTGCTGTAATCCTTGTTGGAGTATTGGTTGCATCCCTACCGCTTAGTGTAAAGCTCGCCAAAGCCACCGTAGTTGGTACAGCGACAACGGAGCGGCAAACCTTCAGATCGATTCTGGCCATGTATTTGATGGTCCTTGGAGTAGAGCTTCGAAATCACCCGATAGAAATTGCACTTGATGGGATTGCCGAAGTTACCCATTCTCCTATTGCTTCACGGATAACTAACGAGATATCTCGGAGAATAGACCAAACCGCTCGTCAAGCATCTGCTGACTCCTCGGCTGAAGACATGAGCTTGGGCCAGGCGATGATCAGCCTTGGCCAAGATTGGGCGATACCAGAACTAGAACTCATAGGCGAAATTATGCACGGATCGGTATTCAGTCCTGAAGCACTCTCTGACATGATCATCCAGCAGTCAGAAACAATGAAAA